>SKXL01000138.1 GCA_007128425.1 Balneolales bacterium | reverse complement strand
GGGAATTTGGAGCTCAGGGCGACCGGATAACCCTCTTCTTTGGACTGAATGGCAAAGGGATGCGAATATTCATCAGCCAGTTCCTCAAGATCTTCCTGGGTGTAATGATTGAGTTCCTGGTAGGCTATGATATCCGGGTCCAACCTGTTCACCCAGTCGGTATATTTTGACAAGATAAGACTGTCCTGCTCCTGAAAACCGATCCATACATTGTAGGATAGTACTTTCACTTTTTGACCGGGCTCTGGAGTGATGGAAGTGGAATCATTGCAGCCTGCCAGTATCCATGAAAGCAAAACTATAGTAATCAACATACTGTAATATTTGAGTAAATTGATCCTCATTGCTACTTCCTCCATTTATCTTGATTATTGTATTTCAGGTTCTTCTGGATTTTTCAGGTGAGATTATCTTCGGGCGCCGATAATACTCTGATTTCCAAGCAACAGGCAGGGGATACAGTAAATTCTACCGTTATTAATCACAACAATAATCGGCCGGTTTCTGATTCGGATGATTTTGTCATAACAATCCTATTCCATCACACTTTCCAGAGTGATGGACGGGCTGGTCCGAGGTGCCATGACCGCATTGAGAACACGGAGCGGCAAGCTGATTTCGTCCAGCACATTCACCGTCTTTACAAGAATGCTCATCGTTTCGAAGGGCTCAACTTCGAACACCTGTGTGTGCAGATGGAATGAATACTCGCTGATGTTTTCCAGAATAAACCGGTTGGACGAAAGATTGGTGATCTCCAGTTCCAGTACCTCTGTGTTGGGCAAGTAAGAACTTCCCGTAACAACCAGGCAGGCCTGCAACAGAGGCACCAGGTGCTCCTCCCTGCCGATCAGAAAATGATCTTTCCGGGCGACCGTCCGGCCGTCAAACAGTGCTTCCTTTAGTCCTTCTTTGGTCCGTTCTTCTGCAAATATGAGCGTTGCCGAACGGTGACCTCCGTCTTCCGTGTCATAGTCCCAGTCGATCAAACCGTGGACATCCGTGTTAGCCAGGATCGTCAGGTCATAATCCAGGGCGATCTGCAGCGCTTCCTCGGAGAACCGATGGTGGTTTACCACTTCGACGCCATGAATGAGACCATCGGCAATCATTTCACGGTGCATGTCGGAGAAAGGCGGGATGGCATCACTGGCCTGACGCTTCCATGAAGGGTGATCCCAGAAAATGAACGCTCCCTGAGCGGCAGCTGCCTTGTAGGCATCCAGGACATCGTCTACCACCAATTTGTTGGCATCTTCCAGAAAGATCGCATTTGAATGGCCGGGAGGCATGCCACGGGTGATCTCGGCACCATTAATGATGATCAGATCTTCGTTCTGGGCCAGCTGTGAGGCCACTTCATAGGGCCGGTTCCGATCCGGCAGCGGGATGTCGTCACGATGGGGCAGATATTCGATATGCTCGGTCAACGATATGGCGTCCAGACGATCCCGGACCGCTTCCTGAATGCGTATCCTGGGCAAAACATGTCCGTCGGAAAATGCGGTATGGATATGCAGGTCCGCCGACATGGTGTGAAATCCAGGCACATCCGGGAAAATGAATTCACGCGGGTGATGATTGTCGGTAATACTTTGCGATTGTGCTTTATCTGCCCGAACGGGCAACAGCACGGAAATGAACAGAAGGATTATAATGGATCGTTTCATAACGGCTGAATAATGATGTAATGGAAAGAAAGAACGACGTGCAAATGATATCCGGAGCGTTGCAAACACAGTCTGAAAAGCCGTTCCTTTGTATGTATGTTTGTTATCAAGGAAGAAACCGATACCCGCCAAAGAAATGTTATCAAACAGGCTCTTCCATTTTGCCATGTCGTGACCCCGATAATTGAGTCTGTTTCTTGCGTTGAATTTAGCTATGCGTTTTCATTTATATGTTTAAGATAAAAAACTATCGGGTGAAATCATGTGATTTAAATCGCTATCGTCATGGCATAATTTCAGCGGTCCAAAGCCGGCAAACCAAAAATCTTATTGAGCGCTCTTCACATTGCGTATCTGGACCCGGAACATCGTATATTGACCGGTGAACAGACCACCGGATGCAATTTGATGCCGTGCATACTGAAAAACCCACATTATCTGTCATTTGTATTTTTCGCAACCGAAAGGAGTGGGTAGAGCCGACTCTGCGAGCGCTCTATTCCATCAAGCGAATTCCCAGCGAGTTTATTTTCATTGATGATGCCTCAACCGACGGCACCACGGAGGCCTTGCGCTCGCTGATCGAATTCTTCCAGCATGATCAAACGTATTTTTATGAGCAGGAAGCTGTTCGCGGAAGAGGCAACTCCCTGAACGCCGCACTGGAGCAGGTGCGCGGTCGCATCATCTGGATTCCCGAGAACCTGCATACGGTGGATCAGGACTGGCTTTCAGAGACGATCGAGACCCTCATCTCATCAAGCTCGCATGCCGCCAGTGCCATGGAGGATCCCGTACCGAAATCGCCCATGGACTGGCTTCACCTGCTCCAGAATGAGCGGCTGCCCTACGACCGCAATTTCCTTTTCGATCTGGGGAAGATGAAGTCCATCCGCAAATTCACCGATCCGCACTGGTCAAACCGCCATGCTTCGGAGTGGGCCATACGGCTTCAGGCCGATTCCGATCCTATTCCGGCCAGTTTGTTTGCCAAAGGGGAAACCCGGAAAATGGAGATGGATGACCGCAGCCGAAAAGAGTGCATCCTGGCCTTGCTGCGCATCCCGGAACTCTCGCTATCCGGACAGGAAAAGGCGTTCCGGATGCTCCGCTCTTACGGTCACACCGACACCGAAGAAGACGAAGGAAGCTCCGAAACGCTATATCAGGAGGCCCAGTCACTCTACAAGTCCGGCAACAGCGTCGCCGCCCTGGAAATGCTGAACCGGATCCTTGCTGCCGAACCCGACCACCGGCGGGCCAGACTCTTCAAAATCCAGATCCTTGAAAAGATGCGCCGCTATGTCGAGGCCGCCGAGCTCAAGCACGGATACAGCGTTGACAAGGATGTTGAAGAAGCGGATACATCAGAAACCGATTCAGATGAAACCGTTCCGGGCACGCCGGAGCCGGGCGTGCAGGAAG
>SKXL01000074.1 GCA_007128425.1 Balneolales bacterium | reverse complement strand
GAAAACGGTGTGGCTTACGCCGACTTTAGTAATGAGCTGGATGCCTCCGGTTCCGCCACCGTAATGATGATCCGCAGCCAGATTGAAAAAACCTTGCTTCAATTTGAAGATATCATTGAAGTGGTGATTTCCATTGAGGGTGAAACGGAAGAAATTTTAGAACCCTGAAAAAAAAATCCGAACACCCCTTCAAGATTCGGGATAGGTGCCCGTAATCAACGCCAGGGGTATTCGGATTGAAGGATAAGAACTCTCTTGTGAACAGTCAGGGGGTAGAATCTTTGTCTGCCTCCTGATTATTATAGGTCACTTCTCAGGTCATGGGGTAATACATATTCGCTTTTGCGGGCAGGCAACCAGAGCCTGCTCCGCTAATTTCTTGTCCTGGATTTTTTAATCTTCGTCTACAAGTGAAATGGTGCCTGCATCCGTATCTTCGCCTGCAACTACTTCTATATCCGTAACGGTTACAGCATCAAAGTCATCGGATTCGACAATGATCGAATAGGTGCCTTCGGGAAGTCCGAGCAGCTTGAACGCACCCGTGTTTTCCTCCACGGTGGTGGATACCGGGTTATCGCCAACATTTTCAACCGTTGAAACTGTGAGATTGGTTGCATCCCAGGGTTCCACCACGCCGCTGATAATACCGGTTTCAGCCTGAGCGTAAGCGCGAATGACCGGTGTAAGCAGGAAAGGTGCACCAACCGGGGTCTGACCTTGTTTCACAACGGATCTGTGAGCATCAAAGTCGATAGCCAGTGTGTAGGTAATGCCTTCTCTGATTTCCGCATCAATATTCAATTTGATGCCGGTCTGCTGACCTGACGGGGTCTGCATATCGTAAGGTTCACCATCGATCACAACATAATTTCCGTCACCAAGGATCAGTCGGATCTGCCGATATATGCCTGCCTCAAGCTCGGTCTCACCGAGCACAACGTGAGCACCGTTTACCAGATCAAGCAGATTGTACGATTCTCCTGGTTCGTTGATCACAACCCAGCCGGTCTCTTCATCCTGCTCGTTGTTGACTTCGACTCTCAGAACCTCAACCACGACTTCGTCAAAATTGCCGGGGTTGTCGTGGAGTACCACTTTCAGGGTACCCACACCGTCAGTGGACTGACTGCAGGCTCCTGCAAAAAGCAGTACAAATAATGTTGCTGCCAGTGGAGCCGTCATTTGATGGATAAACTTATTGATCTTTTTCATGATTTTTTTTATTAGCCGTTATTGTTAATTGTTTTGATACTTTTGCGGGGTAAAGAGGGATATGGTTTCTCAGACCATATCCCGCGATTGTCTCTCATCATGTCGGTGTAGGACATATTTTGCACAAAGATTTCCAACTACTTCATAAGTGTCATGGATCTGGTTAACGTCTGATCATCATTTACCTGCAGCCGGTACAGATATACACCGCTCGGTACATCAGAGGCATCCCACGAAACCTGGTGAGCACCGGCTGTCATCACGCCATTTTCCAGAACCGCTACCGTCTGACCCAGGATGTTTACGATATCCAGCCTGACATCCGACTGTTCCGGCAGTTCAAACCCTATTATAGTTACGGGGTTGAACGGGTTGGGATAATTTTGGTCGAGTGAGACCTGTGCCGGCAACGCCGGCTCCTGTTCGGCCGGGGTAAGCTCTTGCGTCGTGGTCAACACGATATTTGAAAAGTGGCCGACTTCGGCGCGGACGAACTTGTTTATTTCATCACGGAATACCGTTTTGATCTCCTCGGTGTCAATGCCTTCGCCTTCATCGTCCATGTAGGCCAAAATGAACTGACTGACGTCTTCTCCAATGCCTGCAGGGAGCTTGTTGGGAATCGGCAGGGTCAATTCAACAGGCTCAGCAAAGTAATACGGACTTACAAGCTCACCGTCCACAAAGACCTGTACCTTGATCGCGTTGGCTACCATTTCTCCAAAACCGACTTCCATCGGCGCCTCTTCGGACACGGTGCTGAAATCCGGCAGGCTTATTTCTACGCGGATATCCTCCTCAAGCGATCCCTCCGGCAGGTAAAGTTCGGTGCCGTTGAGCATATGCAGCGGGAACGGCAGTCCGGCCACTATCAGGCTCTCGCCTACTTCGATGACATGGGACTTTGGAGTTTCAATATTCGGCAGCACGATGTCGATATCGGCCTTAAACGGCGGGGTTTCTGCTGACACGTTGCTGCTGAACAGTACCAACGTCATTCCAAAAACGACAGCTGCAATAATAGGATAGTATCTTTTTTTCAACATAGCATTCTCGATTTTTTGATCAGTAAGTGATATTCTCTTATCTATTTATTTATGATGAAATACATCAACCTCTGTAGATTATCATACCGTCAAGCTTTGTGCTTTTTCAGCGATCTGCCCGTAAGACGTTCTGGATTTCAAAAGGTTACAAAAAAAACTGCAGCGATTTCCTGTGTGAAAAAAAGCCCCGGCAGATATGATCCGTTGGGGCTGTCCTTGCAAATATCTCATGGTACAGGTGGAGTAAGCGGACGTTGTCCTCTTCCACGATCGGCATGGTCATCTCCGTAGGTGTCCAGGCCAGATGCCGAGAACCCGGCTGGACTACCGCCCACATTCCCCTGAAAAAGATTTTCTATGATGTGAATTGCCGGGATGTTATCGTACCGTTGCTGATCCATGATCCCTGCAATTTTTTCCATAGGAAGGTGGCTGTGAATATGAGCCGATTGCAAGGCTGCGGGCAGCTTCCTGATCTCTGAGGCGTTAAAGCCGGCATGTATGGCTCCGACAAGAAGTCGTACGCCCAGACCGGGATTTTCCTGTGTCACAGGCATTTCAAAAAGCACCAGCAATCCGGCTGCAATTGAGGCCACATCTCCGTTTTTCATAATTGCCATGGATGACACCTCCTCCAGAAAATCACGAAGCAGATCATCATCCACATGCATCTGCAAGGAATGCGCGCAGCTTTCAAGCAGCTTGTTGCGATAGTGCCTGGTTGCTTCATCCGCTGTTCGCGAACCTCTTGAGGTCTCAATCAGATGTTGCACTTCCTGGCGCGCTACCCATGGGTCAACAAGAGCAGCAGAGCGAATCATGCTGTTTTGCATGTGCTCAAGTACCAATTGAATTTCATGGGCAGAAACCTGTTTGGCCAGCCCTTCAACCACTTTGTGCATCATCAAGTGGTATGGAAGATCCCGCTCGGCAAGCGTGATAACAGGAGTCAATATTTGCTGGAGCTGATCGGGGGACACACCTCTGCTTTGAGCGCGAATAACCAGCAGCTCAATCCGTTCGGCATTGATACCGGCATTCAATGCTCGACTGATGACGGGATCATCACCACCTGACAGGCTCCTGGCACGTGACGGAGTGACAAGCAGGGCCATCATTACGATCAGCATGGCAACCGAACAGGTCAGGTTCCTGCATATCGTGCCTCTCCCGGTGTTATTTAGAAATCTATTCATTTCAAGATGTATCTGACAAACAGCTTGTATGAGCGAGCAGGCTCAATCCGAGCCTGCTCTTGTTAATTGGTGTGAATATTTATCTTCTGCATCAATTGTCATTGCCATCCTGGGGAAGGTCAATGACGCCCACATCGGTCGTCTCTCCTGCAAAAACTTCAATATCTTCTACGGTTACCGTTTCATAGTCCTCTCCCGCATCGACTGCGATGTCATATGTTCCTGCCGGCAGTCCGATAAGCTGGAAAGCACCGGTTCCTGCCTCAACATAGGCTGACACCTCCTCACCATTCAGGTCCGTCGATACCACAGTTCCATCCACATACGGATTCACCACACCACTGATGATGCCCGTTTCGGCCTGGGCATAGGCGCGGATTACCGGTTTAAGCAGATAGGGTTGCGCAACCGGGGCGTTGCCTCTTTTTACGATGGATTGGCCCACATTGAAATCGAGACCCAGCGTATAGGTGATGCCGGCAACAATATCGGCATTAATGTTGAGCTTGACGCCTGTCTGCTGTGCCGAAGGAGTCTTCATGCCATATTGATCATCGCCGATCACCACATAATTGTTGTTTCCGAGGATCAGACGAATCTGACGATAGGTGCCTTCTTCCAACTCCGTATCGGCGAGTACCGCCTGATTTCCATTCACCAGCTCAAGCAGATTGTAAGACTCTCCCGGTTCACTAATGACCGTCCAGCCGGAACCTTCATCAGCTTGATTGTTAACTTCCACTCGTAGCACTTCAATCCACACCTCATCAAAATCACCCGGATTGTCATGTAACATCACGCGAAACGAGCCGGTATTGTCCAGGCCCTGATTGCATGCTCCCAGAGTTAAAAGCAACACGAGTGCTGCCGCAATGAAGGTTGAAGTTTGATATTTGAACGGATATGCGTATCTCATGGCGTTGACTGTTAGTTGATTAGTGTCATAGTTTTCGTAAATGTCTGGTGATTCACCTGCAGACTGTAATAGTATTTGCCGCCTGGCATCAGTGACGCATTCCAGGCAACCTGGTATGATCCGGCCGGCAGGGTATCATCTTTCAGAACCGCCACAAGCTTGCCCGCGTGACTGAAAATTTTCAAATTGACGCGGGATTGCTCTGCAAGGTCAAACCGAATGATGGTAACAGGATTGAATGGATTGGGATAATTCTGTTCCAGCCGCACTTTCTCGTCTTGCCACTCCATCTTGTCCATAGTGAAGGTATCCTGCATATATGAACCGGTAGCGTATGCATCAAGTGTGAAGTAGTTTTTCTCAACCATAAGTTTTTCTCCTTTTGTCATCATATCACTGCAAACGGTGCCGGCAGGATATTTTTTTACCTGTTTTTCGGCTTCATCTTCTGTACACATTACTTGTAATCTGACCGTATGACGCGCGGAATCGGAAAAGGTTACAGGAAAATTGATCCGTTCTCATGGCAGAAAGTCAGTGTACCATAAGCGTGCCATACCCGGGCACGGCAAGGTGAGAGCATGAAATAAAGCGAGCGGGTATGCCGAGGGTGAGGCGTGGTCCGGCAGACGTGGACCGGATTTGGGATCCGAGTGGCGAGGTCAGTTATGCGGGGGCGGGGTGACGGGTCTGCGACCCCGGCCGCGGTCAGAGCCCCGATCGGATCCGCGGTCACCATCTCTGTCCAGACCGGGCGGAGTGAACCCGGGCGGACCACCGCCAACATTACCCTGAAACAGGTTTTCCAGGATATGGGCAGCCGGAATATTATCTCTGATCTGATGATCCAGTCCGCGCGCTACACGGTCAGCCGGAAGCTCGCTGTGGAATTGGGCCGAGCGGAATGCGTCCGGCAGCTGCTGGATCTCACCAGGTGTAAAACCGGCATCCAGTGCCCGAACAAGCAATCGGATACTGCTCCCCGGGTCATCCTGTGTTGTTGGCATTTCAGGAAGCGCTCGGAGTCCCGCCGCAACCGAGGATATGGCATTTCGTTCCACGACATTGGCCGTGAGCGCCTGGTCCAGGAAATCCCGGATGGTCTGCTCTTCCGTGTTTTGCTGCAGGGCATAGGACGCATGCTCGATAAAGGTCCTTCGATATTCGCGCATCGACACTCCGGTTTCGCGGTCACCTCTGACGGCAGCAGCCATGGCGCTCACATCACCGCGAGCCATCCAGGGGTCGACGATATCAGCCGAACGCATTATGCCGCCGGCCATGTTTTCTGTAACCATGCGGATATTTCCGGCCGGAACCCGCTTGGCCATTCCTTCAAGTGCTTTCTGCAGCACCGGATGATAGGGAAGATCATTTTCCGCCAGGGAGAAGGCCGGACCGACCAAATTCTGCAGCTGGTCGGGCGATACGCCACGCTGCTGCGCCCGGGCAATCAGGCTTTCGAGGCGATCCGCATCGATGCCTGCGGCTGTTGCCTGCTCCTGAAAAGCACGGTACTCGGCCGCCTCATACTGGGCAAGCGCAGGGTTGAAAAGGGAAGCTGACAGAACGGCCATCAGAAAAAGGGCCAGAACATTCCATTTCTTGAATGCAGGGATGGCGTTGGTGGCCCGGGAAGCCTGCTTCGGATGATATACCAGCCGGTATCCGCTCGTGCTTCCGTCAGGTTTGAATTGAACAAAATACATTCGGTATTCCGTTTCCATATTATTTTTTGTTATGGTTTTCACCATTATTTTACTCTCCATAATCAATAATTAATCTCCCGTTTTTGCCACCGAAGCCATCGCTTACCGTAGCTACTTCTCCGGGAAATTCCAGCCATTCCAGGCTCCCGTTCTCCCGAATTCCGATCTTGTATTGATATATTCCTGTCGGCAGTTCGAGTTCAGCCCGAAACCGGTTCCTTCCTAATCTGCGCAAGGGAATTCCGGGCAGATCCCAATCATTGAAATCACCCGTGATGTAAAGCTGTTCATCACCTCTGTAGCGTACGGTCACTACTTTCTCACTTTCATTTCGCCGATTCCATTCCACTGTGCTAATTTCACCCGTTCGAATACGTTTCGGCGAAAAAGACACCTGCAGACCGGCCGATACCTGGTAGTCGGTCAGAATGTCATCATCCTCGGTGCTGAACCACAGCAGACCGGCGGCCGTGCCCGTCACCGATACGTTATTCCGGATCGGATAGGAGACGGTGAGGGTCGACCGGTGAAAGCGGTCTTCCAGGGTGATGATGCTTCCGTCGTCGATCATTCCGGTTCCATTCTGGAGCGGACCACCACCGCTTTCCGGGGTCATCTGAAATTCCTGGGAATACTGTTCCAATCCCGTCCGAAGCGTGACCGCCATCCGGTTCCGGGTGAAATGACTTGCAGAAATACTGCTGACAAACCCGTCTCCCGGACGGGTTATGTGCCCCAGTCCGCTGTAAAACTGGACCCGGAACCGCCATCGGTATCCCGGCCAGTATTCCGCACCCAGGCGGTAGGAGTCGTTCCGGATTCTTCTGGTATCCTCATCCTCAAATCCTGCTATCGATTGCCGGCCGGATCCAAGATGGGCCTCCACTTTTGCAAACGGGGAAAACGCCCACTCTGCCCCGGCCTGCAGCCACTGGATATTTCTGTACTGTGAACCGGAAAAGTAATTTGTGCCGCCAGAGACGCGCGCCGACAGCGAGGAAGTGAGCCGGCGACGGTACATCGATGCCAGATACGCACCGCTCCAGCCGTTACGCTCATCAAAAAGATGAAGGAAATAGCCGGTTCCACTGGCGGATACACTGTTTTTGCTGTCGGCCCACCGGAACTGAACAGCAGGCGAAAAAGAACTGAACACCGAGACAAGGCTGCGATCCCATTCCGGCACATACGGATTCAAGTAGATATTGGACACATACCCGCTCTCGGCCGAAAGGAAGATATCGGTCTCTATCCGCTGTGAATAAGCGTTATTTACGTTGGTCATCAGTGTTGTCATGATAATGCCGGCAAGCAGGAATCGCATCACAAGTTTATAACCGCATTTTTATTTCCGAATCCGTCATCCACATATCTTCCGGCCAGCGGGTCGGTTGCCCACTGCTCGCCATCCTTCAGGAACATGTACCGGTGCTGACCACGCTCCAGGGGGATGATGCCCGTCCATGCCACATCGCCGTTGATGTTCTGCCGGGTGAGTTTGATGGGTTCCCAGTCGCTAAAATCACCGGCAACGGACACGGATTCGGCATCGCGATCCACGTAGACGAAGCGCATCAGGACCCGGTCGTGCTGTTCCTCGACGATCTGGCGAACCGGCATCCGGACCGGTTCCGCTTCATCCTGGATCGACAGGAACAGGACGGGAGTCATCACAAGAAGGATCAGGAGGGCGGCGGCGATACCGGCAGACCATACTGGCCGCAGCATCACGGGCCGGGGCTGCCACAGGCGCCGGCCAATGCTGCGCATGCCCGCGGTTTCCTTTTCTTCCCTGGTGGATGCGGACCGTGCTGTTTCCATTGCTGTTTCCTTCCGGTCAATGGCCTGCATTACGCTGTCAGCAAAGCCATGGGGCAGGGAACCGATTGTCATTTTCGACGATGCCGGGGTGCCGGCGGTGTATTGCGAACCGGTCCAGCCATCCGATGCCAGTTCCTGGCGAAGGCCCATATCGAATTTCAACAAGGCCCGCAGTTCCGGGTCATCGGCGATTACCTTCAGGGCCTGGCGCTCCTCATCATCATTGAGTTCGCCATCCAGGTAACGTCGCAGCCATTCTTCTTTCTCGATACGCATCACATTTGCTCCATAGTGGTTTTCAGTTCCTTTCGTGCGCGGTGGACTCTGACTTTCAGGGCTCCGACCGGCACATCCAGATCTTCAGATATCTCCTCGTAAGACATTCCGTCGCGATATTTCATAAGCAGCGGCACAGTGTAGTTATCGTCGATTCTGGCCAGTGCTTTCCAGAGCCTGGCGGTCCGCTCATCGGTTTCGGATTCTGCTTCCATGCCGGCATCCGTACCCGGGTTGCCGTCCATCATACCGAATGCATGCTCATCCGGCAACTCCGAAAAGAATGCATTCCGGTGCTTCGCACGCCGGCTTTCATCGAGGCAGTGGTTATGAGCCAGCCGGTAGAGCCAGGATGAAAATGCCGATTTGCCCTGGAAGGAATCCAGCCGCTCGTATGCTTTCAAAAAAATCTCGTGTGCTCTTTCGGTCATCAGATTCTGGTCTGTTACGTATCTGCGCACCACATGAAAGACCAAAGACGCATATCGATCCATGATGATGCGGTACAACTCTTTTTCTCCGCTCAGTATGCGTGACAGGATCTCGGTATCCGACGTATCAACCTTGTTCATTGCCGATATTGTGGGTATTTGCAATAATCCGTACGTCTTTTTCTGCCGTGATACCCGCTACACATAATAAATCTGACCGTAAGACGCACACCTTTTGAAAAAGTTACAAATCTTCTGCCCGTTTTGCATAATACAACGAAACATATGTAAAAAACGCTTGCAAACATTACATCTGCAAGCGTTTTTTTTAAGTTTGACCGGTTTTGTACGGGGATGCAAATTTTTTAATGCATCACTTCTTTTGCTTTCCTGCCTTGAATTTGAACTGTATTCGATTCGCCTGACAATGTCTGGGCATTAATCTGGATAAAGACCGGTCGTGTGTTTAGATGTTCTTCTTCATTAACCCCGGCAACATTGAATGAAAACTCGGTAATTCCCTGGCCTCCGGTTATATGGTCTCCCAGAACAGTATTGATATCTCCAATTACTTCGATATCCTCAGCTTCGACAGTAACTGTTATGACACTTCCTTCCGGAAGCGGATTTCCATTTGCATCGGTTACGGAATAATTAAACGTTTGATCACTGAGCAATTCAATGTCAAACTCAGTTGGATTCACTTCAATTACGATAGGCGGTTGATTGAATAAAACCGTTGCTTGTCGCTCAATACTTTGATTATTCTGATCAACAGTTTGAGCAGTCAAGGTTACTATTCCATCTGCAGGTATAGGTGAGCCATATTGTAACTCGACTGATGCACGACCTTTATCATTTGTTACAGCAGATGCATCAATCACTCCGCCCGTAGTGGTAAAGTAAACTCTGGTACCTTGGGCAACCGGATTGCCATACTGATCACCCAGCATAACGCTTATCTGTGATACGATATCTGATTGTAGATTTTGTGGTAATGGCCTATATATCGTGAAATGATCAAAGCTTGGCAAACCGGATTGAATCGCTACACGCACAGGTCTTGATTTTACTGTAAATCCGTCCCTTTGAATTGTAGCAATAACCTGGACAACACCGGATCGTGTTCCACTTGTCAATGTGGTCTTTACCTCACCACTGTTATTGGTGCGTGCAACAGGTGGGTAAAGACTCTCACCACCATCCGGAGAAGACCCAAAATCAAAGGCTACTTCCGCATCATGAACAGGCGTGCCTGCAGAGTCCTTGACCATAAAAATGAAGTCTGTTTGCTCCTCTCCACCTGTCTCTTTTACGGTAATTGTCTCTAAAGTGATAGATGATAGTACGATGCTGGCGGCGCCTCCGGGTTCATCATTTACCGGTATCACATACGTTTTTTCACCAACGGAGCTGTTTACGTCAATACGAAGATAGCGATCACGTTGACTGTAAGCATCCTGCCTTTCTGCTGATAGCACCTGAAACGAAAACTCTGTATTTCCAGGCCCTGGCTGATTTACGTTTCCAAGGGTAACTTCGTAATCACCGGAGAGATCAACCTCCAACCCGTCAGCAGATACAGAAATGTTTGTACCTTCAGGCAATGGATTTCCCCTGTCATCACTTACGCTATAGTTGAATCTCATGCCACTGAGATTAGCCAATCTGACTGCATCTGGTGTGGCTTGAATCTGAATATTTTGAGAAACGAACAAAACCTCTGTTTGTGACTCGATGGATTGATTGTTTTCTCCAACAGTTTTTACAGTTATTACAGCTCTTCCGTTTTCAGGTATCGGATCACCATAGCGCAGTGCAACCGTAGCTTCGCCGTTTCCATCTGTTTTGGCAGAAGCGTCAATAACACCACCCGTAGTCGTAAAATAGACACTTGTTCCCTCAGCAACCGGGTTGCCATACTGATCTCCCAAAAGTACCGCAATTTCTGATGTCTCGGATTGAGAGATAGTGGATGGATTAGGGCTTTTTAGCGTAAAATGGTTTTCATCCGGCAATCCTGACTGAATTGTAATTCGCACAGGACGCGACTCCACTGTAAATCCATCGCGTTCAATCCTGGCAATGACCTGAACTACACCAGAAACCGTTCCACTGGTTAACGTTGTTTTAACTTCGCCATTCGAATCCGTCACGGAAGATTCAGGATAAACAACCTCTCCACCATCAGGGGAAGAACCAAGCAAAAAATCAACTTCAGCGTTTGGAACAGATACTCCTACGGAGTCTTTCACCTGGAACACAAATTCGGCTTGTTCAGCATCACCCGTGCCTTTGACACTAATTGTTTCAGATGAAACGTTAGATAATACCAAGCTAAAAGGACCTCCAGATTCGATATCAGGCTCATCCACAGGCGGATCATCCGTGTCTTCTCTCTCAATACTAAGTTTTGAAGTAGGAAACGAAATATTCCTTTCTGGGATAGCAACAGTTTCCAACGCAATAGTTTCATAACTTTCTTTTGTAATGAGTACCCTTACATTTACCGTACTATCAACATCAAGTTCAAAAAAGAACCTTCCGTTTTCATCTGTCACGGTAGTTTTTTCTGGTTTTGGCTCAACAAGGCGCACTGCAGCATCTGAAATCGGTTCATCTGTATCGGCATCAAGAACCTGTCCCGTTATCTCTATCGGATCATATGCAGGTCCAGCGGTATCACAATGGCTTAATAAAAAAGCAAATGCAGTAACTGTGATTAGTAACACAGCCACGTTCCTGTTTGATCTGTAGTCATTTTTCATGATTTCCCTCCCTTGGGATTTTGGAGCAATAGCCTACTAGGTAATAATTTACATTATATTTAGCATGAAAGTATTATAAACCTGCTAAATAAGCAATTACATTAATTTAATTTATAAAAATACATTTTTAAAATAACGGTTAAAATTTATTCATATTTACATTTGGTCCAAAGCCTCATCCAGCACTTCCGTGAGCACTTCAACCGCGCGCGCCAGTTCCTCTTTCGTGATGATCAACGGCGGTACCATACGGATCACCGTCAGCGCAGCCGCATTCACCAGCACCCCTTTTTGT
>SKXL01000067.1 GCA_007128425.1 Balneolales bacterium | reverse complement strand
TTTCCCGCTGCCGGCAAATGGGTTGTCAGGCTGAACAGCGACAGCATATTTTATTCATCGGACTTCGGAAATAGCGGAATGTCGGAAGTGCATGCCAAATCTGAAAAGGAGGACAGGTTACCGGTTGGGTATATTCGCATTGCTCCGTATAGCGTGCTTATCCTGTCACAGGATGCGTGAGCATATTCTCGTTCGTGCCTTGCAATATCCATCAGGATTTTGCAATATCCATCCGGGTTTTCGCTTTTTCCCAGGCCTTGCAATGTCTTTGAGGTGGCGAGGAATGGTCCACAAGCAACACCTTCAGGTAAGGCATGGCGGACCGGATCGTCTTCTGATACCGGGTTTTTTTAGAACAAATGATTGATACAACATATTCCACCGAGACACTGCGGCAGCTGGTCCGAATCAACTCCGTTAATCCGTCGCTTTCCGCTGATGGTCCGGGTGAGAAGGAGATCGCTCGTTTTATTTGCAGAGAGCTTCGGGAGATGAATATCGAGACAGAATTCGATGAATTTGCGCCCGGGCGGGTCAATGTCACCGGTATCATAAGGGGAAGAAAAAGCGGGACAGGTACGGCCAGATCGCTTATGCTCAATGCACATATGGATACTGTGGGTATTACCGGCATGGAAAATCCGTTTTCGGGTGAGATCCGGGATGGCAAGCTGTTCGGACGCGGATCCTATGACATGAAGGGGAGCATTGCCGCAATTCTGGCTGCCGCCAGGGCCGTCATGGATCAGAAGATCCGGCTGGATGGAGATCTTTTGCTCACATTCGTAGCGGATGAAGAGTATAAAAGTATCGGTGCGACCCACCTGATGAAAAAAATCAGGACCAATGCGGCTGTGGTTACCGAGCCGACCGGACTTGATGTTTGTCTGGCACATCGCGGAATGGGTGTTTTTAAAATCACAACGAGAGGCCGCACTGCGCACGGAGGAAAGCACAAATTGGGTATTGACGCCAATGCGATGATGGGACGTATCCTTGCTGAGGTAGGCAATCTTTCCGGAGAAATATCCCGGAGAAAGGAACATCCTCTGTGCGGGGCGGGATCGGTCCATGTTCCGCTTGTCAGGGGTGGGCGCAGCCTTTTTATTTACGCAAATGAATGCGTTGCCCACGTCGAGCTAAGAACGCTTCCGGGGGAGACAGAGCAAACGGTACGGGAAGATTTGCAGCAGATCCTCGTCAAGCTGAAACAGGAGGACCCCATGTTTGATGCAGCATTGGAGACGGTTATCTGGCAGAGTCCCTACGAAATTGACCGGAGTGCATCCATTGTCAAGATGGCCGAAGAAGCGGTTTCGATGGTATTGCAGGAGCCGCCGAAATATATCGGGCACACCTGGTGGGAAGATTCCGCTATTTTCGGGGAAGCAGGTATCGAAACGGTCATACTGGGTCCGGACGGCGGCGGCATTCACGAAGAAGTTGAGTGGGTTGCGCTTGAATCGGTACATCAGCTTTCCCGAATTCTTCTCCGGCTGGCCGAACGTTGCTGTGGATCGGCAGTATCACAAAACACATAAATTGAATTGACTATGAAAAAATCAGATAAACTTGTAGTGATTGGCGGTGATGCGGCCGGGATGAGTGCGGCATCGAAAGTAAGACGTGTTCAAAAAGATCGTGAAATCGTTGTTTTCGAGCGTGGAAGGCATACATCCTATGCGGCTTGCGGTATGCCGTACTACATTGCCGGTCAAGTCGGAGATGTGGACCGGCTGATAGCGCGCAATCCCGAAACATTCCGAAAGAACCAGAACATTGATGTCAAAGTGCATCACGAAGTGATCCGCATCGATACGACGGATAATATCGTCATGGTGCATGACCTGGAGAATGGGAAGGAATTCAGTGAAGCGTACGGTGAATTGCTTATAGCAACGGGTGCCGTTCCTGTAAAACCGGAACTGCCGGGTATGGATGCAAAAGGTGTATTCAGCTTGTCAATATTGCAAACCGGAATCAATGTTTACAAATTTATCGAAAATATCAAACCACAAACAGCGGTGATTGTGGGAGGCGGGTACATCGGTATCGAAATGGCCGAGGCGCTGCTGGAGCGTGGCATGAAGGTCAGCCTGGTTGATATGGCTCCACAGGTCATGGCGACCATGGATCCGGAAATGGCCGGACTCATTACCGATTATATGCGGAATGAGGGTGTGGAGGTGTATCTGGAAGAGAAGCTGGAGCGTCTGGAGAAAGGTGTCGGGGGACGTGTGTCCGGTGTTGTGACCGACAAGCAGAAACTTAAAGCCGATTTGGTAATTATTGGGATGGGTGTTCGGCCCAACAGCGATCTGGCGAAAGAGGCCGGTATTGAGCTTGGGGTCAGGAACGCGATCCGCGTCAACAAAAAAATGCAGACATCGGTGCCCGGAGTTTGGGCGGCTGGGGATTGTTCCGAGTCGCACCATCTAATTACAGGGGAACCGGCATTCATCGCCCTGGGGACTGTCGCCAGCAAGCACGGAGTGACAGCCGGGACGAATATCAGCGGCGGGGATGCAGAGTTCCCGGGTGTTCTTGGAACTGCAATAACCAAATTCCGTGATCTTGAGATCGCACGTACCGGTCTCTCGGAGAAAGAAGCCAAAAGCCTGTCCATTGAATGCAAAACGGCCCAAATAGAGGCGCGCACGCGTTCGGGCTACTATCCCGGAAGCGCAACCGTCACGGTGAAGCTGGTGGTCGAGGAGGCGTCGGGACGTCTGCTGGGCGGACAGATCGTCGGCATGCAGGGGGCGGGCAAGCGCATCGACACCATTGCCACGGCCCTCACCGCCGGCATGACCGCGCGCAACATAATGGACCTGGACCTGTCTTATGCACCGCCGTTTTCGCCGGTGTGGGACCCGGTGCAGATAGCGGCGCGCAAACTGGTATGAGCAGGCTCAAAACGGTGAGCCGGCTTTCTTCAGACCCTGAGCCGGCCGGACCAAGATTGCGCAGCTCGAAAGCATCAAAAATCTCATCGGTTCTAAATCTTTCAAGATATGAAAGGACATAAGTTACAGGTTACCAGTGTATTACAAACGAGATGAAAATGTGAAATATTCAAAATTAAACTCAAGTGGGCTCTTCAGTAGTGGGCTCTTCAGT
>SKXL01000128.1 GCA_007128425.1 Balneolales bacterium | reverse complement strand
ATCAATTGCAACTGAAATTATGAGCATAGATGAAATTCCGTATCCCGCACTCTACACAGATCTGTACCAGCTCACCATGAGTCAGGGTTATTTCAAAACCGGTTATCACCAGAAAACGGCACATTTCGACTATTTTTTTCGCAATGCTCCCTATTCAGGTGAGTTTGTGATATTTGCCGGGCTGGCGGATTTGCTTTCTGTACTTGAGTCATTCAGGTTCCGCAATGATGAGCGCAAATGGCTGCAGGAGAAAGGTTTCGATGTCGATTTCTGCAACTACCTTGGCAGATACAAGTTCGATGGCAGCATCGTATCCGCCAGGGAAGGCGAGGTGGTATTTCCGGGGGAACCTGTCCTTACCGTCTCGGGATCACTTCTCACATGCCAGCTGGTGGAGACGCTTTTGTTAAACATTCTGAACTTTCAATCACTTATTGCCACCAAGGCGCGTCGATTGCGACTTGCTGCCGGGGAAAGAAAACTGGTGGATTTTGGTCTTCGCCGAGGACATGGCTCCGGTGCCATAGCCGGTTCACGGGCTGCAGCCATCGGAGGAATCGATGCCACGTCGAATGTTCTCGCCGGCCGCCGCTACAATGTTCCCGTCTCCGGAACCATGGCACATTCCTGGATTCAGTGTTTCGAGAGTGAACTGGAGGCATTTCGAACCTACGCCCGCTTGTTTCCCGATTCAACCATTCTTCTTGTCGATACGTATGATACGATCGGATCCGGACTGCCCAACGCCATCACCGTGGCAAGAGAACTTGAAGATCGGGGGCACCGTCTGACCGGCATACGCCTGGACAGCGGCAATCCGCTGACACTTTCCCGCAAAGCCCGAAACATGCTTGATGAAGCCGGACTCGATTATGTTGCCATTGTTGTATCCGATCAGCTCGACGAAGAGCGTATCACAGAACTTGAGAGAAACAACGCTCCTGTTGATTTCTACGGTGTTGGAACCAGACTGATAACAGGACATCCGGATGGTGCTCTTGGCGGAGTCTATAAAATCTGCGACCTCGACGGGCGTCCCAGCATGAAATACACCGATGAGTCTTCCAAAAGAAGCCTGCCGGGACGTAAAGAGATTGATCGTGAAACGGATGCAGACGGTAATTTTGTGCGTGATATCATCCGGCTTGCAGATCAACCGGCTTCCGGCAAAAACACGGAACTTATCCGGGCAAAGGTAATGCAGTCCGGTCGGCCACTTGAACACCCGGTAAATGTGAATCTGATTGCCGGCTTCAGTGCATCGCGAGTTGCCAACCTTCCTGAGCCCGTCAAACGACTGTCCGATCCAAAACGTTATAGTGTTCTCATAGATGAAAAACTTGACTCATTGATCAGTGAACTTAAACATTGACCGATTATGAATGCTCTTTTAATAGTTGATGTACAAAATGATTTTTGTCCGGGCGGTGCTCTCGCCGTTCCGGAAGGTGACAAGGTTGTACCTGTTATAAACAAGCTGACAGGCAAATTTGATGTCGTACTTAACACCCAGGATTGGCATCCCGACGGTCACCACTCCTTTGCCTCTTCGCACGAAGGGAAAAAGCCGTATGATGTGATTAAAGTTGACTACGGTGATCAGGTACTGTGGCCGGACCATTGTGTTCAGGGATCGAGGGGAGCCGAGTTTCACCCGGATCTCAACATCAATACAAGCCAGCTTATCGTGAGGAAGGGGTTCCGCAAGCCGATCGACTCTTACTCCGCCTTTTTCGAGAATGATAAAACCACCCCGACCGGCCTGGGAGGTTATCTGCGTGAGAGAGGCATAACTACGATATATGTTACTGGATTAGCAGCAGATTTTTGTGTAAAATGGACTGCTTTGGATGCCATCAAAGAAGGCTTCCAGGTTAATGTAGTAGAAGATGCCGTCCGCGGTATTGATCTGGATGGTTCTCTCGAACTGGCTTGGCGGGAAATGGACGGAGCGGGTGCCCGGAAAACTTCCTCCGAAGCCCTTCTGTAACACGTGTAGTACTTGATGAGTTTGAAATTTGTTCCGTGCATAAAATGTGATTTAAGGAATTGTAAACAGAAAGAATGAAAACATTCGATGTCATTATTGCGGGCGGTGGACTGGCCGGTCTTGCAACAGCAGCACAACTTGTTGAAAAAAATAAAAATCTCAGGGTTCTCATTTATGAGGCCCGCAACATCGGTGAAGGTGCGTCCGGGGTACCCGCCGGTATGGTAAATCCGGCAACCGGACAGCGGGCCCGTTTAGTGTGGAATGCCGAGGCATGCTTCAGAATGCTCGACAAACGGATCGATCAGCTCAATTCCGGATTCAGGACCAATCTGAAGCTTCAAAACGGAGTCATGCGACCTGCAATTGATGAGCTTCTGGCAGAAAATTTTCAGGCGGCGTGGCATAGTAAACGCTGGCCCAAGGGTTGGATCGAATGGTTGGAGCCCAAGGAGGTACAGAAGCAGGTCCCCTATTTGAAGGATTGTTCAGGAGCCCTGTACATCCGAAAGGGGACAACCGTACGTGCACCCGAATACCTGGAAGCTTATGCCGACTACCTGAAAAAAGCAGGTGTCAGGTTTGTTTTTGGTGGACCTTACAGCCTTGACAACGATAAAGGCTGGACACTGAGTAACAGAACCAACACTTTTTCAGCTCCCGTTCTGGTTGTGTGTACCGGTTTTAAAGCTCGTGAAAACCGATATTGGAATGAATTGCCGTTGAATGCGGTAAAAGGCCAGCTGGCCTTATATCACTGTCCGGAAGTAATCAGAAATATGCCGGCCATATCGGCTTATGGCTACGTCACACCCATTGATGACCATACCCTGGCTGTCGGAAGTACCTACGAACACCACTTTCATGATGAAAATCCCGATGCCCAGGGTGCGGGTCTGCTGGACCAGAAACTCAAGGAGTTAATGCCTGAATTGTATAACAAATGCAATCGCATAGGTCAGTGGTCCGGGATACGTGCCACGACTCCGGACCGGTTGCCCATAGTTGGCGAGCATTATGACTTGAAAGGCTTGTATGTATACGCCGGGTTAGGGTCGAAGGGTCTTCTGTATTCCGAGTATGTGGCATCCCTGCTGGCCATGAATATCACAGAACAGAAGGACCTCCCGTTTGAAATTTCGCTATACCGTTTCTCCCGAATGCAGGAGCTTAGAGATCAATCTGATGAACAAAACCACAGCTGATCTGATCTGAATGATTTGGACTCAGAACCTGACAATCAGTCCGCTCCAGGCTGCCGACAGGTTCATCCCCCCTCTTGAAGAGGATGGTGTACTCATCACGCCTATCGTAAACTCGAAATTCTTAAGGTCGATTCCGGTACCGGCTGAAAGATTCATCGACGAATTCCCACCCAATCGCATACCCACACGGACCGGCACCACCTCTGCAATCCGGTATTCGGTGCCCAGGGCAGAATAGAGTCTCCTGCTGTTTATACTTCGGTTGTTGGTACCTTTTCCGACATCCAGCATCACAGACAAACGGCCCATACTGAGTGCTCCTCCTATGTTCACGACCGGAGTAAGTCCAACCCTGTGGTTTTTTACCTCACGTGGGGCAAAATTGCCATAAATATCACTGCCAATGCTGTCTTCAATAACATAATCCAGATAATTAGAGAATTTTCCGTCATGTTCCTCATCAATATATTCGAAGTCAATCGATAATCCCTCCCATATAAACACATCATCGGCCCGGAAGTCACCGGGATTCTTGCGGAAGTTAATTCCACCGATGTCGGTTATGGACAGGGACGCCCGTAAAATTCGGGGACCTGAACCAATTACAGGCAGCGAGACATCATCGATATACCATTCAAACGTGCCTCCCAAATCAAGGCCGAGACCCATACCTGCCAATCTGCCAAGGTCAGAAAATGTGTCGTCGTCAAAAAAATCATCCAGAAGCACGTCTTTATTGCCTATTACCCTGCGTTCCTGATAATAATCATTAAACCCGTTTGTCAGATTACCGACCGTATGAATGTAGTAATTGAAATTGTGAACAATGCGTGATTCCTGTTCCCTTCCTGTCACCTGAAGCTGAGACTTCAGTCCCATTTTGGCATATCCACTTCCAAAAAGAATTTTAGGCGCAACACCTGCAAATACTCGCATGAATCCGGGGGCAAAATGCTCCTGGTTACGCCACGCTTCCATGGCAAACCCGAAAGATAGCTCCCACATCGCAAGCACTTCTGTATCAAAATTAATCCTTTTGGGTTCATTGAATACTTGTGTATTGAGACCTGTAAGCGCCATATCAAACATTCCCTTGCTCATGCCGGCGCTTCCCAGAGTGCGAGCTCTGGCGGCAATGCTGAAGGCCATGTCATCCCTGCGATAGCTGACTCCCAAAGGTACCACATCCAGTCCCAACCCCATTTGCGCCGCTGCCTCTGAACCTGATCCGAACCATTCATCCGAGATTCGGAGTGCCAGCTCGGTATCAATTACATTTCCCTTTGTAAAGTGTCTGTTATACAGGCCCGTATTAAGAAGGCTGCCGCCGGCAGTCGTCTGGATCCCCCCGATGAAACCGATGGTGTATCTCGTGCTTCTATCGGGTATCATGAGATTTGCAGGATTCACGAAATTGGCATGATACCCATTAACGTAGGCACCACCGCCGCCGCCCAGTGCAATACTGCCCGAGGTGTTATGAATGGCCTGAGCCATGCTGCTACTTGCAAACAACCCGGAAATGGCAAGAACGGCACTGATGGCAAATATTTTTTTAGGGGCAGTATGAATCATATCGGTCAATAATTCAATTCACCTTAACAGACGTTTTAAAACTTGCATTAATGCTTAAGCCGATGTAATCATCGGTGCGAACCTTAACCTCTCCCGAAATATCGTCTCTGCTGGTACCCAGCGACCCGAATAATCGGATGTTATGCGTCTTATGCAGATAATCGAGCTGTTCCCGGGTAAGTCGGATTTCTGTCATTCCGTTGCTAGACTGATTGACAAAACGGGTTACGGCATCTACTCTTGCTCCTTCAATCTGAAAGCTTACCGGGTCAAGCGCTGTTCCGTGACCCGTTGTGATCACATTCTCGTTTTCGTCAAGAAATTCCATTGTAAACCCGGCATCAAAGGGCAGGCCGTTTTCATACATGATATAAAGAACAGCTTCAATCAGACCGGTGTCATCCTCCGGCGAAGGCATATCAGATAAGTCAACATCGATGATATCTTCGATGGTCGCAGGTTGTCCCTCTTTCGTTTTGAGATTGATTGGAATATCTACTCCCATACGGGCGTCAAAATGGATCGGACTGACGATAAAGCCGTCACCGTCATCCGGATTTACAATCAAGCTTCCAATGAATCGGAGTAATACGGGCAAATTGCTTAGAAAGTCCTCAACATTGGAGTTTTCTGAATCTAGACGTACAACCTGGTTTTGCACCAGTTCTCCGATCTCTTTCGCAGGCTCAATTCCGAAACTGATCAGGTCGGAGCGTGGAATTTGAACTCCCTTGGCATACAAACCCTGGTATGGATCGCTGGTGCCAACTTCCCTCTCAGAGCCCGGTTTGGCTGAGAGATAGACTTCCTCACCCTTCTCGTTAATACCCAAAATGGCTGCTATAATGGTACCCTCAACCCCCAGATTGGTATCGTAAATGAGATCAAAGGAGGGATTCAGAAGCTGCAGGCCGGATATGCGCTCGGAGAGCTCCTCAAAGTCACTGAATTCGGAAACAGTAGCCTCGTTATCATTAAAAAGGTCGAGAATCCCATCCTCACCCTCGTCATCTCCAATAAGTTCCACCCTTTTTTCAATTTTTCCGAATGCGGTTTTAATCTTCAACCCGGTGATGTCTGCGGTAGCGCGAAACCGGTCTGTGCCATATACCGTGCGCACGGTATCAGCTCCAGCCGCATCTCTCGTATTCTCGGTTATGGCCACGATATTGTATTGCAGTCTGTTATTCCGGGCATAGATTCTGACATTTTCGAGAGAATGGCTGATTTCGGGTTGTGGCAATCGGGTATCTGAGCTTCGACGAATCCTGTTCTCGCCTGAAAATTCAAACCAGAGGGAATCAGCCGGGTGGTACCGGCCGCTGCCGTCACTATCCTTCCGGATTTCCGGGAATGAAACCACCAGTGTATCGATATCAAGATCAATATCGTTGACAATATTTCCGATTTTTATCATACCCGATTCTATTTCGATGAAATGATCGGGTTGCTCAAGACGGAACTCATCCTCGTCAAGCTCTACTTCTCCCGATATGGAAAAATGCTGTGGCTTGAGAACGGAGGTTGCCGAACGCAGTTGCACCGATCCTTCGAGACGGGTGATGACAAGATCTGTGGAATAAACCGTAACCGTTTCAGTTGTTCCGGGAGAAGATGCCGTGCCGATATAGCTGATGCGGTTGGAGATACCGGTATTCTCAATCGGGACCATCACATGACGTGTCTGTTGCGCAGGTACGGTGATATCACTTAGCTCGGCGATATCGGATCCCTGTACAAAAGTTCTGCCGGTATTCTTTGCTGTGAATCCCTCTTCATTGAAAAATCTCAGGTGATCGATTACCAGCGGGATATTGCTTTCATTTCGAATTTCAAGGACAAGCTCTCCTTCATCCACCTCGGCATTCACGAAATCACCCTCAACGTCTTTGGTATCTTCCAGCGGGATACCCTCCTGGGGATCGATGTCGGATCGGCCTTCGGAGAATTTCAAATCACTGGTTTTTGGTGAGATCACAAAAAAGTCGTCTCTGTCCAAGGTGAGCCCTGCGCCACCGCTGGTACCAATGCTGATATCGTAGGTAAGCTCCCTGGTCATTTTTTGGCCCGTTAAATCGAAGGTGACTTCTGCCGACTCGAATGCATCCAGGCTGCTTGCACCGGGGCGTGACAGATTTGTCAACTCCTTTGGTTCGTCCAGAACATCACCGTCAGAGTTGAAGATGGTGATGAATGGCATTCTGGTGAGCGTACTGTCATACAGTGGCAAAGCGGTATTATTTTCTACGAAAACCTCAAGCTGGAACGCTTCACCCGGACCCGGTGTGTCGGACACAATGGCATATTCAAAATTCGGATTGGATGAAGTGATGGGTTCCTTCTCGGGACGTAGTACCTGCGCGCTGATATTGCCTGTGGCATTCATCACAACAAGATCTTCCTCTTCCGATACGGCTGTAATGTCTCCGGGAGGAGTCTGCATTAACTGTGATTCCCAACTCACCTGAATTTCAAAAGCCAGTTCAACTTCCAGTTCTTCTTCATGACTGAACTGAATTACGTCGTCCCGTGTCTCGCCGTTGGGTATGGCACCAAACTCAATGGTGCTGCCCACTGGCCGGGCATCCCCTTCGACATCGCTGATGAGTGAGGCGGACATGCTCTGGATATCAAAGCCAAGGTCATTTGAAAAGAAGAAGCGAACTCCGCCACTATCAATTATTGCCCTTTCAAATCCGGGTACGTCGAGCTCAATTAAAAAAGTCTCTGTTTCAGGACCTGGTACAGGGTCGCCTGGACCAAATGCACTTTCATCCAAACCTGTAACCTTTTCAAAATCAGCCGTTCCAGTGGCCCTGAACTCAATTTGAAAAACGCCGATTTCCACCTGTTCCTCCTCAAGCTCCTCCGGATCACCGCTAAGTTCACCTATTTCAGACGCAAAGGTTGATGAAAATTCATCGACTTCCAAATTTCCGATTTCACCTTCGATATCGGTTTGATCAACAATCAGAACCGGAATAATGTCTTCAAAATCACCAATTTCAAAATCTACTTCAGTGGACAAAAAAACGAGTCCATCGGACCCGGTGGTGAAAAGATCTTTAAAGCTCTCGCTTGTCGTATCGATAATGGCCCCTTTTCCATCACCGATAAGTTTGTACGTGGTGTTTTTAATTAAGGGGATATCGAATGACTGCTGAAGTTCAAAGTCCGGGCTGGAAGGCCGTTCGCAGGAGACGCTTAAAAGCAGAATCGACACGGCAATGATGACATTCCTTTTTTTCACCATACCTGGAAAAATTTAGTAAACAGTGTCTGTGATGTGATAAAAAATCGATGATTAAAACAATATTTCAATACCAGCCTGATAAACCAGGGCAACTGCAGAAAATAATTTAGTGCGGCATACCCGTATCGTTAATGTAAAGAGAAAAATTGAAAGAACAATAGGAGAAGTAAGGATCAGCGATGATAAAAAGCACCCAGGCAGAAAAAAAACACGAAATTAAGAGCGGAGAGAGAGGGATTCGAACCCTCGGTACCCGGTTAGGGCACACTCGCTTTCCAGGCGAGCCCGTTCGACCACTCCGGCATCTCTCCGAATCGCGTCGACCTTTTCTGAACAAGGTTGCCAATATATGACAAATCACGGGTTCTGGCAACACGAATTGCCAGGTATTTCCGATCCGATTATCCGGTGGATTATGTGCTATAAACCGGAAACAGGTTGCGTGCCGGGACAGGGCAGCAGATCGGAACACGTTCAGTACACGATATCATACAACACATCCCTTACTTTTGTTTTTTAGTGATTTACAAAAAAATATTCTTGCATTATTCTTCCTCATGGTATAGATTAAACGACGCTTAACCAACTGCAATTACAGGCAGTTTCGTGTAAATAATGGGGTGATTTGAAACGTTCGCTGCTTAATCTTAAAAGCGTTCGCCGTCGGTCCGGAGGCCAGACGCCCGGGAATAACATCCCGGCCGAAATCCTCAGTACCGAAGGTGACTTTCGCTTGACACGCCGTGATATGATTACGGCCATGGCCCTGATTGGCTCCATTCCTCTGCTCCGCTCATTTGGCACAACATGGCTGGGCAGCATTCGTCTTGAAAGATCCAAAGGCAGTGCCATTTTTCATTTCAGGGGCAAAGAACGATGGGTGATTGATGTCAAAAGATTCACCGGCAGGCCAAAGCTGGATATCAGACACAGCAAAAAAGAAATTGTGATTCGGTTGCGTGATGCCTTTTACCCCGGTACGCTTGTCCCAGCCGGTTTCACCTGCCGGCTGAAGCCCACCCTGAGCGGCTGGCGAATGACCATGATCACCGATACGGGTATCGATACCACCGCATCCTTCGAGCAGTGGCTGCTGGGTTTAAATCGGCTAACAGGGACACTTCCCGGAAAATTGGATGTCACCCATCCGGCAAACACATTCCAGGTTCGCATCCCTGCCGGATCCATCCACTCGCTCTCTGCCGGATGGATACACTCATTCGGAAATGGCATAAAACTGTCTATTGTCCTGGCTGGATTCGGATTCGTCTCGAACGGTATCACCATCAGACCGCCGCCGGGCGGATCGCGCTCTCTTTTCCACCACCCTCCCACACGCCGCTCCGTCATATCGTTCAACAACGCCGAGGCATTCCTGGGCATCGCCACCAAACCGTCAAGAGATCGTCAGGGATTCTCCATTCCCGAAACCGGATTCCGTCAGTTAACCGTTGAGCTGGGCGAGAACACCCGCAAGACCCGAAGAACGGCGTTTATGGCCAAAGCTGACCTCAAGCACAATCCGGTGCCAATCCATCCATCCCCTGACCTGAGAGACGCCTCCGGAGATCCCCTGAAGTTCTCGGTCAGCAGGCTCAGTTATTCCGCAGAGTTCAACGACACCGGAAGTCACGAGCTGGTGCTGGCAACCGCCTCGGAGCAAAAACACTGGTCCTACTGCGGTGAAGAGGGAATGATGCTGGGCTGCAGCGGATACGGTGATGACATGGAATTTGAGATTCGGGACAGGCAACTGACGCGCACCAGCTGCAAGGCCATGCTGCTGGGCACCATGCTGCCGCCGGCCGGCACCAGGGTCATAACCCGGCCGGTGTTACTGCCCGAACCCGTCCCTATCACCGTCTCCCTTGAGTACACCGAAAATCCAAAACGCGGCACAACGCGGGGCAATGAGATCCGGATGACGGCCCGCGGCGAAAACACGCCCGTCCTGCGACTGGACAACCCATCCGTCGAGCTGATCCGCCCGGACGACCTGGTGGTCCAGAGGTTTGAGTTTGTAAACATGGCATACCGCGGAGAGGGGCCGGACCGTGTCCTGACAACCACTACCGGCACGCCTTACATGATCGTCTGGCACCAGCCGCAGAACATCGGCGAAGAGGCCTTTTACGAGCACGCCCCGAACCTGGATTTAAGTGATGCCAATCCCGAAGATCCGGACGTTTCCGACGACGTCGGCAAGATCCTCCCCTATCCACCCCCTGTCAAGGCACGATATTCCGGTCCCAGCCGCGTGGTGTACAAGGTGCCCCCGGGTACAACCATCCCCTACCGGTTGGAGGACCTGCTGGAAGCCTGCCGCACGTTTGAGATGAACGTGGCTCCATCGGCGCTCCCTCCTCCTGTCCAGGCAGCCGGTTTTCATTTCATCGGTGCTATCGCACCCTCCGTGGCGGTTCCGGTCATTGATCAGATGCGGGATGCCCGCCGTACTCCACGACAGCCGAATGAGACAAACTGGGATTTTGTGACGCGACTGGCGGAGAGTCCGGCTCTCAGGGGTGCCGTCAGCATCACGGAAGGCATCAAAACCGTGCCGGCGCCCGGTGAGCAGCGTGTGGAAACAGCACAGCTGATCCGGGCTCAGCGTGATGTCAGCGTGTCCCTGAACTCCATGATCACGGCCGATACCGTGTCGCCGGTGCATACCATCACCCAGATCGCAACCATCCTTCCGCCGGCACCGTCCCCGCCCGGACCAAATGAAACGGCCATCGAAGCCCCCTACCGCCTGATCATTTCCCCGAACCGCCTGAACGGATGGGCACATCGCAAGGATCCCGGGCAATCGGATAAAACCGGTCGCATTGAACTCTGGCACTCACGGCTGGGGATGCGCAGGCAGGACGGGACCGTTGATGAAAATCAGCGATGGGGAAGAACCATTCGCGCCATCTGGTACACCGACCCGCTGCCGGACAATTTCAAAAGCAACTCTCAAAGCCCTCTGGACCACGAGCACGACCCGTTCCGAATGTCGCTTGACTGGTTCGACCGCCACAACCTGGTGCATCTGACCTCCAATTTCCAGCTCAGCAACCCCAACGGCGGCAATTACGTGCCGCGCCCGGTGGATGTCAACCAGTTCATGCTCAGCTCCCTCGGCGCATGGATGAACGTGCGTGGAGCGTGGGATATACTGCCGACAAACCTCTCAGTCGAAGAATGGCTGCATCGGGGCACACTGGGCCGCGACCACTACGTCAAGGTGGTGTACGCAGGCCACTTGTTTCCCTTCGGACACCGGGCCTCCCTTGTCAAGGTAACGGAGCGCAAGTTTGAACCCATGCCGGGACGGCCCTCCGTCAAAGTGGCCTATCTGCGGCAGCGCATGTTCATCATAGTCCGGGAGCCCGTGATCGTACAGGCACTGGGCACCGCGCCCGATGACCGGAAAATGCCGTTCAAGAGCATCCGGATCAGCACCCGGGCCACACCCATCCTCGACGATCCCGGCAGCAGCGACTACGACGGCAAAAAGCAGTCGCTGTTCTGGCCGCAGGTGGGCGAAAAGGATTTCCATTTCAATCTGGTCATGGAGGATGTGGAAGGCGGCCTTCATGAAGTGAGCATGCCCCTGGCGTTTGTCGGAAAGGAGATTCTGGATGACGAAGAAAACCAGGTCCAGACACCCCTGTCCGAACTGATTGCCGACTT
>SKXL01000050.1 GCA_007128425.1 Balneolales bacterium | reverse complement strand
GGCCGTTAAGCTCCCAGGCGCCGATGGTACTGCCCAAAGCGGGAGAGTAGGTCGTCGCCTCATCATCTTTTTTTTTATCCCCCCTTCCGACGGCCCCTGGCAGACTCCGATACGCCGACGGGCCGTCGCTGGTTTTACCAACAGACAACGTCACGACGACAGGCCGGCTATTGCCAGTTGTCCGGAATATTCGCCATAACTCCCGTCAAGCATAACACACGTGATTCAGGATATGTGTCAGAGGTGTACCAGACCATGGTAATTGCTCCTGCTTTTTTACCTTGCCTTGCGTATTTTCCTTGCATCCCTAAATCAATCCGGCTATCCGTAAAACCGTCACAGCTACCATTTCGCAGAGCCACTTCATGAACCCAGAATCAGAAAGGGCAAATTCCGGTAAAAGCAACAACAGCACAAGTATTCCGAAAACAGGGCATGCCGACAATGCAGAAATGACAAATGCCGGCGGCAATACCCCCGCAGGGTTCCCGTCCGGAAGCGTTGACATCAGCATCATCATTGTCAACTACAATGTAAAAGAGTTTGCGGCCAATCTTTTGAGCTCCTTGGAAAAAGCGAAAGGCGACTTCCGGCTTGAAGTTTTTGTCGTTGACAATGCCTCATCCGATGGATCTGTCAGCTATCTAAAACGAAGGTATGCAGATGTGACATATATTGAAAACCGGGAGAACACGGGCTTTGGAAAGGCAAATAACCAGGCGATTAAACAGGCTAAAGGACAATATACACTGCTTATAAATCCCGATACTATCGTACGGCAGGATACGCTCAAGGTTATGCACGAACACATGGAAAGCCACCCTGAGACTGCCGCCGCCGGATGTAAAATGCTCAATCCCGATGGCACTTTTGCCCCGGAATCGAGACGCGCCGTCCCAACTCCCATGACGGCACTCTGGAAAATACTTGGATTGCCCAGACTTTTTCCATCAAGCAAACGATTTTCAGCCTATTACCTCGGAGGTGAGGATGAGAACAAGCAAGACAGGGTTCCGGTTCTCTCCGGAGCATTCATGTTTTTCCGCACCGGTGTGCTAAAAGAAATCGGAGGTTTTGATGAGCAGTTTTTCATGTATGGAGAAGACATTGACCTCTGTTACCGGATTCGCCGGCAAGGTTGGGAAATCGACTACGTGCCAAAGACCAGCATCATCCATTACAAGGGAGAAAGCACAAAAAAAGAAAATCTGGACTACGTTGTTACCTTTAACAAGGCGATGTATCTTTTCTTCAGGAAACATTACAGTTTCGGATATACCCTGTTTTTCAGAATATTTATTTTGTCGGGCATCGTGCTGAAAGGTGTTATTTCCTATCTGTCAACCATTTTCAGGAAGCTGACTCAGCCGATAACCGACCTGGGGGTACTGAATGTCCTTGTGATCATCTTTTTCATCTGGCGATACAACATCGAGCCGGGTAACATTCTGCATCAATACCACGTCCGCTACCTCTTTGTAAATCTGCTTCTAAGTGTCATTTTCATCGGTTCAGCGGTCTATTACGATCTGTACGGGAAGAATCGTTTCTCGATACCGGCTACCATAAAAAGCACTGTTATCGCGTTTGCCGGAGTCGTCGTAATTACCTTTTTTCTGAGGGATTTTGCGTTCTCCCGTCTGATCCTTCTGCTGAGCTCTATTGCAGGGGTACTCATACTGAGCATGATCCGTCTCATTCAGATCAACCGGTCAAGAAAAGCACCCAATATTCCCGGCAGTTTTCTGGAGCGAAAAGTGATCCTGGTTGGCCTGAATGACAAAACGGCACAACTGATTCGGAAAATCCGTTCGCGTGCCGACTGGAAATACAACCTGGTTGGCGTGGTTGCCCAAAATCCGGATTACTCGGTAGATGAGATCGAGAATGTGCCTGTTATTGGTGACCGCCGTTCTATTCTGCAGCTGGTCCGCTATCATGAGGCGGATGAGATCATCTTCATTCTGCCGGCTGTGGATCATGACCAGATCCTGAGAATCATATCCGAATTGAGAGATACAACCGTTTATCCGCGTATTGTACCGGATTCACTCGACTACATCGTCGGAAAAACCAATGTGGATTATCTGGACGATATTCCGGTCATGGATGTGAATTTGCCTTATTTCTCACGCTGGAATCTGTTTCTGAAACGGATGCTGGACTTTACGGTTTCGTTCTTTCTTTTGCTTGTTCTGACTCCACTGCTTGCTATCCCCGTTCTGCTGCGCTGGAAGCAGCGAAAAAATCTCAGGATTCATGTATCTGATACCCGGACACACTTGATTCCAGTCATGCAACCGTATGGCAAAAACCGGTGGAAAAGTCGATATTTACTCATCTGGCAGGTTTTTAATGGCAAAATGAGTCTGGTAGGAAGCCCGATACTGCCTGAAAGCAAGCCCCGGTTTGCCAATGTAAAGCCCGGACTTACCGGATTTCGGCAGCTCTCCGAAAACAGGCTATATCACGAAGACGAAAAGCAGATGCATGAACTGTACTATCTGCAAAACTATTCGGTATGGTTGGATCTGGATGTTCTGGCAAAAACTCTGATATACCGCCGCCGGACCCTGGAAAATATCGATCAATTGGGCTGAGTTATTGAATCTTGTAACAAACGATACAAACCGTGACCGATTTCACGGTTTCAACCGGGTACATTGGTCAATACCGGGTTCATCATGTGCAAATGCGCTCATTAACAGTAACCGGATTCTTTAATCACAACCGGTTTGCAACCTGCCGGATCATCCCCGGATACCAGGCTTCGAATGTATCAGCATCAATTTGGCGGCGAATCTCCTCCATAAGCCATAAATAGAACGTAAGGTTGTGCGCAGTGGCAAGCTGCAGTCCCAGGATTTCACCTGCGCGGAAAAGATGGTGCACATAAGCCATGGTGTGGTTTTTGCATAAATCCGTCTTAAATCCTTCGTCAGCCGTTCCGAAATGTGATTTCCATTTGGCATTTTTTATGTTGATAATGCCGTTTCGAGTGAACAACATGCCGTTTCGGGCGTTGCGAGTGGGCATGACACAGTCGAACATGTCCACTCCTCTGGCAACCGACTCCAGCAGGTCGGCCGGTGAACCGACACCCATAAGATATCGCGGCTTGTCAACCGG
>SKXL01000025.1 GCA_007128425.1 Balneolales bacterium | reverse complement strand
TTATAAGTCCGGAAAATCTGGTTTACAAGAAAACCGATGTGATGACCGATCGGGATCTGCACTACTGTCCGGGATGCGGTCACGGTACGGCTCACCGCATGCTGGCGGAGGCTATCGACGATCTCGGCATTCAAAGTGAGACCGTAGGTGTCGCCCCTGTAGGCTGCTCCGTGCTCGCTTACTACTACCTCAATGTGGACATGCAGGAAGCGGCCCATGGTCGCGCACCGGCTGTCGCAACCGGGATCAAGCGCGTCCTCCCGGAAAAGTATGTTTTCACCTACCAGGGAGATGGCGACCTGGCGGCGATCGGCACCTCGGAAACCATCCACGCCTGCAACCGCGGCGAGAATTTTCTTATTGTCTTCATCAACAACGGAATTTACGGGATGACGGGCGGACAGATGGCGCCGACCACACTGCCCGGCATGAAGAGTTCCACATGTCCGATGGGACGCGATGTGCGTACCATGGGCAACCCGCTCAAGATCACAGAGCTGGTAGCGCAGCTGCCCGGTACCTATTACGTGACCCGCCAGTCGGTGCACACGCCCGGCAACGCCCGGAAGACCAGGAGGGCGCTGAAAAAAGCGCTGCAATATCAGAATGAAAACAAGGGCCTTTGTTTTGTGGAGGTCGTATCCAACTGCCCCTCAGGCTGGAAAATGAACCCGGTGGAATCCAACAAATGGATGGAGGAGAACATGTTTCCGTTCTACCCGCTGGGAGATATCAAGGTTCCGGGCAAGGGCCTGGTGGCCGGTGGAAAGAACGGCAGTTAAAAAGCAGCTGTCTGCACGTACCGCTGGGGTGGTTGTTGGAGTGAGCCGGATCATCCCGGTTAGCGAAGGAGATAACAAGCGAACGTAAATAATATTTCGATATGACAGAAGAGATGATTATTGCCGGATTTGGCGGACAGGGTGTGCTCTCAATGGGGCAGATTTTGTGCTATGGAGGCGTCATGCAGGGGCTGGAAGTGAGCTGGATGCCTTCGTACGGACCCGAAATGCGCGGCGGGACCGCCAACTGCACGGTGATCCTGAGCGACGAACCCATCAGTTCGCCGGTACTCACAAAATTTGATACCGCTATTGTGCTGAACCAGCCGTCGATGGACAAATTCGAGAAGAGCGTGAAGCCGGGCGGCCTGCTCATTTATGAGGAGAACGGTATGTCACGTACTCCCGGGCGCACGGACATCCGGGTCTGTTCACTGGGCGCCTATGACGAATCGGTGCGAATGAAAAACACCAAAGTGTTCAACATGATCGTGATCGGCGGGCTGTTGGCAGTCAAGCCGGTGCTGGAAGTGGAGAATGTGATCAAAGGGCTGGAAAAAGTGCTACCGACCCGTTACCATCACCTTATTCCGCTCAATGAGGATGCCATCCGCAGAGGGATGGAGCTGATGCGCGAGCGCACTGCCGTGATGGCCGGGCAGAATAACTGAGATCAAGGCAGGAACATCCGCCCTTCCTGCAAGCAATCGCACAATGAAGCATAGACCTGCTTCAGGTCAGACCTGTCAAAGCCCTCGGGCAGTGCACGAAGGATTCGGCGAGCCAGGGTCCCCCGGCTGAAGATGATCTGCAGCGCCTGTCCGGATTCCTCATCCACCATCTCTGAATCCGAAACAGCCTCAAACAGGTACTGCCACAATTCACCGGTTTCCATCTCTGTCCGGGTGATGCCGAACAGTTGCAGATATTCTTTGCAGGTTATCACGGCCTGTTCGCCGTCCCTGACCACCCGCATCAGCACATCATACAGCTCCTTTTCATGCCAACGTTTCTGCTGCGACAGGCGGCACCAGCGCTCCTCGGTCAGCATGCGGGTCACCGCGACGAACAGCTGCAGGATGGCCACGTCTGCCTGGGGACACTCCTGGACATCCATCACACGGATCTCAATGGCGCCACGATCAAATCGCGCCATCACACCGCGAGAATTCAGCCATTCGTATTGGAGGATGCCCTCCGGATCAAATGGGGAGATGTCCCGGTACATTGGTTCGAAGATGCGGCTGTAGTACTCTGCTCTGGTGAAAACGGCTTCGGGAATGATGAGTCCGGCTACAGATGGTATGCGAGTCGAGTTGGTGCGATAAACCTCCATTCGGTAATCGACAAAGGGTTTTGCTTCACTGTCGGCAACCGGCGAGGATGCCGACAGGGCAGGGAGCAGTGGGGTGAGAATGCGCAGCGCGGCATTGAGCTTCTCAAATTCGGCATCCCCGTGGAACGGCAGGTTGAGGTGCGTGCTCTGAAGATTGGCCCAGCCGTGGCCGCGGCAGTCAAAAATGCGATTGTAAGCATCATAGATCGGGTTGTATTCGTGCGGCCAGAGCTTCAATTCGGTAAAGGGATCCATCCACGGATGCATCGCAGCAGGCATCAAACGGGCACCGAATTGCGCCAGCATGCGGTTGACCTCGGCGACCTCCTCCCGGAATGCCGGTGCGAGGCCGGCAAGGCGCGCGGCCGGTCCATCGGTCTTGATCTCGATGACATGCAGTGCCAGTTCGTTGCACCAGGCGAGCGAGCCACGAGCGTGCTCGGTCACAATTTCCCCGGCGACAGATGCAAGCAGCTTGTCGGATATGGGCAGCACATCCAGCGTGTCGCGGTCAACGATCATGTACTCCAGCTCGACGCCGTAGCCGTCAAAAAGCGACAGGGGGCGTTTATGTTGTATCTGAACAGCTATTTGTGGTTCCTCTCTTTTTTTCGTTCAATACGATGCAGGATTTCCTTCATGATACTCAGATACAGTTCGTCCCGCAGCACTGCATCCTCAAAGCCCGCATCAATGCTTGGATTGTCGTTGATTTCAATGACATATATGTTTCCACCGGATTCCTTCAGGTCCACGCCGTAAAATCCGTCCCCGATCAGGTTGGCGGCCTTCAGCGCGGTCTCCACGATGCGCTTCGGCGCGTCGGCGACAGCCATGGTATCCGCCTTGCCGGCGTAAGTGCTTCCGTCGGCCGAGTGCTCGTAAATCTGCCAGTGCTTGCGGGCCATGTAGTAGCGGCACACAAACAGCGGCTTCCGATTCAGGATGCCCACGCGCCAGTCAAACGATGTGGGGATGAACTCCTGGGCGATGAGCAGATCCGAATTTTCAAAAAGCTCATCCGCGGCGCGCTGAAAACCGGC
>SKXL01000057.1 GCA_007128425.1 Balneolales bacterium | reverse complement strand
GCGCCATCCGGACCGATGGTAATATCGCGGACGACATTTTCCGGCAAGGGCGATGTCAGGCGACTGTAGACTGTCCATTCCACACCGTCAAAGTGCACCAGGCCCTCGTCCGTGCCGATCCAGATCACACCGTTCCCGGTATCCGTGACGGCGTAGATGGTGTTGGATGGCATCCCGGAGTTGTCCTCGTGAAACAGCGTCCATTCCCCACCGGTATTACGCAACAGGCCGCCGCCGTTGGTCCCGATCCACATGGAGCCGTCAGTGCCCCGCGAGATGACATTGACCCGGTTCACCGGCAGTGGCGAGTTGGCGGCATTGTAAAAAGTGAGGCTTCCGGTGGCGACATTTTTGACCGTAATACCTCCACGCGACCCGGCCCACAGGTTGTCACCGTCCATGGCAAGTGAAAGTACCCAGGTTCCGGTTGTGTAATTGATCCAGTCCTGATGCTGGGCAGTTGTTGTGGTTATGTTAACAGCAACAAGTACAGCAATAGTCAGGCCTGACAGAAACGTAATTCTGGCTTTCATGACATCCTCCGAAATTGGACTAAAAGTTAAACACACATACCGGCAACTCCCCGAGTATGACGAATTACCATATAATACAACCGGTTTACTCACAATGCAGCAATCCTGTCACGAATTACATATGCTTATAATAGTGATTATTATGATTTTATACGAAGCACAATTACGCTTTAGGATTAATATCAGGATGCGGAAGGCCCGCCTTCTGAGTACATTTTTACCACAATCCTCATTGAAGAATAATTTGGGAGATGATCACCCCAGTGATTCCGAATCCAGTCCCCGGACACCGGCGTATTTCAGGCACAGCATCAGGACGATCCCGTAAGCCAGGTGCATGATGAGTGCGGCAAGGATCAGCAATCCCGGCACCCATGTGTCGAGGTAGAAAAAGCCGAACCAGTCCCCGGCAGCCAGAGATACGAGCGGCGAAAGTATCAGTCCGGATACCACCGATATCATCACTCCATACAACAAGCCCTGCAGGAACCAGCTTCCGGGCACTTTTTCCATCAGAAAGACAACCCATAAGAGCGCCAAAAGGATTCCTCCCATAAAAAAAGCAATGTTCCCCCACAGTATATTATAGGGCTCATCTACATGGACTTCATTAAAGCTGCCTACGATGATGTGGCCGATATCCACTACCGGCAGACCCACCCCACCCTGGATGAATGCCACCATCGACATGACGAAAGTGGCTATATAGCCTGAGACCACGGTTCTCCAAAATGTTCCGGAACTGATCATATTTACCTCGTATGGTTATTTATGTACGTAACATACCGCCAGGGTCACCAGAGCACCCTTGCAATCAAATTTCAACCTGAACCGACAACAAGCACGATAATACTCATTCATGGTTCTGTGTCCAAGTCTATAAAATAAATATAATTAAGATAAATATACCTGGGTATAAACAGATACAGAGCTTCCGTTTATCTTAAACTAACGATTCACCCGTGATACATCCATTGTGTAACGGTATTTTATTGGCAGTATCATTATTATTTAAGATTGAAAATAGGATCACAAATCCCCATTATCAGATAATGAACACAGACTACATTTACATCTTCAACCACACACACAACTCCAATCCAACACATACGAAATGAATAATCTTACATCCCTTCTACTGGTCTTGTTGCTAATGATTGGCTTGCAATCTTGCGGTGAAAGACAACCCCAGGAGCAGGTGTATCCTCCGGTATATCCGGGTACGGGAATCATCTCTGATCAGCAGTCTGAATTTTTCGATAACCTGCACGCTCTTTGCGGTGAAACATTTGTTGGGGAGTCCACATTTCCGGATAATTCCGGCCACCCGCTCGTGGATACCGAACTTCGCACCCACATTTCCGAATGCGACGACAGCATGATCCGAATTGAACTGATCCGTGACGGTGACTACTGGCATGGTGCCTGGGTTATCGAGAAACGCGACGAGGGACTGCATCTGTACCATGATCATCTGGGTGAAGAGCGAACCATGGATGATTTGGGTGATGACGATGCGCATGGGTACGGCGGTTATGCCGGCGATGCCGGCTCCGCAACCCACCAATTCTTTCCCGCCGATGATGTCACCGCCGAAATGCTCCCGGAAGCAGCCACCAATGTCTGGATGATAGAACTGGACATGGAAAACGACCGGTTCATCTACTACCTGGAGCGCCACGATGAACCCCGCTTTCGGGCAGAACTCTACCGGCAATAGCAAATCACTTCATTTTCAAAATCGGATTGATCACTTTGGAAAGCATGAACCGTAGTGCCTTGCCACGATATGAAATATCATTGAAATTCAGCACGACGTGCGTATCGGTACCCGGGTGGTACATCAGATAGGCACCGGTCACCCCGACACATCCCCAGCAGTTGAATTTCTCCGGCATCAGCAGCGGAACCGTATCAATCTTCCAAATGGAGTAGCCGTAACGAAAACCCGGATGTTGAAATCCCATCGGCAGATTATCCTCCAGCATCCGCTTGAGGGTTTCTTTCCGGAGGATACGGTGTCCGGTAAGCGCCCTGAGAAATGCCAGATGCTCTTCGGAAGTGGCAACCACTCCTCCACCCGCATAATCGATCTGGTAAAAACCTTCGACAGTGGTCGGATCAACGCCATCCAGAAAATAGCGCGCAACGGGATTCCCGGATGCTTCAGCCGGCCGGGAGTATCCCTGCATAAAAGCGTGTTTCATCCCCAGCGGATCGAAGATGAAGCGATGCAACGCCTTGTAAAACGGCTCTCCTGTGACTTTTTCGACGATGAGTCCCAACAGGTAGTAGTTTGTGTCCGTGTAGGTGTGGCGGACTCCGGGTCTGGCTCTTGGACGGAGTTTGTTTTTACCCCAGATCACCGCCTCCCCTGGAGTCATCGGACGTGGTTTTTGCATGATCTCCTTGACAAGCAGCCAGAACACATCCGCCAGTCCGGATGACTGTTGCAACAGGTGCCGGACCGTAATCTCTGCAGAATAGTCCGTTCCCCGAAATACGTGCAGGCGATGCATTAATTCCTCATCAAGATATTTGGCAATCGGATCATCGAATGACAAATGCCCCTTTTCGTGCAATATGCCGATCACCGCAGCGGTGTACAGTTTTCCAACACTCGCCATGTAGTGAGG
>SKXL01000017.1 GCA_007128425.1 Balneolales bacterium | reverse complement strand
CCTTGCAGGGGAAGGTGAGGGTGTCCAGAAGCGTCAGTTTCAACTCCAGTCCGTCAGGAAACACCGGTTTGCCGGCTCCCAGGATGACCGGGTGGATGTACAGCCAGAATTCGTCCACCAGGCCGTGCGAACTCCTTTTCAACTTCCGGCACGTCGGAGTCCTCATTCACGGTGGGCCAGTAAGAGGCCATGATTTCGTACAGCCGGCGGCCATACAGTGATGTGTCGATTTCACCCGTCAGGTACTGATCGTTGAAGTGTTTGTGCAGCTCCGGTCCGGGCTCCGACCAGGACAGCTCGCCGTTGGGACCCTCCACAAAACCGTCGAGGGAGACCATCTGGGCGTAGATTATTTTTCGCATATCAGCCTTTGTCTCCGTAATTGATCATCCATTGGACACCGAACTTGTCCGCAAACATGGCAAACTTCTCGGCCCAGTCGGTTTCATCGAGGGGCATGAATACCTTGCCGCCTGCAGAGAGTTTAGTATAGATCTTTTCCGCTTCTTCGGCGCTTTCCGGCTCGAGTGACAAATAGTAATTGCCGTTTTTTTGAATGTTTGCCTCATGTCCGGTTCCGGAATCCGAAGCCATGAGAATCTGATCCTTGCCGGCAATGGCCAGTGCCACGTGTGCCAGTTTGGACTGATCTGCATCCGGCATCTCGTCCTTGCCCGGCATTTCGCTGAACCGCATCTTGAAGAGCTCTCCACCGAATACGGATTGATAAAAATCGAACGCCTCCTCGGCATTCCCGTTGAAAATGAGGTATGGGTTGATGGATTTCATGGCTGTTCATTCTGGGTTATCAGGTTGCTTGTTCGATAATTCAAGACTGCTTGGGTATTACTTGGTTGTTCAAGACTGTTGTTTCCGGGTAATAGCGCCCCCGTCGGTTTTGCATCACCAGTTATCGCCTGCCATTCTTTTACGTCGGGCCAGCTCCATATCGCTGGGGTCGGCAGCCTGGAAGGTTCCGGTGCGAATATCACCGTCCGGCACAAAGGTGCTCATTACAACGCTGGTGGACGAAATCCGGGACCGGATGAGTCTCAGAGCTGATGGTTTCGCTGTATCACTGAAGAGACGTTTGCCCCGGCCAAGAATTACCGGGAAGGTCCACACGTTGTACTCGTCAATCAGTGAGGCAGCCTGGAGCGATTGAATCAGATTGCTGCTGCCAATTATCTGCAGGTCGGGTCCCGGCCGTGTCTTGAGATCGTTGATTGCCTGCACGATATCACCGCGGAGCAGCACCGAGTTATTCCAGTGGAGCTTTGTCCGGGTGCGCGAAGCTACGTGCTTCTTTGCTTCATTGAGCGTTCTTGCAACGGGGTTGTCTTTTTGCTGATATGGCCAGTATGCTTCGAAAATCTCATAGGTCCTGCGTCCGAGTACCAGTTCGCGATTCTTGCCGTCGAAACCGGCTGCCGAGATATCCACGCTTTCGTCCGCGAAGCTTACCATCCAGCCTCCGTAGTCAAAACCGCCGGCGGGATCTTCCTCCGGTCCGCCGGGTGCCTGCATGATACCGTCAAGCGATACAAAAGCGGATGCGATCAGTTTTCTCATGGATCCATATTCCTTGTTTTATTTCTGTGGTTGAATTCTTTCGGTTGGGAAAGAACAAATACATCCAGCGCCGTGAGTTATTGATTATCGGGTTTATGGGTAATTTTTGATTGAATTAATATCAAATTGCTTTTTGGTTCAGTTGAATGGCTGTTGATGATTTTTGTTTTATTGCCGGACAGTTGGTATTGCTGCAAGAAATCATGAAATGTAGCGTTGTGGAACGTTGGCCGGTTTTTTGTTTATTTCATTCCCATTACCAATCCTTTTTCAGTAACAGTTCATCGATTCTGTAAGCGTGAAACATCTCATGTATCAGGAGATGTCTGAACATGATATATACCGAGTAATGACTGAATGCCTCATGCTCAGCGGTCTGCTGCCATTCCTCAATGGATAACTCCTTCAATCGTTCAACCACCAATGCCCGCTCCTTTACATATCGGCCTAGTGCTTTATCCAGATCAACGCTTAGTAGTGAACCTTTTTTTTCATCGGGTGATGGAGCCATCGACTTTATCACGGGATTCGGATCAGAAAGCATCAACTCAAGGCGTTTAAGGAATGTCTTGTCACCGGTAGCTATGTGGCAGGTATGCTCGTGAGCAGACCACTTGTTCGGTGCAGGGCGGCGTTTGATATTCTTAGACGGCATCTCACGAATGAGCCCTATGATAAGATCGGGGGCGCTTCCTAAAGCAGTAATTAATGTTTGTGTATTCATATTTTCTATTTGTTGAGCTGAAACCCTACAAGGCTATTTCCCATTATAAAACACATTCCACTTGTGGCCGTCGGGGTCGGCGAACCCGCACCCATACCAGTTGTTCTGCATTTCTGCAGGTTCGGAAAACAGCGAGCCGCCTGCTGTTTTCACCTCATCAGCCCAGGTGTCTACTTCTTCGCGGCTATTGGCTCCGATTGTGTACATGATTTCGTTGCCTCTGCTCAGATCGGCTGCGTTTCCCTCCGAAGCTTCTTCAAACATATCCACCCGGAAAAAGTGCATGATCAAGTCATCCCTGCCTGCAAAGAAGCTGACTAAATGCCCGTTTTTATGGCGTCCATTAAGCTTGAAGCCCAGCTTCTCATAGAATTTTTGAGTGCGTTCTACGTCCGCAACAGGCAGATTTGCCCAGACCTGTCGATTTTGGATAAATGATTCTGTTTTACTCATTTTGACTTGGATTATGAAGTGGAAATTTAGTTAGTCAGGAGTGTTTTCATTGCGCCGGAGTATTACATGGGTGGCTTTCTCGGTAGCCACAAACCGGCCGCACTTGTAACCCGGGTTTTTCAGGTTAACCCCATCGAACAGCCGCTCGCCTGTACCCAGCACGACCGGCGATATCGCAATGTGGAGTTCATCAATGAGGCCTTCACGAAGATATTGCTGAATGGTGCCGGGGCCGCCGCCAATGCGGACATCCTTCCCGCCGGCAGCCTCGCGCGCCCTCTCAAGCGCCTCGTGGATGCCGCCTATGACAAAGTGAAACGTTGTGCCGCCATCCATTTCGAGGGACGGACGCGCATGATGGGTCAGAACATAAACCGGTACGTGATAGGGTGGATTGTCTCCCCACCAGCCCATCCATCCAT
>SKXL01000245.1 GCA_007128425.1 Balneolales bacterium | reverse complement strand
CATCATGCGGATGTAGGCGTAGGATATGGCCAGAATGCTCGGACTGCCGTATGGAGCAGCGGATACGGCGCCCTTTTTATTCTTTAACCTGAAATGCCCGGGAAGGTGGGGTTTGAGATGCTCCCGCACCCCGATTGGACCCATGCCCGGTCCACCCCCGCCATGCGGAATGCAAAATGTTTTGTGCAGATTCAGGTGACACACGTCAGCGCCGATTTGCGCCGGTGAAGTAAGTCCGACCTGGGCATTCATATTCGCACCATCCATATAGACCTGGCCCCCATGCTCGTGGATTAGTGCGCATATTTCACGGATATCCTCCTCAAAAACTCCGTGGGTGGATGGATAGGTCACCATGAGCGCCGCGAGCCGGTCACTGTTTGCTTCCACCTTCTCGCGAAGATCGTCGAGGTCGATGTTTCCCTGGTCGTCACACTTGGTGATCACAACCTTCATACCGGCCATAACCGCACTGGCAGGATTGGTACCATGCGCCGATGAAGGAATGATGGTAACTTCGCGGTGTTCTTCCCCCCTGGCAATGTGCCAGTTGCGAATCGTAAGCAGACCGGCATACTCGCCCTGTGCACCCGAGTTCGGCTGCATGGAGATATCGTCAAAACCCGTGATTTCACAGAGCCATTCCGACAGGTCATCGATAATCTGCCGATACCCCTGTGTCTGCTCTTCCGGAGCAAAGGGATGGATATCAGCCAGTTCAGGCCAGCTCACCGGTAGCATCTCCGTGGTGGCATTGAGCTTCATGGTGCACGAACCAAGCGATATCATGGAATGCGTCAACGAAATGTCTTTGTTCTCCAGCCGCTTCAGATAGCGGAGCATTTCATGTTCGCTGTGAATGGTATTGAAGATCGGATGTGTGAGAAAATCTGTGGTTCGTCCAATGTTCTCCGGATAGATAACGGATATTTTATCACGGAATGAATTCGTATCCGGAGCCTGCCGGTTTGATGCCGCTGCAAAGACAGCAAGAACATCATCCACATCCTCCGGCTCTTTGGCCTGATCAAACGAGATACCGATAAAGGGATCATCAAAATAACGGAAGTTCATTCCCTGCTTTTCCGCCACGATTCGCACTTCTTTCTGCAGCTCCTTTGTGCGCACATCGATCTTCAAGGTGTCGAAGTAATGATCGTTGAGCTGGACAAAGCCGAGCTCACGCAGTCCCGTTTCAGCCAGTTTTGCCATAGCGTGGATGCGCGAAGCAACCCGTTTCAGTCCGTCCGGACCGTGATAGACGGCATAGGCACCTGCCATTACGGCCAGCAATACCTGGGCGGTACAGATATTGGAAGTGGCCTTTTCCCGCCGGATGTGCTGCTCGCGCGTCTGAAGCGCCATCCGGAAAGCGGGTTTGCCGGCGCTGTCGACGGATACACCAATTATGCGGCCCGGAACCTGGCGTTTGAATTCGTCACGGGTGGCAAAGTAGGCGGCATGCGGTCCGCCATAGCCCAGCGGTACTCCAAATCGCTGTGTGGATCCGACAACAACATCCGCACCCATTTCACCCGGCGGGGTGAGCAACACAAGACTCATCAGATCAGCCGCAACCACCACACCCACTTGCTGTTCGTTGGCAGAAGCAATGAGCGGGGCGATATCACGGATTTCACCGTTGCCGTCAGGGTACTGAAGCAGCAATCCGAACAGGGTCTCATCGCTAAGATCTACGTTATCAGGGTGGTCAATAACGAGTTCAATGCCAAGAGGCTCAGCCCTCGTTCGCAGCACATCAATGGTCTGAGGATAACACAGGCTGGATACAAAAAACCGATGGCCCTTTTTTCGAGCGCCCTTGCGCGTAGCACGGATCATGGTCATGGCCTCCGCGGCGGCTGTAGCCTCATCCAATAGTGAAGCGTTGGCGATCTCCATGCCGGTTAAATCGATAACCATGGTTTGGAAATTAATCAAAGCCTCCAGCCGGCCCTGTGAAATCTCCGCCTGATAGGGTGTGTACGAGGTATACCAACCCGGATTCTCCAGAATATTTCGCTGAATGACTGCCGGGGTGATGGTTTCGTAGTATCCCATACCAATATAGTTTCGAAAAATCCTGTTTCGGGAGGCAATTTTCCGGAACTCCTTGATGAAGTGATACTCGCTCTGCGGTTCAGGCAGCCGCAATGGTGTTTCCAGACGAATGGATGCGGGAATGGCCTGCTCCACCAGTTGATCCAGTGACTCACAACCTATCGCGTCCAGCATGTCGGATATTTCTTCGGGGGTCAGACTGTTATGACGCAGCGCAAATGGATCTCTGTCAAAGAGGGTATTCATATAATCGGGTAAAAATGGGCTTAATAGTGTGAAAGAAGCAAACAAAACAGATCAGCAAAAACAGCGATGTGCGGCATAACATTCCAATGTCTGCCGCCCGACCTACCCGAAAATGCGATCCATATTGATGTATTTTTCAGCCATTTGTGACAGCATTCTCAAAGTGTCTTCATTGTCTCTGGTCAGCAGTGTTTCGAGGTGTCCAAACTTTGCCGATGCGTTGAAGGTATCCATCGAGACAAGCAGAAGCGGAATATTTCTGTCATTGGCTTTGGATATGACATTGGGTGGCGGCAGGATATTGTTGGTAAGCATTATGCCGGATGTATCTCCTTCAAGGGCTGCAAGAATCATATCCGTCCGGTCACCGCTTGTGATCAGGAACTTGTTTTCCTTGCTGAAAAGCGGATTCCGCAGGATTTCATCGGTTGACATGGCTCCGACAAATACATTCTTTACTGTTTTGTTCAGCCCCCCTTCCCCTGCCACAATCTTGGCATAGAAGCGCTGCGCAAGATAGCTGATGGTGAATTTTGTCAGGCGCTCCTTGAAGGGAAGTATTCCAAGAATATTGAAACCGAGCTTCTTGATCTGTTCCATGTGCAAATCTTCAAACTCATCAATGTCGTGCACCTTGTTGATGATTATCGAGCAGTTCGGTATCCCTTCCAGATCCAGGTTCCGGTTGGCGAAATGAAGATCATCAATGACGGATTCACTGTCACCGCTGGCAATCAGAATAAGTGAGGAGTTGGTATGTCTTGCTAGCGACATGGGATCCAGCATGAGTGAGGAACCATAGAAAATATCTTTGCCGGCCTCAACAAATAACCCATCGCGGCCTTCTCCTGCCTTGTTGACCAGGTCCACAACCGCTTTCTTGATGGTGTCGTCATTGTACATGTAACGCAGTT
>SKXL01000226.1 GCA_007128425.1 Balneolales bacterium | reverse complement strand
CCATCGTCACTGCACGGGGAACCGCGGATGCCATCAGAAGATCAGCATCCGATCCCCGCATCGTATCTGTTTCCTTGAGTCAGATACGTGAACTCAAAGAGTAGCCCTCCGCGAAGCACTACCAGCTCATGATGTTGACCACAGACCACCCATGACAGCTGTCCGTCATCCGCATTCCCTCCACACGATATCTCTTTCCGCCCTGGGCTACCTCTTCACTCAGAACCCTACTTGAAATTAACACATGAATCCCATGATAGCCGCATGTACTGCCGGCAGCAGGTGGATGTTGGTAATAAAAGCATTGTTTCCCAATAAATTGCTGCAGGTGCTCACAATTCTCCCATTCTGTGCTCTGCTTGCAGGTCCGCTCCAGGCACAGGTCAATGAGGATTTTGTACGCGCACTCACAGTGCAATCCAGGCCGGTCATCCTCCCTTCCCTCGAGACCCGCCTGCACCCAAAACAGACCGATATCGCATTGCCCAGGACAAAAAGTGATCCCGCTTCAAGGCTGTTGTACCGGCAGTGGCAGCATCATGACATTTCGGGTGAATCCATACTCTTCGGAAAACGCGGGGATCATTTGGAATTTGGTGAATACGGGGAATCCGACGGGTTGAGGAATCCCGATTCCAACAAAAGACCTTTTGATCTGACCCGTAAAAATGGAGATTGGTGGGTTAGTGTGCTGATGCAGGTAGCGCCCGGAACCGGGCCTGGCTTCCTGGCAGATTTTGAAGCCCGGAGCGTCACGGAAATCGGGAATATCCTGACAGCCCGGGTTCCACTCAGCAGGCTGGGCGACCTGTCCCGGAGTGATGAAATTCTATTCATTGAGACTGCAGTCCGGCGAAAACCTCTGAACAGGGAGGGTCGGATCAGCATCAATGCAAATCTGGTCCACAGCGGTGTTGACCTGCCGCAGTCCTATCGGGGTGAAGGGGTGATCATGGGCGTCATTGACAGCGGAATTGATTTTTCACATCCCGATTTCAGCGATGGCAACGGAAGCCGCATTCAGTATCTCTATGAGTATACCGGTAGCAGCGAAATTGAGTGGACCAAGCTGGATATTGACACCCGAACACATCTCGTCACCCAGCGTGACAGCGACGATGGCATGGGTCACGGCACGCATGTGACCGGCACAGCTGCAGGCGGCGGCATCTTCAATGCGCAGTACACCGGAGTCGCTCCGAAATCGGACATCATTTTCGTAAAGGGAATGGTCGACGGCGGGTTCAGTGACGCCGATGTGGTCGGAGGTTGTCAGTACATATTCAACAAGGCCGATCAGAGGGGCATGCCGGCGGTTATCAATCTCAGTCTGGGCAGCAACTTCGGTCCGATCGACGGCAGCAGCTTGTACGAACAGGCACTCTCCAGCATGGTGGGTCCGGGCCGGATCATCGTGGCAGCTGCCGGCAACGAGGGCTTTGATCTCATTCACGCCGGGGGCACACTCTCGCAATCGACTCGTCATGCCACCTTTCTGCTGGCCGACAATCCATCCAGCAGTACGGTCAACATGTGGTTCAAGGCCGGTGCCCTTTCCCAGGTTGCCGTAGCGGCATTCATCCTGGACCAGAACCAGGAGCTGATCTTTCTGGGCAGCAGCAATTTCGTTGCAGCCGGTTCCTTTATGGATTACGAACCGATTGTCGTCGAGCAGACCATTCTCGGGTATGTGGGTGTGGATGCACAGACGACAGCGGATCCGAGAAACGGTGACGGTAACATAATCATTGAAATCCTCGGTGATCAGCAAAACAATATCAACATCAATGAGATCATCTGGCTCATCGTTTATGACAGTGCCGGCGGCGGACAATTCGACATGTGGTCTTTTGGGGGCGATTTCTGGTCCTCGGTAGTTGGTATCGCATCCGATTTTCCCGGCGTAGTCGAGATTCCGGGCAATGCGAATCTGACCGTCGGCACTCCAGCGTCTGCACACAAGGTGCTATCCGTGGGCTCGTATGTGACCACAAACACCTGGACCAACATCGACAACCAGGTGCTGCAGTGGAGCAATCCCGATCCGACACGGCAAGATGGAAATCAGGTGCTACCGGAACTCGGACAAAAATCCTATTTCAGCAGCGTGGGTCCTACACGCGACGGCAGGATCGCACCCGATATTTCGGCGCCCGGCGAATTGATCTTCTCGCCGCTTTCATCCCACCTCACGGAGGGCCAGGGATATCAGCGGGGGCTGGTACTGCAGGGCGGCATGTACGTCGGATCGCAGGGTACGAGCATGGCCTCTCCCCATGTGGCCGGAGTGATAGCGCTGATGCTTCAGATCAATCCAAATCTTGATTTTGATGATGTGATCGGGATCATGAGCGAGACTGCCCGCACCGATGGTTTCACCGGAACTGTGCCGAACAACCGCTTTGGGGCAGGCAAGATAGATGCGCACGAAGTCGTCAAAAAAACGCTTGGGACGGGCGCGCCCGGAGGTCCGTCAGCCACACTCCGGTATTTTGATCCGAATTCCGAGCAGAAGCTGCACATCCTCGACTTTTTCACACCCATCGACAGCGGTTTTGTGTTTGGAACAAACCGTTTCCATGACCGGGCCAAGGCAAGTGCGTTCACTCTTCCTTTGGTTTCGGACCATGATGCGCTGCAGCGTGTGAATGTCTGGTTCGGCTATCGTAAAAACGGGCTGAATAACGAGACGTATTCCATCAGTGTGTACGCGGGTACTCCGGAGGCGGGTCCGACTGGCTCACCGATCACAACCAGGCAGTATCTGTTGCGGGACGTGATCGCCGACGAGTCGATTAATGCCCAGAGGGAGCCTACCGTGCATGTTTTTGATGAACCGGTACCGGTGCCGGCATCGTTTTTTGTTTCAGTCGAATTTGATGCCTACGATAACACCGGTATTGACAACGCCGCCATTATGGCAACCGATCCGCTTGGCAGTCGCGTACCCGAAGTATGGGAGATGTGGAGCGATGGAAGCTGGCACAATCTGTCGGATGCCTGGTTTAGTGAGGCGGCGGGTTCTCCCGGCAATAACGGCTGGCATATGTGGATGGAGGCGGTCCTGGGCAGCTCGGTGGACGCAACAGATGACAAACCCGACATCGCCGTCGAGACCGTCCTTGCGCAGAACTATCCCAATCCGTTCAACCCGGAAACCCGCATCCTGTTTACTCTTGCGGATGCGGATGAGGTCTCATTGGTTGTCTATGATCTGATGGGCCGTCAGGTTG
>SKXL01000185.1 GCA_007128425.1 Balneolales bacterium | reverse complement strand
TGAATGTCGGTGCGTTTGTAGATGCGGATACCATGATCGATTCGCATGTACTGGTGGGTTCCTGTGCCCAGGTAGGCAAACGGGTCCACCTGTCGGCAGGTGTGCAGATTGGCGGGGTGCTCGAGCCGGTCAACCAGTCACCTGTGATTGTGGAGGACGATGCATTCATCGGCGCTGGTGCCGTACTTGTTGAGGGTGTGCAGGTATCACGTGGTGCCGTGATCGCACCCGGTGTGATGCTTTCCCAGGGAGTGCCGGTGTATGATTGTGTGCGGGAGCGGCAATTGGAACGAGGCGAACCGATTCCCGAACGAGCCGTGGTGGTCGCGGGAAGCAGGCCGGTTTCGGAGCGCCTGACCTGGGCCCGTGAATCCGGATTTCAGATGCGATGCGCACTGATCATCAAATATCGTGATGAAAAAAGCGATGCATCTCTTGAACTGGAGGATGCGCTGCGGTGAAAGTTGAAAATAAAAATGCCATGACACACAGCAGCAACACAAACGTCAAACCTTCGTTTATTACGCCTGCCGATCGCATGCAGCTGCTCCCTGAATATGTTTTCGGCCGGTTGAATGCGGAAAAACAGCGCCGACGCTCGGAAGGGGTTGATATTATAGATTTTGGAATGGGTAACCCGGATATGCCCGCCTCGCCGGATGCCGTCGAAAAGATCAGGGATGTGCTCAGAGATGAAAAAGTACATCGCTACTCCCGGGCCACCGGTATTCCCCATCTGCTTCTCGCTGTCTCGGACCATTACCGCCAGGTGTATGGAGTGGATCTGGACTCCGAATCAGAGATCATCACCACAATCGGCAGCAAGGAGGGGCTTTCCCATCTCTCCCTGGCCCTGTTGGGACCGGGTGATATGTGCGCCGTTCCCGAACCCTATTTCCCGGTACATATGTGGAGCGCCGTAATCGCAGGAGCTGAGGTCTGTACGATTCCAGTATCCGATGACGCCGGGGAGATGATACACTCACTTGAAAACATCGAGGAGCGGCCAAAGGTGCTCTACCTTAATTATCCGCATAATCCCACCGGAAAAACGGTTGAATTGTCATTTTTTGAGGAGATGGTAGGCTGGTGCCGGGATAACTCGGTGATTCTTATCCATGATTTCGCCTACAAGGATATCACATTCGATGGATACACGGCTCCGAGTGTAATGCAAGTACCCGGAGCCAAAGAGGTTGCCGTTGAGTTTTTCACCATGAGCAAATCATACAACATGGCCGGATGGCGGTGTGGTTTTTGTCTCGGCAATCCGGAAATCATCAGCATGCTTGCTCGAATCAAAGCCTTTTTTGACTATGGCATGTTTACACCGATCCAGGTTGCCGCCATCATCTCACTCCGCAAGGACCGGTCCGAGGTCCAAAAAATCGCTCAGAAATATGAAATTCGCCGCGATGCACTGCTTGACGGACTGAACCGTGCGGGTTGGAATGTGCCACGGGGCCGGGGAGCGATGTTTGTCTGGGCACAGATCCCCGAACCGTATCGGGAAATGGGATCATACCGTTTTGCCGAGTGGCTGCTTGATAAAGCGGAGGTGCTGGTGACACCGGGCACAGGATTCGGAAGCGCCGGTGAAGGGTTTGTGAGGATGAGCCTGGTGGAAAATACGCACCGCATACGACAGGCCACGAGGCAGATCCATCGTGCCATGAGAGCCTGAGGGATAGCAGCTGCAGTTTGTCCTTGACGCATTGGCCCAAGATGCTTAACTTATATAGAAATATATATACGTGCGCTGGTCATCTATCCTCCGCATGTGGTAACCATTAACACCAAGTCTAATTCAGTCATGCCTTTATACGAATACCGCTGCAAAGACTGCGGCGAAATTGTTGAGTTCCGTTCCTCCATGGACAAAAAGCAGGAAATGGCAGCTGCACTCCAGTGTGAAACCTGTGCATCCCGTAACTTCGTGCAGGTTTTCGGCGGAATCGCCCTTACCGGTGAATCCAAAGGCTCCGCATCTCCGCCACCGCAATCGGGGGGCGGATGTTGCCCTGGCGGTATGTGTAATTTGGGATAATTCCGTATTATGCAGGGCATCTGCGCTACGCATTCATCCCAACCAAAATCATCAATTGTGAGATATACTGATGCGAAGAAGTCTGGTCTTCCTGATCCTGCTGACCCTGCTGGCAAACAGTTGCAGCAAACTGCAGCGCATAGCCGGATATGAACATCCCGATGTCCGTTATACCGATGTAAGCGTGGAGGGGCTCACCCTTGAAAACATCGATTTGATGTTCCATTTTGAGATCGACAACCCCAATCGTGTCGGTGTGAAACTCGAGGAGTACACGTACAATTTGCTTATCGATGACCGGAGTTTTCTTACCGGCACTCACCAGGAACAGCTTGAGATCGGATCGCGATCCAGCGGTACTATTGCATTGCCCTTGACCTTGTCCTATCGCGACATTTACGAATCCATCTCCTCGGTTGTGCAAGCTGACAGCTTCTCCTACACACTGAAAACGGAGGTCGGAGTGGATATCCCGGTGTACGGAAAGACGATGATCCCGGTTGAGGCCGAAGGAACCCTGCCCCGGCTGCGCATGCCCGAGGTCGATTTTGCCGGTTTTGATGTGCATTCGCTGTCCTTTTCCGGAGTGGATATGACCCTGTCCATCCAGGTCCGTAATCCCAACCCCATCGGGATGAATCTTTCGGATCTCAATCTGGCCGCAGCCATTAGCGGCAATAAATTGGCAGATCTCAGAGTAGACGATGTCTCGGTAGCATCAGGTGATAATGTGACCGTGCCCGTCCGCTTCACCATGGGACTGGCAAGCCTTGGCAGCACCGTCGTTGATATGCTGCGCGGGAACCAGCAATTTAATTACGATGTCAGGGGCGATGGATTGGTTCAGTTGGATCACCCGGCGTTCAGGGACGCGAAACGGATCCCGTTTCATCTCACCGGCAATTACCGCATCGGCGAATAATATGGATCTCTCCGGACTCAAAAATCTTCGTGATTTTCGCATTGTTTTACTGTTGACCGTTATTTTTTCGGGAGGATGCGGTTCGGATCAGAGCAATCGGTCATCCGTAGCAGACCGGAACGTTGCGGATCCCCAAAATGCCACATACCAGGAGTTCTGGACCCGGTTGCATATGCATTGTGGCGAGGCTTTCGAAGGCCGGCTTATGGAAGCGGCTCCCGGATATGACATGCTCGACGGAAGCGAGCGCCTGATCGTCCACTTCCGGGAGTGCTCCGATTTTGAAACCCGTCTGCCGTTTCATATTGAGGAGGGGCCGGGCGCCTGGGACCGTTCGCGCACCTGGGTCTTTTTCAACCACGGTGCTGATGGACTCGAATTGCGACACGACCACCGCCATCAGGACGGGTCGGAAGAAGAAAACACCTGGTACGGAGGCGATGCGATTGATGGGGGAGCGTACTGGCAGCGTTTCGTGTACCCGCCACGCACCGAGGAGATGGGCGTGTTCATGGGATGGCGTGTTGAAATCCATCCCGGGAAGCGCTATACCTACGGAACCATGCGCGATGATGAATGGACGTTTCGTGTTGATTTCGACCTCAGCAATCCGGTTGCACCCCCGCCACCGCCCTGGGGCTTTTAATCATACAGCCTCAATTATTTGTATTATAATGTAATTTTCGGAGACGGAGGGGGAGACGTAGCTGGAGCAGCCGGAGCGGGTGGAGCTACAGTTCCAATATGCCAGTTTTTTTCAGGCCTTTAGCGGATGCGCAGTATCAACTCAAACGGATCAAGCCAGGGCGGGTTCCGAGGCAAAAAGTGCTTCGAGGCGCTCGCGCTCGGTATCTACGGCGTCGGCCAGCGATGACAGGTTTTCATCTCCATACGCATTGCCCTTTGCAATTTCGGCACAGTAGTCCATACTTTCCATCAGGTTGCTGTAGAGCGTACGCAGACGTTTGGTTGCTTTGACATTGGAGGGATCGGTTTGCTCCAACTGCCGGCCGATGTAATCCACGTACATTGCCATCTCTTTGGCAAACATGTGCGGGCGATGAGCCGGTACGAGAGAGGGGATGCGGCCGTAAATATGGTCGATCATTTCTCTCAGAGTGTACGTGCGATTGAACCAGGCCAGATTGGGACCGGGACAGACCGCCTGTGGACCGCGATGCTCTTTCAGAATGCCCAGCGAAATGAGCGCCCCGTTGCCAAGGTGATCGCAGAGGCAGGTTTTATCAAGCACTTCGGCACGGCGCCTGCTCTTGCCGGCTTCATCAAGTTGCGAACGGTTTATTTCATCGATCTTGAGGAGCTGATACTGGCTCGATGCCGTGCAGATCGGATTTTCGGTGAACTCGGTATTGAACTGCAGAAATCCTTTGGGGCAGGGCGAGCCGGGCTTGTCGGTCTCCGAACGGCTTCGGGTCCATTTTTCGGATCCGGTGTTGCGAACATTGTTGAAGGGTATCCCCAGTGGTGATACCCCGCTCAGATAGAGGTCGTCCTCACCGGCATTTTTCAGCACCTCAAGTGTGGCAGTATCGACAGGTGTCGCCTCCGGAACCAGCAGGAATGGGGTGCCCCAGCCGGTTCGGTCCATGCCATACTCTTTGAGCATGCGCTCATTTTCTCCGTGGTTACCGATGCCACCCTGAACCGTCACGAGCGGATCCTGGACACGGGCTGATTCGGGATACTCCCAGCCCATGCTATCGTAAAATGCGTCGATCAGCGGCTGAAAGGTCTCCGATAGCTGATCTTTTTTATCATTGAATTCCTTGAGGATGAACGGCAGAAGCTGACCATCCGAGGCAAAGGCATGACCACCGCAATTCAAACCGGACTCAATGCGAAACTCGGAAATTTCAATACCCTTTTTAGCGAGGAACTTGCCCTGGATGAGTGCGGAACGGAAATCGCTCACCTTGAGGATAATCTTCTTTTTCAACTCGCCGGCGGCGTCACGGTAGAAATCGCGGAATTCGCCCATATAGGCGAACAGACGCGGATTGAAACCGGCCGACAGCACCACCGAGGAGCGCAGGTTGCTCATGGCAAATCCGCGAAAAGCGGCATTCGCGTCGCTGAACTCGGAGCTCATGGGCGTACCTTCCTCGTTGTTCAGGAGGCGATCCAGCTTGGTCATGATGTTGACATCTATGGCACCGGGTTTCATCATGGAGGTGAGCTTATTCTCCAGGGCCTCACGGTCAATCGACGGGGCCATGGCCTTCAACTGATCCCAGCCATTTTTCAACGTGGATGAGTCGGGCAGCATTTCAAAATACTTCGCCTTTTCGTTGTCAGAGAAAAATGGCTCGTTGCACAGGGTGTCAAACTTGCGGCGGACGATCTCGTCAACGGTGTTCAGGTAGGCGGTGATGCGTCGAGCGCGTCCGTCTTCGGCGTTGCGCGGGATGCTTTCGAACGGCAAGCCGTATTCGCCGGCGTAAAATTTGCGAATCCGTTCGACCAGCAAGTCGTCAACGATGGAGATCACCGAATCGATGCCGTAGGGTGCTATACGGATGGGAGTATCAATAGAGTGACCGGTGCCCATAACCGGTATGTGAAAGGTGTGTGCGATAGTCATAAATATATTTTGAATTCAATTGAGAAAAAAAGTAACCGAATAAAAAAACGAACGAAACCAACCGAAATGTCAACATAGCAACTGAAGGGCAGTTCGGAAATAATAACGTGTAAGTTACCTATTTTATTAACAGTATCAAAAAATAAAGCTCCATTTCAGGTCATGTCCAGATCACATTCCGGTGAAACTTGTAAAAGTTTGAAAAAAATAGACCTGATGGATAATTACCGGTCTTTCAAGTGTTGAACAGTAGTACATTTGTGAGTAACAAGCTGTTTACTGACGTGCCGTTCAAACCGGATACGGCAGATAAAACGATATATTGCTGCTCTATTAGACAAATCCGATAACCCAATGGTGATGAAATATTTGATCATGTTATTATGGAATCTTTTTATTGCAAGTGGACTCCTGGCAATCGGTTGCTCCGATGATAATGAGCTGCAGCTGGAACAGACTGCGAACGGTGATACCCGATATTTTCCCATGCCCCGGCAAAGTCTGGAACGTGTCTCGTCGGACAGGCAGGATTTTTATGTCCAGACCGTGTTGGAGGGTCAGAATGTTTTAAACGTACCGTGGGCCATGGCGTTTCTGCCCGATGACCGTATTCTGATCACCGAGCGGTCCGGTGGTATCTACATCGTTGAAGACGGCGAACTGCGCACCGAACCGCTGGGAAATACCCCCGAAGTGCATGCGCAGGGTCAGGGTGGCATGATCTGCTGGAGCGCCACCGGGAGACGGAACCTGCCGATTTTGTCCTGCAATTCGGTGGGAAAAAGGAGTGGCTGACTGTGGAACAGCTGTACCGAAAACTTGGCTGCAGCATGGGAGAATAGGCCCACCTTTTTGCGACGCCCGACCAAAACGGACAGTTTGTGGTCATCATCACGGAAAAGTTGCATCCGGACTTTATGAATTCGCCCGAATACACTATTATGTCCGAAAATCCACCATGATTGTAAATGATCTGAACTTCCAAAAGCAATTGGCATGAAAGGTATTGTACTTGCAGGCGGGACCGGCTCACGGCTCTATCCGCTGACGAAGGTGACCAACAAACACTTGCTGCCTGTGGGGTCCAAACCCATGATTTATTACCCCATTGAGAAACTGACCGGAGCGGGGATAGAAGAGATCCTGATCGTGACCGGTACGGAACATATGGGCAGTGTGGTCAATCTGTTGGGTTCGGGGAAGGATTTCGGATGCCGGTTTACATACAAGGTGCAGGACGAGGCGGGTGGAATCGCCCAGGCCCTCGGACTGGCGGAGAATTTTGCTGCCGGTGACGCCATGACCGTAATTCTGGGCGACAATGTGTTCCAGGATGATCTTGGTGAGGCCGTTGCATCGTATCCCGGAAAAGGAGCTTCGATTATGCTGAAGGAGGTTGATGACCCCACCCGATACGGTGTGGCGGAGCTGGATGGCAACCGTATCATCGGCATCGAGGAGAAGCCATCGAAACCGAAATCCAGGCTTTGCGTCACAGGTGTGTACATGTACGATACGGAGGTGTTCGACTATATTCGCACCCTGAAGCCATCGGGCAGAGGAGAACTCGAAATCACCGATGTGAATAATCATTACATCCATAAAGGGAGTATGCGGTTCAGCGTGATGAAGGGCTGGTGGACGGATGCGGGTACGCCGGAGTCATTGCGGCGCGCCAACGAGCTGATTTACCAGATGAAAAACGGCTGATGAGCGAAACCGATTGTATCTTATGATGCTATAATTATGAGTACTTCCCGAAAAAAGTGGCTGATAACGGGTGCATCGGGTCAGTTGGGCCGGGAGTGGAGCCTGGCCCTTCAGCGGGACGGAGAAGATGTTACTCCCTGTACACGTGAAGAGCTGGATATCACGGATGCCGGTGAGATGGAACGTGTCATCGGTCAGCATAATCCGGATATCGTCGTCAACTGTGCCGCCTACACAAAGGTGGATCAGGCCGAAGTAGCGACCGAACAGGCAGAGGCAGTCAATGCCCATGGAGTGGCAAGTCTGGCCCGTCTGTGTGCCGGCAAGCATATCCTCCTGGTCCACTATTCCACGGATTACGTGTTTCCCGGTTTGCCGGAGCACCGGCGGCTTTTCCCGGAGGGCTACCCCGAGTCCTTTCCGCCTGATCCGGTGAACGCGTACGGAAGCACAAAATGGATGGGCGAGCAGGAAATCCGCAAGAGCAACTGTAAACATTTGATTCTCCGAACCTCCTGGTTGTGCGGAAAGCACGGCGGTAACTTTGTGCATACAATGCTTCAATTGGCACAAGAGCGGGATCACCTGAAGGTGGTCAACGACCAGTTCGGGTGTCCCACATTCACGGCACCTGCGGTACATAATACCCGGGCGCTGATTGAAAGGCGGTTGCGGGGCACCGTTCATTTGTCATCGCAGGGGGTGACAACATGGTATGATTTTGCACGCGAGATTTTTGAGCTGAAAGGAGTGGATGTGAGGGTGGAGGCGGTACCGTCTTCCGGCTTTCCCACAACCGCCGCCCGTCCAAAATGGTCACGACTTGACATAAGACAATTGGCTGGTGTGACCGGAACGCGTATTTTACCCTGGCAGGACGAACTCGAACGTTTTTTACAAGAGCTGTAACGTGTTTATTGTGATCGCACAGCTTGCATCGTACCTGCCGCATGACATGAACATAATATTTTTTTCAACTTCAGAATTGCAGACATGGAGTTCATTCCGACAAATCTCGAGGATGTCATCCTCATTCGGCCTCTTGTTTTCGAAGACAAACGGGGATTTTTCACGGAGACATTTCGTATGAACAAATTTCACAAGGCGGGAATTCGAAAGCCTTTTGTTCAGGATAATCTGTCACGGTCGGTTCGTGGCACATTAAGGGGCTTGCATTATCAGATCATCAACCCGCAGGCCAAGCTGGTAATGGTCACCGAAGGTGAGATTCTCGACGTGGCCGTGGATATCCGGCGCAACTCCCCTAATTTTGGAAAGTACGTGAGCTGCCATTTGTCCGAAGAGAATAAAGAAATGCTCTATATTCCGGAAGGTTTTGCACACGGTTTTTTTGTACTTTCAGAACGTGCCACGTTTCTGTACAAGTGTTCGGACTATTACAATCCGGCAGGAGAGCGAGGAATCCGGTGGAATGACCCACAGATAGGTATTCAGTGGCCGGATGACAGTCCGGTTCTGTCTGACAAAGACCGGAGTCTTCCGTTACTTTCCAAACTGGATGACAGCGACATCCCAAACTGACATAAATTTTTGACCATGCGTTTATTGATCACTGGTGGAGCAGGATTTATTGGCTCCAATCTCATATTGTTTTTGCTGTCCCGCAGAAAGGATATCACCGTGCTTAACCTGGACAAGCTGACCTATGCCTCGGATCTGAACTACCTCAAGCCGGTTGAAAACAATCCGGCGTACCGCTTTGTACAGGCAGATCTTGTCGACCGCAAGGCAGTGAATGATATCGTCAGGGATTTCAGACCGGATGGGGTGATGCACCTGGCCGCCGAGTCTCATGTGGACAACTCCATAAAGGGTCCGGAACCCTTCGTTATGTCCAATGTGGTGGGCACCTTCAACATTCTGGAAGAGTGCCGGCAACTTTGGCTGACAGAACCCAACGGCTATGCCGACAAGCGTTTTTTACACGTCTCGACGGATGAGGTGTATGGTTCGCTGGGTGAGGAGGGCTCATTTACCGAGAAGACACCCTATGCTCCCAATTCACCTTACTCGGCAACCAAAGCCGGAAGTGATTTTTTGGTCAGATCGTATTATAAAACGTTCAAAATGAATGTAGTAACTACAAATTGCTCAAATAATTTCGGACCGCATCAACATGATGAAAAGCTGATTCCGACGGTAATCCGGAAAGCGTTGGCCCACGAGCCGATACCTGTTTACGGCAAGGGGCTGAATGTGAGAGACTGGCTCTACGTAACCGATCACTGCAATGCGATTCTGAGCGTATTCGACCGCGGACGAGATGGTGAGACCTATATTGTGGGTGGACACAACGAGTGGAAGAATATTGATCTGGTGCAGTTGCTGTGCGACCTGCTGAACGAGGAGGCCGGCGATGGTCCGGATGGAGATTACAGAAATCTTATTACTTTTGTGACAGACCGTGCCGGACATGACCTTCGATATGCCATCGATCCATCCAAAATTCAGAACGAATTGGACTGGGTGCCGGAAATGAGGTTTGATGAGCAGCTGCGTGAGACGGTGAGATGGTATTTTCAAAGGTACAGCGAGAGAATCTGACCAGGGTTTTAAACAGCTCTGTGTCGTGGCGTCCGACTGAACCCAAAATGGCTATGAAGCTGAAAATGAATAAATAATGAGTCGAAGATACTGGTTAATGAAATCCGAACCCGATGAGTTCAGCATTGATGATCTCATCAGCAGAAAGAAGGGAACAACGTATTGGGAAGGCATTCGAAACTACCAGGCCCGCAATTTCATGCGGGATGAGATGCAGATCGGAGACGGTGTGCTTTTTTATCATTCGCGCACCAGGCCGCTTGCCGTAGTCGGTACCATGAACGTGGCCGGTGAGCCTTATCCCGACCCATCTCAATTCGATCCGAAGTCAAAATATTTTGACCCGAAAAGCACGAAGGATAATCCGCGCTGGATACTGGTCGATGTACAATTCACGTCCCGGTTCAATCCGCCCGTCACACGTGACCGGATTCGGGAGACCCCCGGTCTTGAGGATATGATGCTCCTCAAAAAAGGCAGCAGGCTCTCCATTCAGCCGGTTGCAGAGCAGGAGTGGAAGATCATTCACGAACTGGCAGGGGTAGAACCTAAATGAACAAGGCTGTAGAACGCGACAAACTGACCATTCGCACCAGAGGCATATTGCCAATTCAGCACCTCAAGAAGCTGCGCGATTATGCCATAATGCGTTCACCGGAGGCATACCCTGTTTTGGATGACCAATTTCAGCCCAATTCTGTTGATCTTCGATTGGGAACAACGGCCTATCGTGTCCGATGCAGCTTTCTGCCGGAGAATGAAACCGTCGAAAGCAAACTCAAGCGTCTGTCGCAACATACCATCGACATCCGGAAAGGTGCGGTACTTGAGCAGAACTGCACCTATCTGATTCCACTCCTGGAAGAGCTTTATCTACCGATGACAGGTCGCATGATGCCTTCGCAGACGACAGCACCGCTTGCCCTGATCACCGAAGAGCCGCTCTCCGCCAAAGCAAATCCCAAAAGCAGCACCGGCCGTCTGGATATTTTCACACGTCTGATCACCGACTATTCGCATCGATTTGAGGAGATTGCACCCGGATATCAGGGGAAACTGTACCTCGAGGTTGTGCCGAAATCATTTCCCGTGCGTGTGAAAACGGGTCAGCGTCTGAACCAGCTGCGCATTCGTCACGGAAATTCTTTCCTGTCGGACCAGGATATTCTGCACACACATCTCAAGGATCCTATTTTGTTTGATGAGGGGGGACAGCCGCTGCCGCTTGAGCAGCTCAATGTCAAGGATGGCCTGTTCATGCGAGTGGGCCTGCACGGCGAGGAGGGTGAGATAGTTGGATACAAGGCAAAGAAACATCGCGATCTTATTGACCTGGAACATACCGGACGCTACAGTGTGCTTGAGTTCTGGGATCCGATCCATGCCCGCAAGGATGACTACATGATCCTTGAGCCGGAAGCCTTCTATATCTTTGCCTCCAGGGAGCGATGCCGTATTCCTCGTCACCTGGCAGCCGAAATGGTACCCTACGACACCGGGTCGGGGGAACTTCGCACCCATTACGCCGGTTTTTTTGACAGTGGTTTCGGAGGTGATGTCACCGACGGCGGAGCGAGGGCTGTTCTGGAGGTCCGTTCGCATGATGTCCCTTTTCTGGTCGAGGATGGGCAGACTTTTTTCCGGATGGTCTTTGAGCCGAATACGGCCGCACCTGATATCATATATGGGCAGGATTTGAAGAGCAACTACCAGGGGCAGTCTCTGAAACTTGGAAAGCATTTCAGGGAACCCTGACCATGCCAAAGTCTTGATATCATGAATAAACATTTTCTGTTTTATGTACCGCCGGGTGAAATAGCTGATAATCAGATACAGTTCCCGAAGGAAGAGGCCAACCACATTGTCAAGGTGCTTCGCAAGCAAACCGGTGATGTCATTCAGGTCACGGACGGCGTAGGTAATATCATGGATGTCAGGTTATCGGAAGTTGACAAGACACGGGTCAGCGGAGATGTGATCGCCAATTATATGACACCTGCCGAACCGGATCGGATTTTGGCATTCGGGGTGATTCGCCAGAGAGAGCGGCTTGAATTTGCCGTAGAAAAAGCGGTGGAGCTGGGTGTTACCAGATTAGTTTTCGTTCACTCGGAACATGCCGGGAAAATGGATATCAAGGCAAGACGCATCGATAAAACCATGATTTCGGCCATAAAGCAAAGTCGCAGACCGTGGTTGCCGGCATGGGAGGAACGCGAGAGTTTTAATGATGTGCTGACAG
>SKXL01000252.1 GCA_007128425.1 Balneolales bacterium | reverse complement strand
GGTTTGCCCAGCGAGTCGGCGACTTCGGCCAGAGTCATGCCCGCCCAGGGCTCGGTGCCGAAGAGAGTAGCCTCCGGTCCGTTGCGCAGCATAATGCGATCATGAAGAAACTCCGCAAGTTCAGTGCGCCGATGTGTGCGGACCGAGTCGAAATCGTTGGGGGGCATCGCCCAATCCGGAAAGACAATGCCGATTCCGGTAAAGCTGGCTGTATAGGGATACAGGTCGGCGGTCACCCCGACCCCCTCTTCTCGGGCCTCATGAAGCACCGCAAGCACTTCTTCAGCGCGTTCCTCCCCCTTTCCATAGACGATTTTCAAGTGCGAAACATGCACCCGGGCACCGGAGCGGCGCCCTTGCTCAATCAGCTCGCGGATGGCCTCCTCCACAAGATCATCATCCTCGCTGCGGATGTGGCTCATTACAAGCCCGCCGTATTGTGCCACCGGTCGAGCGATTGCTGTGAGTTCCACGATATCGGAGTGATATCCGGGGTTGTACTCGAGCCCTGTAGACAGGCCGAATGAGCCGTCCCGCATGGCATCACCGATGATCTTCTGCATATGTCCCAGTATCCCGGGCTGCAAGCCGGTTACCGGCGGTGCGTCCACTCTGTTGCGCACGGTGCCATGTCCGATGAAGTGGAGGATGTTTACGCCGGTACCGACAGAATCCACCCGGTCCATCCATTCCGCAACGCTTCCGGATTCGGGACTTCGTCCATCCTGACCCAGTGTGATCGTGGTAACGCCCATATGCAGGAAATTGTCAAATTCCGGAGCGGATAGCGGGTCTCCATGCGAATGGGCATCAATAAAGCCGGGTGCGACGACCTTGCCACCCGCATCAATGCGAAACAGATCGGCACCCTCTCCATCAGAATCCGGGATTTCGCTCCGGCCGTATTCACTGTCCATGTCTTCATCATCGTAATGGATTGCGGCGATTCGACCGCTTTCCAGCAGGATACTCCCCCTGAAGGGTTCGCTGCCACTGCCATCGACAATCAGTGCGTTGAAAATCAATACCGGCTGTGTGCCGGTGAGCAGCGGATCGGCTTCGGTCAGTCCGTCATTGCGATCGCCGGGTGTTTCAGCAGGATCGCATCCCCAAAAATGCAAAAGAGTCAGCGAGAAAATGAATGCAGACCGGACTTGTCGAAAATTCATGATCAGATTTTTTTGAATGGGGGATGGGAAGACAACCGATCTTCCGGCGTTCAGCAGGCAGATCGCGCACTTGCTGATGGACTGAACCAAAGGGTCTTTATTCCTTGACCCGACTGCCGTTTATTCCAGCGGCGTCAGTGCGTTTGTTTCTTCAAAAAACAGGAAAGCATCATACCGTTGCGGCAGGATAGTCTGTACATAGTTCTGAGTGGCATCCCTTTCGGGATGATATACCACGCCGATGGCACGGTTCCCCCGGGGTGGAAGCAGTGGCTGATGGTCATCGGGATCATCAAACAGCATCAGCATGGGCGACATCCCGGCCTGCTGCATCAGATATTCATAGCTTCCCGGTATCGCATCGGGTACCCGCATCCGCTCCATGGAACCTTCCCACTGGCGCGCTGCGAGCACTTCGCCTTTGTAGGTGCCAAAGCCGACGGCAAAAACCTGATCCTCGCCCAGATCCTCACGGGCGATCTGACCGATGTTCTTCATCCCCGCATCGCGCATATCGGTAGCCCGGGCATCTCCGATATGGGTATTGTGCGCCCAGACGATACCCCGTGCATCATCGCCGTACCATTCCAGCAGGTTGCGTGCAGCATCGAAAAAATGTTCGACCCGATGATTCCATGATTCGGGGCCGCGGGTCAGGTTGCCTCTTATGTGGCGCTCGGCATGGATGACCATACGGGACCCTTGCCAGGCACGTACAAATCGCACCGAGTCGGCAGCCATCCAGGCGTCCCTGTTCTCCTCCAACAGTTGATAAACCGCTTCGATATCCTCCCCGCAGTGATCCCGGGTCCGGTGGACCATCTGCAGGTAGGCCTGCATGTCACGATGACGGGTAAAGCACCTGTAATTGTTGCGGGCCGTTCGGGCGGCCGAGGGGTCGCGCTGTTCGATGAACGTGACCACATCATCAATTCCCTCCTCGTGTGCGTAAATATCCATGCCGTAGAATCCGGCACGCTGTGACACCGGCAGGTTCGCGTTGTACCGATGCATCCAGCGGATCAGCTCCATGACTTCGCGGTTTCCCCACATCCATTGCGGCCAGCGGGTAAAATGCCGCATGGCTTCACGGGTTTCCACCCCGGGATCTTCCAGGTGTTTGACATGCTTGTTCACCCTGAAGGCCAGTGGCCAGTCGCCTTCAACGATTACAAAATCAAACCCGTGCTCTTCGATCAGCCGGCGACTTATGTCAGCCCGCCAGGTATAATATTCTGCCGTTCCGTGGGATGCTTCTCCAAGCAGGACCAACCTCCCTCCGGCTGCCCGTTCCAGCAGCGGATCCAGGTCAGCCGCTTCCGAAAGTTTAATACCTGTCTCCTTGAGATGCGAAATTGCGGCTTCGTCATCATCAAATCCTGATGCATTCACAGCAAACGCAGAGGTCGGACCAATGAGAACAATTATTGCGAGCAGACCTGCAAACCAACAAAATAACAAATGCATATTCAGGCCATGCCTGCACTTGTCGGAAGTGTGCGCATGGGGAATACCACACCGGCAATTTCGATTGCCATGCATTCGACCTGAAAGAAAAGAAATATCAGCCATCGCGTTCGATTTTTTATTTGAGACAGGTCAGCCCGCCTTTAAATACCAAAATTACCTGAATGATACTAAATTCAACTGCAATCCTCACTTTTGTGTTCCAAATTATCATGGAACCTATCTGTTGATTCGTCATCCAGGGCAAGTACGACGCTTCATATCTCATTAAGGCGCATGAACTAATATTTCCATACCATAAAAGCAGCATGAGAGGTGACAAGAAAAAAAAATTTGCTATTGTTCGTAATATTTGTATATTTCAGTTGCGCTCAAGTAGCGTCTCTCTTGATGAATAGTTTAGGGCGATACACCTGATACGTGTGTCGCCCTATTTTTTTATCTGTCATCCTCTGCCATTCCGGGCTGTAGAAACCCTGCCAGGCCACATATCATGTCATGCCGGCGTTATATCAACGTTCCGCACATTCTGCGGTTCTTATCCATTGCGAATTCGACCTGGCAATGTAAATACCGGATGCTGCTGCAACTTTTCCTTTCATAATGCGTAGATCGAAGACCTGTTAAATGACAGATTCGGCTCTCTTTTTTCTTACATTGTGTCTGACATAGCAGTCATCCACTGATAAAAAAAAGCTAAAAAAAATCGTTATGAGTAAATTCGAGATCCGAAAACGGTCCAGGTCAGAGGTGACCATCCTGGATATTTACGGTGAGTTGGACGCGCATACTGCACCCATACTCGAAAAAGAATTGCAACAACTTATTGAGAGCAAATTCGTACACATTGTTGTAAACGGGTCAGGGCTGGAGTACATCTCCAGTGCAGGCCTGGGCGTATTCATGGCCTATATCGAGGATATACGCTCTCAGGACGGCGATATTAAAATCTCCAGCCTGAAGCCAAAAGTATTTAATGTGTTTGATCTGCTGGGATTTCCAACCCTGTATGATATTGTTGAAAACGAAGAAAAAGCAGTAGACCGATTCAAATAATATTACCCACTAACAGACTTAATAACGGCCTTGCCATCCATTAAGGAACATACCCTCCATATCAGTGCTTCCACCGACGAGCTGGAACGGATCCGGCATTTTGTCGCGGATCACGCCGGCAAGTTCGGTTTTGACGAGGGCGATATCAACGATATCACACTGGCCGTGGATGAAGCCTGCACAAACATCATCAAGCACGCCTACGAATGGAAAACCGGCAAACCGATCCATATTCAACTGGCCATGCGCGGCAATGAAATGCTCGTTTCCATTATCGACGAAGGTAAATCGTTCGATCCCGCCGGCTACAAGATGCCGTCCATGCAGGATCAGCTGAATCAGAAAAAAAGGAGTGGATACGGTATCCTGCTGATCCGTAAATTGATGGATCACGTGGAGTATCGGAAACGTAATTCACGCAACGAAATCCGGATGACCAAAAAACGCTGACCTGCCGTGTCCTTATCGATGACAACTGACGACGAAAAGATGAGCCGGTTCGGCCTGCGGACACTTCTCGACACCAGTCGTCTGCTTATCGAATCGCACAACGTCGACTTTGTCCTGAACAACCTGTTGCTCATCACCATGGGCAAGCTGATGGTCAATCGCGCAGCCATCCTCTGGTTCCAGCCAAAAAAAAACACCCATTCGGTAATCACATCGAAGGGACGCCATACATTGACCCATGATGTGACCATCCAGCGCAACCTTTTCAAAAAACAAACCACCGTTTTTTGCGCCGACCATCCCGAACTGGAGCATGTATGCCGTCACGGATTCGAGTTGCTTGTTGCCATACAGAACAGCGAACGGCATTTCGGGTTCCTGGCGCTCGGCCCCAGAATGGATGGCAAGAAAGCGAGCAGTGAAGAAATTGAGGTCCTTGAGAGCCTCGTTTTCATGTCAGGCATCGCAATTTCCAACTCCGAACTCGTCAGTGAACTGCGTGCCACCAACCGGAAACTGGATTACAAAATCCAGGAGCTTTTCACACTTTTCGATCTCAGCAAGTCATTCAACGCCTCGATCGACCGTGAGGAGATCAAACGCATCTTCAAATTCACCCTGCTCGGACAGCTGTTTGTCCGGCGGTTTTTCCTGATCATTCAACGCCGTAGCGAGCCGCATCTGGTCTCACAGAACGGACTGGGAACGGCGCCCGGCCTGCAGCAAATGCATGATCTTTTCGCTTTGGACCGGAGTATTGTAATGGTGGATGACGATATTCGCAAAAAGCACCCGTTTCTCGAACAGGCCCAGATCCACCTGCTTCTGAAGCTCAATACGGACGGACAGGAGCCGGCGCTAATTGGCCTTGGAAAGCGGGCTAATGGCGTAGAGTTTGATCAAACCGACCTCAATTTTCTCATTTCGCTCGGCAACCTGGCACTGATGTCCATTCAGAAAACGTACCTGCTTGAAGACCAGATCGAGAAGGAACGCATGGAGGAGGAACTTTCCATCGCACGTTCCATCCAGCAACGTCTGTTCCCGGACAAAACGCCGGAAGTGCCGAATCTTCAGATTGCCGCCACCAATATCCCATCTTACCAGGTTGGCGGCGACTATTACGACCTGATTCGCGACAACGAGCAAAACCTGACGATGGCCATTGCCGATGTAACGGGCAAGGGGGTTCCGGCCTCATTGCTTATGGCCAATCTTCAATCGGTATTGCATATCCTGCAGCCTTTCGATATCAGCCTGGTGGATGCGACCGGCCAGATCAACTCACTCATCTATCAAAATACGCCCAGCGACAAGTTCATCAGCTTTTTCTGGGCGCGGTACTTTCACCACAACCGGACACTTCGTTTTGTAAATGCCGGACACAATCCGCCTCTGTTGTTTCGCATGGGAGATGAACCCCGAAAGTTGTCGGATGGAGGAATTTTGCTGGGTGCCATGCCTACGCTCATGCCTTACAAGGAAAAAGAGCTGCAGCTACAAAAAGATGATATCATCGTCATGTATACCGATGGTGTGACCGAAGCCATGAACAGCAAGGAGGAAGAGTATGATGAAGTCCGGCTGATTGCATGTGTGGAGAGCAGGATGAATCAGAGTCCCGGCGAGATCATGGAGGGAATCATCTCAGAAGTTACCGAGTATTGCGAGAATGATTTTACAGATGATCTGACTCTGATCGTCTGTAAGGTTCATTAGCGTATCGTCATGGCATCATTCATGCTGCGTTGCTGGAAATGCTCTGCCAGATCCGCAATAGCATGGTATCGACGGTACCGATTGAGGATGTCCTCAACATAGTTGACCGTTTCAATGCCTCTCTTGAAACCATACCGGGCATGCTGATAGTATTTGCGGTGCATCAGCTTAAGCAATGCATCGGCAATATGCTCCCATTCATCCGGATCATTACCAAGCTGCGAAGCAAGAATTCGGGCATCGGCGATGTGGCCCATACCGACATTATAGTTTGCCAGCGCCATGGAGTAACGATTCAGTGAATCAAGATGGGCATACCGGTTGAGGTGTTTGTTCAGATAGCGAACACCCTCCCTGATATTGATTTCCGGGTCGTAAAGGAGGGCTTCCTCCTCAACACGCGAGAATCGGGGAATGATCTGCATGAGTCCGACCGCACCCGCCCAGCTTCGTGCATTCGGATTAAACTCGGATTCCTGAGCCATCACAGCCAGTACAAGTTTCCAGTCCACCCCTGCTTCCTCGGCAATGCTTTTCACCAGATCGTCGTACGGCGAAATGTATCCGGTATAGACCATGTCAAATGAGCGGTCACGGTATCGGTTTGCCTGCCGCTCATCCTCATAATAGCGCCGGAGCAGTATATTGAGAAAGGCCGATCGCAACACGCGGCCATCGGATTCCCGGATACGAAAATGCTCGGCCATAAATTCATCCATCTTTTCCTTGAGCTGCGGAGCATTTTTTCGGATCGCCCAGGCAACGGTATCCTGTTCTGCCAGAACCAGACCGGATTTTACGCCCTCGATGTAGTTGGATGCGACTTTATACAGATTATCGTCAGCCACTGTGGCCTGAAGACTGCCGTTGGCAACTTCATGGATAAGGGCTTCGGTGTTCCAGTCCTCACCTACAACATCGATGGTAATATCGAGTCCCTGTTCACGGAGCGATTGCAAGGTGGAGTAGTAGGAGCTGGCCCGGCGGACACTGATGGTTTTGCCCTCGAGATCCGACAAGTCGGATAGTAACGGCATATCTACGGGCTGAACCAGCACCTGGTTAACAAAATTGTAAGGCCTGGAAAAGGCAATATGACGCAAACGTTCTTCCGTAATCGCATAGTTGCTGGCAATGAGATCACCTTCACCCTGGTTTAAAAGTGTGATAGGATCATCATCGATACCCAGAAGCACTACCTCCACCTTTAATCCATGATAATCTGCAAAACGTGATACCAGCTCAAACTCAAACCCGCGATCCATACCCCGGTGGAGAAAATAGGAGCTCGAGTTGTAGCGCGTAAGCATCCGGATGGTACCTCGCTCTTCGATCTCCTCAAAATCAAAGGAAACCGGCTCCGGGTACGTTACAGGCTCTTCATCCTCAATGCTTTTACCGCATCCCGAGAGTCCAACGATAACCAGCACCGCAAGACGCAAGGCAAGATATCCGGGTATTGTATGTAATTTGGAGAATCTCATAAGTTCTGAACAGTTGTAAATTTCATTATCTGCATATTTACCGCTGATTTACTACTGTCCATTGATCATACTGCAACTTGATTATTGATTATTCCAGCTTGTCCCTGAAAAATTTGAGTACGTTTTGCTCTGATGACATAGGACAACAAAAAAATGTTGCAAATCGTTTGTTTTTGGTTTTAAAAAATATACGGAATAAATCTGTTTTTGTTGCACTTATTAGATTAGAGTTTCTTAATATAAAAACCCTTTTTTACCTTCTGTAAAAGGGCTTTTTCCACTCTTATAACTTCTCGTTTTTAACCGTTTAGGATAAGTCCGGGGTTCGTTTGTTCCTGCCTGACCAGGTAAGCACCACACCGGCAATTATTATGGCCATGGCGGGGAAAGTCAGCCAGGGCGGGACCTCACCAAATAGCAGCCAGGCCAGGATGGTGGCGAAGACCGGCTCGGTGAGGATGAGCGTGGCCAGCAATGTAGGGGCTACGTACTTGACGGTATAGTTGAGGGAGCCGTGGCCAAGGATTTGCGGACCGATTGCCAGGGCGATCCCGGCCAGCCAGACCACGGGTTCCACCCGGAAGTCGCTGCCGGCAATCAAAGCCACTATGAGGCAGGTCACCCCGGTGGCCCCGTACACGCGGAACACATAGTTCAGCCAGTCCGATTTCTGCCGGAGGCGCTGGCTGATCAGAAAATACAGAGCAAAAAGCAGCGCGGCAATCAGGGCGTACATATCCCCCAGAAGAGCGTGCTCGAACATGCTTTCGGCGCGGGCGTCGGAGTAACCCAGCAGTACCGAACCCGAAAAAGCGATGAATACGCCAAGCCAAACCAGTGGCGGGAAGATTCGCTTGAACAGTCCGGCCTCAATCAGGATGAGAATGACCGGATGGATGGTGACGAGGATGGATGCCGATGCCACTGTGGTATTTTGCAAGGCCAGAATCCAGAAGATGAAATGGAATCCCAGCACCGTACCGGCTACAGCGGCGTTAATTTTGTCGCGTGTATTGAAGAAGGTTTCGGCCCGGCTGGTGCGCATCAGCCAGAAGGGTAGCAGGACCAGCGCGGCGGTGACGGTGCGGATTGCAGCCAGTGCGAACGGATCGGTTTCGCCGGCCATCCGCACAAATATGGGGGCAAAGGCGAACGAGGCCATCCCCAGAGCGAGCAGCGGCACAATTCGGGTGGTCACCATGGAGCGGGGACTATTCTGCATGAGCTGAATCCCGGTTTTTGCTGCAAGGCTGATGGTCGGAACCCTGCAACGGTCTTATGAATCAGCGGATCCGGTCCATCGACCGAACCAGCTTTTCATCCTTGTCGATGAAATGCAGGGCCAGGTACTGAAAAAGCAGGCCTGCGACGATGAGTCCGACCGAGTACACTTCGGTCAGCAGGTTCATGCCGAGACGTCCGACAGTGAAAAAAATGCCGATGTTCATGCCGAGGGCAATAAGCTGGAACAGCATGGCGCGCTTGACCCACCGCATCTGGTACACACGGTTGCGGAACAGGACCATGGCATACAGGCTCAGGGCCATGGAGAACAGCAGTGCCGTGATGAGGCCGTTACTCAGCCAGCCGCTCGGGTCCAGCATGGCGTGGGAAAACATGGGTGTGAAGGCGAATCCGATATTGACGGGCAGCACAAGAAGGAGAAACAGGGTCTGAATGCGTTGTATCACAATAGATCAGGTGTTAAATTCGTCACATTTTGTCTGATAAAGCTGATATTAAAACTGCCATCCGGCAGGCGAATAAAATACAAAAATTCGATATCATACGCTCGCCGCCGATGTACCGGCTGATTTGCTGTATCACAATCCCATTCCATACCCCCAAAAAACCATCCCGCGAGACCGAAACGACTTAAAAATGATCTCAAAAGCGTCCGGCAAAACCAAAGCTGAGTTGATGCTCATGTTCATTGTGCTGGTATGGGCGCTGAACTTCTCGGTAATCAAATACAGTCTGGACGAAATCGATCCGCTCTCCTTCAATGCGTTCCGGTTTGCCCTGGGCATTATGCTGATGTGGGCGGCGGTATGGCTCAGGGGGTTGCGAATCCGCATAGCGCGCAAGGATTTCGGCAAGATTTTGCTTCTGGGACTGCTCGGCAACCTGATCTACCAGATGCTGTTCATCATCGGCATGGACCGGACCTTCGCCTCCAATGCGGCGGTGATGCTGGGTACCATCCCGGTCTGGATTGCCGTTTTTTCGCATCTTTTCACCCCGCAGAAGATGTATCGCACCCAGGCCATCGGGGTATTCGCCGCCTTTGCAGGTGTGGCGCTGATCATGGCATTTGGTGAGCAGGGGCTGGATTTCAGGGCCGAATCGGTACTGGGGGATGCCATCATCCTCTCGGGTGCCATGGTGTTCGCGGTTTACACCTTGCTTTCCCGCTCTCTGTTGGAGACCTATTCGCCGCTCACCCTGGCCACCATGGTGATGACCATCGGCGGGCCGTTGCTGATTCTGGTGGCGATTCCGTCACTGATCCGGCTCGACTATCAATCCATTTCCCTGCTATCGTATAGCGGCGCTGCCTACAGCGGGGTGTTTGCGATCGCTCTGGCCTACCTGATCTGGAACTTCGGGATCAAAAATGTCGGTGCCATTCGCACGGCAACCTATCAGAACCTGGTTCCGGTGCTGGGGGTGCTCTTCGGACTCATTTTTCTGGGTGAAAAACTTCACATTTTGCAGTATCTTGGTTGTTTATTAACTGTTGCAGGAATCATTCTCTCACGCCCGAAAAGAGGGCGAAGCTTGTCTTAGCAATCAGATCGGCGGCACCCGCTCAGGATGTTATTTCCAGAATCGATTTCATAACCAAATTTGCATATATGTCACTCCGAGTTCACTTAGCCTTTTTGACACTCGTCGTCATCGCCCTGGCCGGCATCGTTCCGGTCCCTGCTGCCGCGCAGGACGAGGAACGTCCGATGACCATTCAATTCAGCCAGGATTTCGACCGTTTTTTCTATCTCGATGAGATCGGTATTCAGATGGCTTTGACCAGGCAGTACGAATCCCATATTGACATTGAAACGTATCGTCTGGATTCCGGTGATCTGTTGGGACTTTCACTGGAAGGAAACGTCACTGGTGCTTATCGCGGTCTGCGCGTCAACAGCCAGGGAATGGTTCTTCTTCCACAGGCCGGCATGGTTATGGTGCGCGGACTTCTGTTCGATGAAGCTTCCGATCGGATTGAAGAAAAGATCCAAAACGTACTTCCCGATACGCGTATCAAGCTGTTTCTCGAGCAGCCACGAACAATAAAAATCCATGTTGTAGGCAATGTACCATTTGCCGGTCCGCATCTCGTACAGGCACAGACCCGGGTCGATCAGGCAATATATTATTCGTTTTTCCAACCAACCAACTCAGAAGAGGAGGAAGAACAGCCCATAAGGATGCTGGTTAACAAATATCCGGATGACTTCATTGGCAGCAACCAGTTCGCCATTCGCAGCATCAGCATCACCCGGACAGACGGCACGGTAGATACGGCGGATCTGATCCGTTATCTCAAAACCGGTGCCGAAGAGGCCAATCCTGTAGTAACGGAGGGCGACATCATCCATATCAATCGTTTCCACACATACAATCCGCGTGTTTCCATAAGCGGAGCCGTGCACCAGGCGCTGGAAATGGAATATCGGCCGGATGACAGTATCAATCGACTGCTTCGAATGGCAGGTGGAAACACTTACGATGCGGCCGACCACCATCTGCGTGTACTGCGTCAGGCCGATCAGGGACTTCAGGAAATCATACTTGATGACTCCACTTCCATTGCTCAATATGAAGTTCAACCGAATGACCGGATCATCATCCCGTTCGACCGGGAGAAAAGAGCAACGTATAACGCTCAGGTATATGGCGAGGTGCGTTTAACCGGGCGCTTCCCTATCAAGGATGGCGAAACTACTCTTTTTGAACTGCTGGAACTGACAGGTGGTTTTACGGATCAAGCCATGCCGCATGCCGCCTATCTGCTTCGCACGCAGCCAGGCAGAACCGAGTATGGAACGCGTGACGCTTTCAACCCGTTAAGCCTGAGACGCACTTCCGACCAATATGAACAGGGATTTGAATATCTGAATCTTGAGGCACAGCTGATTCGCAACCGGGTCTATGTGGATCTCACGGATGAAGATCAGCTTAAAAGTGTCAAACTATTTGACGGGGATCGCCTGCACATACCCAAAGATGACGGAACCATATTTGTGTTCGGTCAGGTCAATCAGCCCGGTTACTACAATTTTGAAGATGGAATAAGTGCCGACGGTTACATCAAAAATGCGGGGGGACTTGCACTCTCTGCCGACGCTGACCGCATTTTTATTGTAAAAGCACAAACGGACGCATGGTACCGGCCCGGCGATGTTCGTATTGAACCCGGCGATCTTGTCTTTGTCGACCGGGTGCCTTTCGATGAACTGCAGGCGGCGAGAGCCTATGACATTCAAAAACGCACGCAACGCAACAGCAACATTCAGCTGGTTATGACCGGCCTGACAACCATCACCAGCATCATCACAGCTTATATTGCGGTCACACGCTGACCATTTACATCGTTTTCAAGCCGAGATAACCGAACACATGAGTACAGAAAACCAGAAAGAAATAAACATCCTTGATGTTCTGATTGCACTTGCAAAACACAAGATGTTTATCATCAAACTCGTCTTTTCCATCACCCTGATCGCCCTTGTCATCAGCCTGATCTGGCCGCATACCTACAAATCGAG
>SKXL01000125.1 GCA_007128425.1 Balneolales bacterium | reverse complement strand
CAAGCAATACGAGGTGATCGGACAGCTGGAGCGGCAATCACGGGCTACTCCGGTGAATATCCGCAATCTCTATGTGACCGGAAACAACGGCAGGCAGATTCAACTTGATAACCTGGTAAGACTTGAGGAGAGAAGCAGCCCGCCGCAACGGTTCCGGTTCAACAGATACGTATCGGCAACTGTTTCGGCCGGACTCGCCCCCGGCTACTCCCTCGGCGATGGCATTTCAGCCATGGAGGATGTGGCCGCATCGGTTCTCGATGAATCCTTTCGAACCGATCTGTCTGGTGCCTCCAGGGATTTTGTCGAGAGCGCCGACAGCCTGTTCTTCGCGTTCGTCCTGGCCATCATTTTGATCTACCTGGTGCTCAGTGCACAGTTTGAGAGTTTCCGTGATCCGTTTATCATTTTATTTACCGTGCCTTTGGCTGTATTCGGGGCGTTTTTTACGCTTTGGTACTTTCAGGAGACGTTCAACATCTTCAGTCAGATCGGAATTATCATGTTGATGGGACTCGTCTCAAAAAATGCCATTCTGATCGTTGAATTTGCAAATCAGCGTAAAGCACAAGGCATGGAGCTTATGGACGCCATTACCGATGCGGCGGCTGTCCGCTTTCGGCCCATTCTCATGACTTCCATGTCAACCGTGCTTGGCGTCACACCTATCGCTCTTGCCCTGGGTGCCGGCGCCGAAAGCCGTGTCTCCATGGGTCTGGCCATCATTGGTGGCCTCATTTTTGCGAGCATACTGACGCTGTTTGTAATCCCTGCCATCTACTCCTACTTTAGCTCTTCAACGGCCGGGGCGGATAATCGTCCGGATGAAGCGATAACAGAAAAGGTGGCAGAAGAAAGTGCGCAAAGCGTGTCATGATGGTAAATGACCTCCAGTTCCCTTATTGGAAAGTAATTCTGCAAATGATTACAATACGTTATTAGCTGTTCAACGTTATAAACATGCACATACCCTCCGATCCAAAGGGTTCTGATAAAGATGAGCTTTGCACTACCATTTTATGATTTGAAATCAGGTCGTCAGACGGCCATATGGCAAATTGCACTCTTCAGTGGCCGCATTGGTCTCCATAGTCACTTCTTAAAGGTGATTTTAGTCCTGTTTCTGGTACTGAACGTACCCGGAAGAGATGCATCATACAGCACATATGCCTACACAAAAGATACAGATGCATTTTCTGATTCAACTAAAACCGGAAAAACGATTACGAAACCAGTAAAACTTGATGATCACATAGCAGAAATCACCTCATCTCACGATGATCCCTACAAAGCCGGCCTCATATTGCGTGATACTCTGGGTATACCTGCCACACTTGAATACTGGGAATGGGCATACAAAGAGATGCTCGAAATGGAGCGTTACGATCCCAGGATAGGTTTTCGATTTCTTGAATTTACCGTTGCAGCCATGGATGCCGAACGCTATCCACTGGCAACAGAAATGTATTTCTGGGGACTCCGTGCCGATTTTCTGGACGAATTTGCGAATGAGATAAAGCAGGAAATATTGATGATGGAGCCGCTTGTCGAGCGCAGCACATTTCGAGAATGGATCCGGTTTCATCAAGAGCGTGATCCCCGACTTTTCCAGGAGATTCGTGAGTATTGGATCAGAAATAACATGATTCCGTCTTCCGATCAAAATGAACGGCTTCTTGAGCATTGGCAGCGGATCCACTATTCCCGGGAACACTTTACCAACGACGAAAGTACCGTTTATGGCACGGATGAGCGTGCATTGATTTATGTGCGATTTGGTCCGCCAGATCGTCATCGATCCGGTATCCTCTCTCATAATACTGCCGAGATCCGAAACAGAATTTTTGATCTGGTTGAAGTGGGTCTGGTGAACGTTGGACAGACCTACTCATTGCAAATGAATATCATGCAGAATTATTCGCCGGGCAGATACGATTTGTGGCGATACGACCGGATATCGGAGGAGGGATCCATCATTTTTCTTTTTGGCCGGCCGGGGCGTGAGGGACGTTATCGACTTATGGACAGTCTTGATGATTTCATCAACAGCAGCGGTTACCGAAGTGTAGTTGTTGGCAGAAGAGGCACCCAAACGGCATTTCGGGCAGGTTACTTTTTGCAGATGATGCTGTATAATGAAGTCTCTACCCTTGATCATTATTTTGGAAGGCGGTTCATGGAATACGAGCGAAGATGGAATCAGGCTGTCTTTCATAATAATGTGAATGCTCGAATGCTGGACGATCTGCTTTCACCGCAATTGGCAGCCTTTGACATGCATAGAATGCAGGATCGGGCACCGCAGAGTCAAAGTATCTATGAACAAAGACTGGTTGCATACACCATGCTTCATCGGCAGTATCGCTTCTTTGATGAAAACATGAATCCCGTTACCTGTATCATACTCTTCCCGCCACCCCGTCTCAACAGGATTGGGGAGGCTCTGAATGAACATGAAGATTTACAGCCGGCAGGCTATCTGTTCAGACAGGGGTTCAATATGTACAGAAAGGGCGAACGTATGAGTCAGCACCTTGAAGAGCACACTTCCATGTTAAGAGAGCTTGCATCAGCTGTAGATGACTTGTATCTGTCAATCGTACTGCCATTGTCCGGGGAAGATGTCGGACTCCAGATTTTTTCTGAGTTTTATCTCATTCCGGACTCGGAAATTCCCGTTTTTTTTGGCAATAACCTGGTCGGGGTGAGCCGGGAGTGGACTGAAGCCAACAAAGCGCTCGAAAACAATGGCCGCCTGGTCATCAGCGACCTGGTGCTTGGCAGTGCTCAAAAAAAGCCGGTCAGAATCAAGTCAGTGGACATGGGAGTGCTCTCCGGTAACGACATCTCCTTGAATGAAGATCTTCAAATCTTTTTTGAGGTGTACAATCTGAAACCAAACGAATCCGGAGAACATCGATACAGTATCACCTATATGCTTAAACCAGAGCAGAGACGGCGTTTATTCCGTCGAAGCTCCAGAGAGGTCTCGTTGTCCTGGCATGCTGTCTCCGACAGACCCTACGATCACCAGTTTTTTGAAGTCGACCTTTCGCATGCTGATTCGGGCAAATATCGACTTGACATCATCGTTGAGGATAATGAGTCCGGAGAGCAGTATCGGAGAACGCTGGATATGGAAATTAAATAAACAGCGGCTTCTCTGTCTGCTTAGATCTCAGTTGGAAATGATCAAACGAACGAAACCGTTATCCTGGCAGGTTGCAGAATTGACCTGCTGTTATATTTTTAATTACAATCTGTATTTTCAT
>SKXL01000015.1 GCA_007128425.1 Balneolales bacterium | reverse complement strand
GGCACTGATGCCGGTATTCCTGAAGTTCGTGGACTTCATGATTATCAATTTTACACCGGCACACCTGTCGGTACTGGATGACTCCCCTGAGGCGCGTATCAATGCCACACTCGGACTCTCATTGTTCCATACCACATTCAATGTACTGAATGTCGCACTTCTGTTTGGGTTTGTTCCATTGCTCATCCGGCTGGTGACCTGGATACAGCCCTCACGTGGCACAGAGGATGAGCAGAAACGTTTGACCTACATTAGTGGTGGACTTATGCCGACGGCCGAACTCTCCATTGCAGAAGCATACAAAGAGCTGGAACAACTGGCGAAAATCACCGAAAAGATCAGCTACAGCACATACGGTCTGTTCTTCAAGGACAAAGACAAGCGGCAGAAGTTTCTGGACAAGATCAAGAACAGAGAAGAGATAACAGACAAGATTGAGCTGGAGATTGCCCAGTACCTGACCAATGTATCGGAATTCAACCTTTCCAGAACTTCCTCACGCAGGGTCAGGAGCATGTTGCGAATGACGAATGATCTGGAACGGATTGCCGATATCTACTATCAGATTTCGAGGACCTTTGACCGCATGGATTCCGAAGATCTCTCTCTGCCCGACGTTGCGATGGAGGAGATCAAGGATATGATGCAGCTTGTTCAGGATGCCCTTCAGTTGATGCGGGAGAACATGACCGGCGAGTACGGCGATGTGGATATGAAAGAAGCGCAGCTGATGGAGATGAAAATAGATGCGCTTCGCGATGAACTCCGCGAAATCCATTATGCACGACTTGAGCGCGGTGAGTACACCGCGAAGGTGGGCATCTATTATCTCGATTTCATCAACCGGCTGGAAAAGATCGGTGACCACATCCTGAATGTCAACGAAGCCTCCGCCGGACTGAAATAATCAGGTTGAGCCGGCCTGTCGGTTGGCCCGTTTCGTCACCAGGTCAATATGGCTCAGAACCGGAACAGAGCTGCGACTTCCGAATGATCCGGCATCTCATCCTGCGGAAGAATGTACACGTTGCTTCCGGTTTCAATGCCTTTTATGGAGAGCCAGTTCATCAGGTCCACATCGCCGTTGCCAGGTTCGTTCCGGTACATGACCTTGTGGTTTTTGTCGTCGTATTTACCCCAGCGAACAAGGTCCTTTTTGATGAAGATGGCAGCTGATTTGCCCATGATTGTTGATGTGATGATCTCTGAAGGGTCGTTCGATATGCGTTCATCGGGGCTGTCACGATATATACCCACCGATTCATACAGATCGCTCAGGAAAAAGTCCCGAATCACATCCCAACCGTGATCCCGCAGCTGTGCTTCGCTAAGGTCATTTGGATTTCTGTTTATTGTTCTGTCAAGAATACGCTTGTAGTTATTGATTTTTGAATAAAGAGAGATATTGGTTTTGAGGCCGGCAATCAGAAGCGGATCATTGATCTGTTTCATCACTCGCGTAATCCCTTTTTCAATATCGCGGAAATACTGTTCGGTGATTTCTTTCCGGTCTTCCTCTGAAGCGCCATGTCCGAAATACCTGGCACCGTCTCTTTCGGTTCCCGTATGGAATTGAATATGTGGCTGAGGCAATTCATCCAGCCAGTCGGACATGGATACCGGTATGTCATCCGGTGTAATTTCGTTTACGGTGGTACGCGTGCACCTCAACAGCCGGATATTCTCCTGACTGATGGCCAGGATGCAGAAGCTGCCATTAATGCTGACCATCGGCAGAAGAGGGGTGATACGAAATTCCTTGTTTACATATACCATCTCCTTCATGTCATAGGGTAGTTTGAACACCTCAAAATAGTCGGTCGTCAGGTAGACAGCCATTCCGTGCTCCATGTTGGACCAGAATAATGGTTGACCAAGCAGCTCTTTGGCCGGTTTGAGATAATCGACCGCTTCAGCTTCTTTCATTCCTCTTTGTTGCAGTTGCACTGCGGCACTTGAAAGAAGGTTTTTAAAACGAATCGGGTTCTGTTGACGTTCATCTCCAATCTTTTCGGTCGGCATGGTGATGGTGATGTTGTGCTGACCGTTTTTTTGAATGAGCTTTTTGATCATTTTTTCGGTAACCATTTCGCACCTCGTTAATTTTCATGTGTTGATTATGAATCTGCAATGATCTGTATGGGCCTGATTACTTTGAGGAGGGCTGTACAGGAGTAACGCTTTTTTACAATCCCAGATTTTGATGTGTTTGAAATTTCATGGATTCTTTCACGCCTGTATTTATTACGGATCTCAAGTGTTATTATGCAAATCAAACGTCTTTTCGTTTTTGAATAAAATAGGTTTGTTACATGGTAACAAATTTATTCAACAGGGCATTCGAATGAGGAGGAGGTACTGATTCCATGAGTTCGATATTTTTAATTATGAGATGTGGTCCGGCGAAAATCGTAATAGCCGACATCAGGCAGTTTTCAAATGGTTGCACCGATCGGGCGCACTGACTGCACATTAAAAATGTACTTCACAGAGAGATGGAACTCAAGTATGATCCGGCACTTTTATTTGGTTTCCAAAGAAATGACATGTGCCTGTTTCGTCTTGTCTCTTTCAGCTTGCCTCGGCGAAGCCTATATTCCGGTTAGAATGCAGACAGGAAATGGTGTTGTATCGCAATCCGGAAACATCAGGCTGCTGAAACAATCGCTTCAATTCTAATTCAGGATGGATGAGGTGGACATGGAATCCGAAATGTTATTTCAAGTAAAAGCCCCTCACGGAAACAGGTTGTCCTGCAAAGGATGGCATCAGGAAGCGGCAATGCGGATGCTGATGAATAACCTGGATCCGGTTGTCGCTGAAAAACCGGATGAACTTATCGTATACGGCGGAACGGGTAAAGCGGCAAGGAACTGGGAGTGCTATCACCGAATCATCGCCACGTTGCAACGCCTGGAAAACGATGAAACGCTGCTGGTCCAAAGCGGAAAGCCGGTGGGGGTGTTCCGCACGCATGAGGAAGCCCCGAGAGTGCTGATTTCCAATGCTCAGCTCGTGCCGCGCTGGGCGACCTGGAAGGAGTTTCGACGGCTGGAAGAGCTCGGCCTCACGATGTACGGGCAGATGACGGCCGGTTCGTGGATCTATATCGGAAGCCAGGGTATCCTGCAGGGAACCTATGAGACGTTTGCTGCCTGTGCAGAGAAATATTTCAGCGGGTCACTGGCCGGACGCCTGGTGCTTACGGCCGGTCTCGGCGGTATGGGCGGGGCGCAGCCGCTTGCTGCGACAATGAACGGCGGGGTGTGCCTTGCGGTGGAGGTGGATGAGGCGCGGGTTCG
>SKXL01000021.1 GCA_007128425.1 Balneolales bacterium | reverse complement strand
GGGAGAAAGGTACTGTCGCGGCGGGTCAAAGAAAAGCTGAAGTCACAGGCGAAAAAGCAGGCCATGCCAAGGGTGAAAAATCCGGTGCGACTGCCGGGGATGTCCACAAGGGCATCGACCTCCTCACGGAGTGGCTGCGCGAGGTGGCCGGAGTGCAGTTACGCGGCATCCCGCCGGTCAAAGCCTCAGCCATGCTGCTGCTGGCCGCTCTGGCAGCCGGCGCCATGCTGATCGAGCCGCTGGCGGGATTGCTGATCCTCATCCCGTTGATGTGGCTGGGTGCTGAGTGGATCCGGCTGCGGAAGACCCGGCTGGAGGCCGAATCGGGCCGCATCCCCACACGGTTTGCTGAAAGCGGACTTGATGCCCCGAAGCGCTGGGATATCGATTCCGTGAAGGAGCGGTTCCTGGCACTGACCGAATCGTATCTGCCGCTGCGCGAAACCGAACGCAACCGGGACCGCAAGAAAATCATTGAGAAAAAGAGGGCTGATGCCGTTTCCGAGCTTGAAAAGATCGCATCCGCGCGGGTGCAGCTCGCCAGGGAATCGGGTGTGGCACCGGAAGGTGTCGGTTTGCCTGAGCTGCATTTCCGGCTGCATCACATCCACAAATACAATGAGATTCTAGACAAGCTGGCGGGATTGCGGGAGGAAAGGGCCGGCTGCGATGGTTCGCGGGTCCGGCTGCAGGAGGAGTTCGTGGAGCTGATCGGTGAGTATGATGGAACTTCGTCAGATGCGGGGGCCGGAGTACATGCGGGAGCCGGAACAGATGCCGGCCGCGATGCCGATGCGGGAACCGGGAAGGGTGTCCGGGATGTGACATCCGGGTCCGGCAGTCAGCGTCACAAGCATGCCGATCTTTTCAGCCAGGTATCTGCATTATCTCACCGCGATTTTCGCGAACAGCTCGACCGGCTGGCGAACAGGAACAGCCGATGGCGTGAACTGCAGCAGCAGATCCGGAGTGGGGAAGATCAGTCCGCAAAGACGCAGGACCACCGGAAGAGAGAGCAGGAACGGGCAGATAAGCTTTACGGTACGCTCGGACTGGAGCCGGAGGACTATGCCGGATTGCTGAAACTGGACGAGGAGCACGGTGCCTATCAGGAATGCATCCGGCAGAAACGGGAACTTGAACAGAAGAAGGAATCGAATTTGAACAATATCCGGCAGCACGAGGGTTACGAGTCGGACGTTGAGGGACTCACCCGCGAGCAGGCCGAAGCCGAAGTGGCGTCGTGCCGCAGGGCGGAGGACGAGGCGCAGAAGCTTCAGAAGGAGATCACCAGTATCGAAACGCTGCTGAAGGAGCGGATCGGGAAGCAGGTTCTGGCGGATGCGCTTCGGCTGGAAGATACTGCGCGTGAGCGGCTTGCCGGACAGTTTGAAGACTACCTGTCGGACGCCATTCTGTCCCGCACGGTGGAATGGCTGAAAAAGGAGAACCAGCGGCGGAACTATCCCGATGTGTTTCACCGGGCCAATGAGCTGTTCCGGAGTTTCACCGAAAACCGGTACGAGCTGGAAGTGATACAGGATGGACCCGGATTTGTGGCCATCGACCACGTCAACAACGGGGACATGTATCCGCTGGACCGGCTGTCGGAGGGCACGCGCATCCAGTTGCTGCTGGCGGTGCGGATGGCCTTTGTCGAGCAGCTTGAGAGCGGGGTGCGGGTGCCGTTTTTTGCCGATGAGCTGCTGGCCGTGAGCGACGATGCGCGGGCGGGCGCCATCATGGATGCGCTGCTGGCCATCAGCCGGGAGGGGCGGCAGGTGTTTTATTTCACGGCGCAGGGCGACGAGGTGGAGAAGTGGATGCAGAAGGCGGCGGCGACCGGGGACAGCGAACTGGTGCAGGTCAGGACGCTCGGGCGCGGGGAGCTGTTCCCTGCCGGCGACGGGCTCGGCGGAGATGGGCCCGGCAGCGGGGATACCGGTGAAGCCGGGGATGGCCGTGATCTTGTGGATGCGGGAGGTGCCCGTGATCTTGTGGATGCGGGAGGTGCCCGTGATGCGGGTGCGTCGCCCAGATGGCGGTTCGGATACGGAAGCGATGTCCCGCCGTCGAAGGGCAAATCACACGAGCAGTACGGGGAGGTACTCAATGTGCCGGCGGCCGATCCGCTGGCGGCTGATTCGCTGACGACTGATCCGCTGGCGACCGGGGCGGATCGCCTTCATCCGTGGTACCTCACCGACGATACGGATCTCATTTACGAATGCTTGCGGGCCGGATTGATGACCTGGCGGCAGATCCGAATCTTCCTGGATCATGGTGGAAAGCTGGCGGCTGATGATGAGCAGATTGGCAAAATGAAGGATGCCGCGGATCTGGCTTCGAAGGCGCTGGGGCTCTGGCAGGAGGGACGGCCCCGGCCCGTTACGCCGTCAGCCCTGCGCGACAGCGGCGCCATCACCGATGCGTATCTGGAGCGGGCGGACGCGCTTGTCCAAAAAGTCGGATACGATCCTGTACGGTTTCTCAAGGAAGTGGAACAGGGCGCCCTGCAACGTTTCCGTGAAGATAAAAAGACGGATCTGCGCAACTGGCTCGCTGATAACGGGTATCTCCCGGAAGCCGATCCGCTGTCCGATGAGGAGGTGCAGGTCCGGCTGCGCGCCCTGGCAAGCGGGTTCCGCTACCTGGGTCAGGAGGAGGCTGAGCGTATCGTGGAGCGGGTGCTCGGGATGCGTGGAGGCGCGGCTTCAGGGAACAAGTGACGGATTAGCATTTTTCTGCTGGAAGCTCCATCAAGTCGCGACCAACGAATTCTATCCCGAATAACCGTTGCAGTCATAAATCACAGTAATGGGCCAATATGCGTCAAGGTGAGTAGAGAGCATCAGAACTTCGTCAAAGAAGCACAGGACGGCAAGTGCATTAAAACGGAGCTTCATCCTCCTCATCGTCACCATCCGCAGAAGCGTTGTTATCAAAAGTGAAAGGTCGATTTGCAACGATTCTGGTATCAACCCCATCATAGGTATCAACAATATTGCAATCAGATCCTGATTTCCGAAATGCAACACCCTGATAAAAAATATACCTCTAAATATCAGTAACTTACGTTAACTTTTTTGAGCCGTGCGGAAAACAGGAAAGGCCACTCGTCCGTGGCCTTTTGTTGCCGAACTAAATGGGGGTCATTAATCACGAAAACACTTTTTAAAGCTGCTCATATTATCAGGCAGGGGTCAGTACATTTCGGACTGGTGTTTCTGTTATCAGTCATACAGGCTTTGCCAGGGAATCATAAATTCATAAGTCCCGGAGACCAGCTCATATATGACCTTGTCGTTCTCATATCCGGTAAAAGTAATTCCTT
>SKXL01000240.1 GCA_007128425.1 Balneolales bacterium | reverse complement strand
TGCTGGTGGTGCGATGTCAAAGAGAGTTGGGACGAATCACAACATCCAAGAATTTCTGCGGCTGAACTGGTCAGGGCCGCCGCCCATTCCGGGGCTGCCTTTGCAGTGATCACTGGCGGAGAACCACTTCTGCACGATCTTGCGCCGCTATGTGCCGGGTTGCATGAAGCCGGAATGCGCATCCACCTCGAAACCAGCGGTTCATCACCCATGAGCGGAGAAATCGACTGGGTTACCCTATCGCCCAAGCGCTTCAAAGAACCAATTGAACAGGTGTTTGCCCTGGCGGATGAACTGAAAGTGGTTGTACTGACCCGCAAGGACCTCATCTATGCCGAGAAGAATGCGGTTAAATGTCCGTCGCACACCCGGAAAATGCTTCAACCCGAGTGGGATACGCCGGAATCCATTCCCCTGATTGTGGATTATGTGAAAAAACATCCGGAATGGACCATCAGCCTGCAAACGCACAAGTTTTTAAATGTGCCATAGCATTTGTGCAATACCGGTTTAAAAACCGTGGCACTTCTTTTAATAACTTGTAACAGGGGCTTCAACCGAATGTCCTGAATTGCCTATCCTTCCAAAAATTCACCAAGCCATCGATTGAAATCCGTGGTGGGCGCAGGTATAAAGTCTTCGCCGGTCAGTTTTTCGTACAGTTCACGGTAGCGATTGTAGATAGAGATGCGCAGCTCGTCCGGGAGCACCGGCAGTTTTTGATCCAGTGTAGCGTGATGACCACTTTCGATGAGCCACTCTCTTAAAAACTCCTTAGATAGCTGTTTTTGCGGTTCACCTTTTTCCTGCCGCTTCTCATAACCGTCTGCATGGAAATAGCGAGAGGAGTCGGCGGTGTGTACCTCGTCGATCAGAACAAGTTTATTATCGGACAATCCGAATTCGTATTTTGTGTCGACCAGGATCAGGCCCTTATCGCGGGCCACCTCCGTCCCCCGCCGAAAAAGCCTGAGGGCCGTATCGTTGATCTCTTTCCATCTTTTTTCTGATACGAGACCGCGTTCTATGATCTCCTGTTCGGTGATATCCTCGTCGTGCCCCTCGTGGGCTTTGGTGGATGGAGTGATGATGGGTTCGGGGAAAGCTTCGTGTTGCCGCATTCCTTCCGGAAGCAATTGTCCACAAAGCGTGCGGCCACCATCCCTGTAAACCCTCCATGCGTGACCGGTAAGATAGCCTCTCACAACCACTTCGACCGGCACAGGCTGACACTTGCGGGCAACGGTGACATTGGGATGAGGCACATCGAGCACATGGTGCGTGCAGATATCCTCAACCTGTCGGAATCCATACCATGCCAGCTGGTTCAGTAACTGGCCTTTATACGGAATCGGTTCGTTGAAAATATGATCAAAAGCGGAGATCCGGTCGGTTGCAACGATGGCCATCCGTTTCTGATCCAGGTAATAGATGTCACGCACCTTGCCTCTGTAATCGGCAGGCCTGCCCGGGACATTGGTTTGGTAGATGCAGTGTTCAATCAGCTGAGAAAGGTCGGCATTTGATTTCACGGGCGCCGGGTGGAGTTACGGGCTACTAGTTTTGGTTCAATTTCTTTCTGGAGAATACTGGTGTCTTTTTCCTTGATCATGGTGGTCAGGCGGTCAATGGACATCATGCCCACATCGTACATCTTCTGGTCGATGGTTGAAAGACCAAGATAATGAGCCGTTTTTATATTGTCGTAGCCCATCACACCGATATCCTCGGGGATGCGATATTTGAACTCCTGGAGGGCATGGATGACACCGATCGCCTGAGCGTCGTTGGTGCAGAAGATGGCTTCGGGCAAATCACCCCGCTCCTTCATGATCTGGACGGCCTCATATCCGGCTTCCTCGCTGTAACCCGAATGCTTGCGAGTGATTCCTTTCACGAAAAAGTTTTCATCGAAAGGGAGATTATAGGTTTTAAGCACTTCCCGAAACCCTTTTTCACGGAAATCGGCGACTATGGATTTGCTGTGGGAGCGCACCATGCCGATTCGCTTGTATCCCTGTTTAATCAGGTGTTCGCCGGCCATGTAGCCGCCTTTGTAGTTGTTCCAGAAGAAAAAGTTAAAGTCATTATGCCTGGCACCTACCAGAACAACGGGTATCTGAGCGTTTTTTAATCTTCTTGCGATTTCATCTTCGATGTTTATGGAGATGATAAGCAGGGCATCGGGAATCCCTCGGTCCAGAAACATTTTAAGTGTTTCTTCGGAATTTTCCGATCCGGTATTGTAGATAATAAAATCAAGATCCGTGTCTTTAAGTCGGTCCTTTACCCCTTTAAGCACTTCATTGAAAAAGGGGGTGGTGAACGTCGGCAGTGCAACTGCAATAATCTGTGCTTCGCGTCTTGCCAGTTTTCTTGCATTTACCTGCGGACGAAAATCAAGCTCGTTAATGGCTTTCTGGACCCGTTTCTTTGTTTCCTCGGAAACATAGGGTGAGTCGTTCAGCACCCGCGATACGGTTGATATGGCCACATTGGCAACCCGGGCGACATCATAAATAGTGTTTTTTTTTGCCATCTCAGCTATAAGAATTTGGCGTAAAATTATAAGTTAATAATAATATATGAATGCATGAAATCAAGTTAGAACGGAGATATCATCCAATCATAAAACAAGGTCGGCAAATCAGGCTGAAGTGATAAACAAAGCCGGTCCAAAAATTGAAACCGGAAATTGGATTTCACCCACCCTGATTTAAATCGTAATTGAAAAAAATCAAAGTTAATTACCTAAAGTAATGAAATTTACTGAAATAATACATTAAGGTTACGTTGCATTACAAGATTGGCATGACATGGTCTTAATGTCGGCATGGAAAGCCGATTCGACAAATATATAATTCAACCAATAATAGCCGGAGGAAAAAACAATTTTGTACATTCTATAGTACTGGAAGGGAACGAAATCAACGGATTTAGTCTTTTGTCTCTTAAATTCAAACACAACCGCTATGAAAAGTCCGGACTCCGTGCCTTCCTGGTCATTGCGTTCCATTTACGAACGAACCTCAATACACCGAGCGGTGACGGATGAGGTTAAGGAACCGGAACTGCGCAGTGCCTATGTCCATTGCCGCAATACCACCCGAACCTACGCCAAAACGTTTTATCTCGCCACACGATTCCTTCCGCATCAAAAACAGCGAAGTATTTTTGCCATCTACGGGCTGTGCCGTTTTCTCGATAATCTGGTGGATGAAGCCGAAGACCTTGTTGCCGGAAATCCGGTGAAACTTCAGGAGGTAGAACACAGACTTTCGGAATGGAAAGAACTCTTGCGCCGTACCTACGATGGCGAGCTGTCCGACAATCCCATTCTCATTGCTTTTTCCG
>SKXL01000010.1 GCA_007128425.1 Balneolales bacterium | reverse complement strand
GTTGCCGGAAATCCGGTGAAACTTCAGGAGGTAGAACACAGACTTTCGGAATGGAAAGAACTCTTGCGCCGTACCTACGATGGCGAGCTGTCCGACAATCCCATTCTCATTGCTTTTTCCGACGTTCTCAGAAGGTATCATATCGATATTTCGCTTCCTTTTGCACTTATTGACGGGGTCTGCATGGATCTTGCCAAAAACAGGTACGAAACTTTCGATGAGCTCTATGAATATTCGTACAAGGTTGCTTCCGTGGTGGGACTGATGATAAGCGAGGTATTTGGCTACAAGAATAAATCGGCACTTGACCATGCTGTAGATCTGGGTATCGCCATGCAGCTGACCAATATTCTAAGAGACATTGGGGAGGATCTGCTTCGTGATCGCATCTACTTGCCGGCGGAAGACCTCAGACACTTTGGAGTTTCGGAAGCAGATCTGTTCAATCATCACTTGTCGGATCCATTTATTCGTATGATGCAATTCCAGATTGATCGCACACGCAGGTATTATGAGAGTGCTGACAAGGGGATACCAATGCTTTCTTCAGACAGTCAGATCCCGGTCAGGCTGGCACGGGTCAATTACGCCCGTATCCTGGACAAAATAGAAAAAAACAATTATCAGGTATTTACCCGCAGGGCACACTTGTCATTAACGCAAAAAATACTCAATCTTCCAGGCATATGGTGGCACGCCGCTCGATCCTGATCTGGAAAAAAGTTTTAAAATTCCCTGTTATCCGTTAGCTTTGCGGCTATAGGTTTGTTACGTAATGATACTGCGCCTTCATTAAACCCTCTGCTATGGAAAAAACAAGCCAAAGCTGGCAAAGTCCGAGTTTGGGAAGAGAGATCGTCCTGTCGGTCTATGGAAACGAAGGCACTCCTCTGCTGGCTTTGCCGAGTGCCGGCGGGGACAGATCCGAATGGGAAGAACGGGGTCTGATAGATTCTTTGTCATACCAGATCGAAAACGGACACAATCTTATTTTTTGTGTGGATTCGGTTGATAATGAAACGTTTTTCAATACTGAAATTTCGCCCAGGGTCCGAATTAATCGTCATCGTCACTATGAGAGCTATATCATTGATGAAGTGCTGCCGTTCATACATAAAACTACAAATAACCCGTTTGTCATGGCCGCGGGAGTTGATATGGGTGGATATCATGCACTAAATTTGCTTCTGAAACATCCGGGCCAAATTCACAAAGTTATTGCTATTGGAGGCCGGTTCCAGATCCGTCCGTTCATGGATGATTTTTTTGACCGTAACGTATATTTCAATAATCCATTGGAGTATTTGCCAAATCTGGAGGACAAAGAGCTGCTGGAGCAGATCAGAAACAGTGACATCAGACTGGTGGTAACGCCCGATGACCTCAATCTGGATCTCAACTATATGATGAGTGATATTCTGCGTTCAAAGGCCATTGAGCATATTTTCGATTACTGGCTGGAAACAGGGGATAACAAGTGGGGAATCCGGGGAGATATTCTTCAGCGTCATGTTCCGTAAAGTTCTCATTGCCAATCGCGGCGAAATTGCAGTAAGAGTGATTCGCAGCTGCCGTGAACTGGGATTAAAAACAGTCGCCATCTATTCCGCAACGGATGCGCGGAGTCCTCATACCCTGTTTGCAGATGAAGCCGTTTTGCTTGAAGGCCATACCGCAGCTGAAACCTATCTTAATCAGAATCGGATTCTGGACATTGCCCGGGAGAGGCAAGCAGATGCGATCCATCCCGGTTATGGATTTCTGAGTGAAAATGCTGACTTCGCGGAAGCCTGCATCCGTGAAAAAATCGTTTTTATTGGTCCGGAACCGAAAAGCATCAGGGAAATGGGGGATAAAACCAGGGCACGTGCGCTTATGGATCAGGCGGGGGTACCCATCCCTCCGGGAACCAGGTCTATGGTGATCACGGACGATGAAGCAGTCGCAGCTGGTGATAACATCGGATATCCTGTGCTGATCAAGGCGGCGGCCGGCGGGGGAGGCAAGGGTATGCGCAAGGTAGCATCGGCAGCTGATCTTCCAGCCGCGTTGAAAGCGGCACGTTCGGAATCGGCCGGTGCATTTGGTGATGACCGGGTTTACATAGAGAAATATCTGCATGAGCCACGGCATGTGGAATTTCAGATATTTGCCGACAGACACGGTAATTGTGTCCACCTTTTTGATCGCGAATGCTCTATTCAGCGACGTCATCAGAAGGTTATTGAGGAGGCGCCGAGTCCGTTTCTTGATAAAAAACTGCGCACAGAGATGGGACAGGCTGCTGTTCGCGTTGCGAAAAGCTGTGGATATGTGGGTGCCGGTACGGTGGAGTTTCTGGTCGACAGCAACAGGTGCTACTATTTTCTTGAAATGAATACCCGTCTTCAGGTGGAGCATCCGGTTACAGAAATGATCACTGGGCTGGATCTTGTGGCACTTCAGATTCGCATTGCCGAAGGGCACCCACTCCCTTGGAAACAGGAGGAAGTTCACATGCAGGGACACGCCATAGAATGTCGTATATGCGCTGAAAATCCAATTGAACAATTTCTGCCCGCAACAGGAACAGTCAGAGTATGGCGTCCGGCCAGCGGAGCTTATGTGCGGGTAGATGAGGGAGTGCGGTCGGGTCAGCGTGTCACCACCGAATACGACCCATTGATCGCCAAGCTCATTGTCCACGGAAACAACAGGCAAGAGGTTATCTCACGTATGATCCGTGCCCTGGACGACACCGTGGTGACCGGTTTCCCAACAACCATTCCCTTTTGTCGCTATGTTATGGAACACAAAGCATTTCGGGAAGGACGATACGACACGCATTTCATCCCGGATCACTTTTCCGGAGAGGAACTTCTGGCCGGACCTGTTACGCATTCCATAGCTCTTATCGCCGGCCTGCTTCGGCTTGCATCCAATAACAACAGTTTCGGCTCTGGGTCTACTTCTTCGTTGATCAGTGATCCCAGGTTGGAGACCGGAGTGTATAACAGCCGAACGAAACCTGATAACCGCGAAGACAGGAGGGACAAATCAGCCTGGTGGGCGCGTCGCAAAAACAGGAAATAGAATTTTCAAGTCAGCTTTATGCTTCTTGCGTATATTGGCAAAATGGGACGTAAAACCGGATCGTAACATTACGAAAAGTTAGGAGCATTATTTTGTCTGACAAGCAAGCACTCTACAATCAACTCAAGAAGCTGGAGACCGAGCAGCGAAACCCCGAAACCATGCATATTGACCTGGCGGATCCACTTGAAATCGTCAGGTTGATGAACGAACAGGACAAGCTGGTTGCCGAAAACGTGAGCACCCGAAAGCATCAGATTGCAAGGGCGGTATCATTTGCACATCAGGCTTTGGCACAGGGAGGGCGGCTTGTGTATACCGGAGCAGGCACAAGCGGACGCCTGGGTGTTCTGGATGCGGCCGAATGCCCGCCGACATTCGGAACCCGGCCCGATCAGGTAGTCGGGCTTATTGCCGGTGGCCGTGAGGCCATGTTTGTTGCTCAGGAAGGATCAGAAGATCTCCCGGAACACGGTGAAAAAGATATTGCACATCTGAACGTTAGTGAAAAAGACGTGGTTTGCGGATTGGCAGCCAGTGGCCGTACACCTTATGTTCTGGGAACTCTGGATGAAGCCAAACGTCGAGGTGCACGTACCATCATGGTCTGTTGCGTATCGGCTGAGCGTGTCAAGTTGAAGCAGGAACCGGATGTTATGATCGACATACCGGTGGGACCGGAAGTTATTATGGGCAGCACCAGACTTAAGAGCGCCACGGCACAGAAAATGGTTTGCAATATGATCTCCACCGGTGCCATGATCCGGCTTGGCAAAGTCTACGAAAACGTGATGGTGGATCTGATGCTGACCAACAAGAAACTTGTTGAGCGATCCCGCCGTATCATCACCATGTTTACTGATGCCGATTACGATGAAGCATCCCGTCTGATGATGGAATCCGGTGGCAAAGTGAAAATTGCCTTGCTCATGGGCCTTGCCAAAGTGAGCAAGGAGGAAGCGGAAAAGCAGCTTGAAAAGCACGATGGTTTCATTCGTGCCGCACTGCAGGCCTGCGAAAACAGATAACCGGCCAGAGGCGCTTGCATAACATAATAGCCTCCGGCTGATAAACAGATATGATTGTGAGGCAATTGCATTTCAACGACAAACGGAACGGGGCTTATAATTTCAGGATACAGATCGCAGTTATCTGCACACTTGTTCTGTTTATTCTTCTGTTTCGGTTCTGGCCTGTACATATCGGGGGTGAAAGAAAGCTGGATGGACTATTCGACGAAGATCAGATCATCATGCCGGAGTTTATCGAAACCAGACAGCAGGCGGCGGTGGAACGAGTGGCACCCCTGGTGCCGCGTCCCCAGATGGTGGTCCCTGACGAGGAAGTGGTGGATGTAGAATTCGATCTCGAAATCGCAGGTTTGGATGCGGATTTGGATTTGGGACCGATTCCCATGCCGGAAGGTCCCGGCGAAATCGTGGAGAATCCGGACCGTCCACCCAATGTACGGCGCATCGTGGAACCCGTAACGCCGCAGCAAGCACGTCGTGACGGGGTGCGTGTTGAAATCGTGGTCCGGTATGTGGTCTCTGAAAGCGGCGAGGTGGAAGAGGCTGAAATTGACGAGATGCGTAAGTTCAACCGGCAGACCGGACAATATGAGGTGGTCTCCGATGCCGGGTACGGATTCCGTGAGATCACTCTGGAAGCGGCCATGCAGTGGCTTTTCCATCCCGCCAGGCACGAAGGCCGGCCGGTGCGCTCAACGGCGCGGCACCGGTTTACATTCGGCAGCTGAGGGCTCCGGACCATTGCATTGCAGCATAATATGCCGAGTGAGCCCCGGACATGTCCGGGGGCAAGATGCCGGACCTATTCATATTGGGTTTCAATGACCGCTCCCGGCAAGAACGGATCCGGATTTTCCAAGCAGGGTCTCATGATCGCCTCAAACAGATCGGCCGGGATGCCATGCGGGGTGATGATTACAGCAAGATCCGTGACCGACGGCACCTGGATAGGCTCCCACTCGAACACACCTGCTTCGCTTCGGGCAAGCAGGTTTCCGGTTCGCGGGTCCACAGCCTCCACGAACCACGCATATGTGCCCGCTTCAAAGGGCCGGGCTTCGATGGGGTAGGGATACGAGGTTTGCAGCACATGCCGCTCTTCGAACCAGGATATGTTGGTCTGAAGGGCCACTTCCGGTGGCTGACCGTGATGCAGTTTCACAACCCTGATCTGATATCGAACAAGTCCGTCCCGTGGCATCGGCGCAAGGGGGGTCCAGGTAAATACCGGATAGGGCTGGTGTATGACCATGTCACCGGCAGGCGCCACCAGACGTGGGGGTGAGTAGGGTTGAACGGACTGGTGCAGGCAATCCCGGCCCAACTGCCTGCCGTCCAGGGCGTTAAAAGCCGTGGCACAAAGGATGTACTCCCCGGCGGGAATGTTTCCCGTGCGCAGGACCGCATCACGATACCGCGATGCGACATAACTCACCCTTACCGGCTGCACTTCGTTTCCGGTTAACCGCTTCAGGCCGGGCATGATCTGAATAACGGCGGAGCGCGCTTCGAGTATCAGTCCGGCACCCTCACGCTCCACGGTCCCGATAATGTACACATCCATAGGCCGGCGTGACAGATTGGTCAGCTCAACCTGCCACAGATCGGCTACACTGAACTGGTTGGGTGGAGGCGGAGTTATCCGGACAATCACAACATCCTGCGATTTCACATATGTTGCCGGGAAAAGCAGGACTGCTGTGCTCAGCGGCATCAGCAACAGCAACGGCATCAGCGTCATCAGCCGGCCGTCAGTTCTGTGTGAAAGGGAAGTTTTCATAATCGAAATGATGGTCACCATGACCGGGTTAGCGAAGCCGTGAATTGCATTTGATTAAAGGTACTGTCGGTAAACATGGAGCCGGAGAACCGGTTTTGGTCAATCATGATTTCGAATATCCCAAGGTACCGGACAGGAATGGAAGTCCGGTACCAAAGGCCGGTTACACGCGCCTGGTTTTGACCTGAGGAATTCCGCAGGCCGGTTTCATGCAGCCACATGCCCAGGATGCGTTTGGAACCTCCCAGTGTGATATCGTTTCGAACCATGGTGCTTTGCATCCGGGTAAAGGAAAACCGCTGGTACCCGCCATGAACCGTGGTATTTCCAAAAGCCAGATGCTGGTTCAGGCCAATCAGGAAGGAGGTGGCGTCTGCATTCACAAGATCGGTACTTACAAACTGTCCGGAGACATTGACCGTGGAGGTGCTCATTACTGTCCCGACCGGCACCGAATACCCGCATATCACGTTCACAACCCTGGTGTTATAGGTGTATTCGCCGGGTGTACCGGTCGGCATATCATGTGCCCGGTTTGTCTGGATGACGGGAATGTACTGCAGCCTGATCCAGGGCAGATCACGGAAATTCAAAGCCAGCTGCAGATCGTACCGGGTCGACCTCCGTGTGAAGCTTTTCAGATTGTCGATGTTGTTGCGCTCGGTCCTGAAGTTTGCGCTGATGGTCATCTGCCGCCGCATAAGCGACTGCTCAACTCCTCCCGTTTGCTCGATCATGTCGTTTCGCAGGGCGGGTGTGGCCAGGTTGATATAGCCGGGGCCCACATACTGCATTCCGACACGCAGCCTCGTGCCCGGGCCCGGCAGGCGCAGGGCCGCGTCCACCATACCGGACACATCCGCCGAGCTGCTCAGGTTGGGGTCGATGAGCGAAGAGAGGATGGGAATACGGCCAAGGTCTTCATTGGCGATTTCCGGTGCATCGGCATCCCTTGTGAGGAATGATGCCGCCAGCTCGCCCTGCAGATCCAGCCTGTCACGGATGGCGCCCATACGGAACTTCAAGCCGGTGATGAAATTTTTCATTTTTGGATACCGCTCAAGCCCCGACATGTTGTCATGCAGCGGATCATCACGGGACTCATCCACAAATACACCCATCAGGTGCATGTGTCTGCCAAAGGGGCGTCCATATCCGACTCGTCCGGCATAGATTTTCCGGTCGTTTTCAAAGTTGCCGAACCGTGAGAATCCCGGTGCTCCGGCGGGATTTCTCACACTTCCGATATTTGTCCCGAGAAATGCTCTTCCCGGAAGCACTTCAAGATGGAATCCGCTCACCGTGATGCCCTGCATCACAAACCTGGAGTATTGGGGATAAGCCGCTCCGATACCCAGCATCGGGAACCGCATGGCCAGCCTCTCGGTGGAACTGAGCAGGCCAAGATTTTGCAGCTGGTCCAGGCGCCGGGACGACACATCCAGATTGTGCTGGAGGTCAGCCAGCTGGTCCATGCGGTCGGTGATCTGCGCGCGATCCGCCTCCGTTGTCAGAGACGGCTCCAAGTCCATCAGTTCCTGCGTCGATTGATGCACTTCTTTCTGCAGGCGATCGCGGATCGTCTGTTCAAGCTGGTCGCTGCTGAGACTGAGCCCGAACTGGAACCGGCCGGCATTCCCGCCCGGATCGTTGTCTTCGGTGGTATAGAACAGGCTCATGGTCAGCGGCACTCCGTATGCGCTGACGGTCGGCTGCAGCTCCCAGCGAAACAGAGTGAGCGGATGCTCGGAACCGTAGTGTTGCCGGTTGACTGTTTCGAAATACATTTTGTGATACCCGCCGTAGATTAGCTGCACCGGCCGGGTGCTGCCCTGGTCCTCAAGGGCAAAGGTTGTGCCGCTCATGGCCAGACAGCCTGCCGCCAGCAGGGCGGACAGGGCAGCTTGCCGATATGTACGTGATCGGTGCATATCAGGGCTGTTGTGCCGGTGGTACTTCTATGGCATCGGCATAGACGATCCGCTTGCCGATATTGGGACCGATGGTTGAGACTGTAGCATCGTGCTGAGGCTGGTCTGCCGGGAGCATTTCGTATTCCTTGACCACCACCCGGTACTCTTTTTCGGTAACCGGGGCCGCAATGATGGTGTCTTCCTTGTCAGGATCCTCGAGCGTGAAAGTGGTCATCCACAGCATTCTGGCCCCGTACTGCTGGACAGGCGGCAGCTCCACCTCGGTGAACTGATCGGCGGCCGGAAGCCAGGCGTCCGTGGAACCGAGGTTGCGCTGTTCCAGGGTCGCCACCACCCGGTGGGTAAACCGGATCGGGTCCTGGCCCTGTTGTCCGATCGGATTCTGGCCAATGCTTGTGGATATGGTATTCAGCCCGAATCCACCCGAGACCATCACACGAATTTCGGATTTGGTCGGACGCATCACGGCGGCGGTGCGGTCAGGCGCGGGCTGGATAAAGTCGGCCAGGACGATCCTTGAAAGATGTGCATCAGGGATGGATTCGGGCTGGAACCTTGCCAGTGCCAGGCGGATGAACGGGTAGTAGGTCTGGCCGAGATCCACCACAATGTCGCTGTACCAGAGTCCGCGCTCCGTGTCAAAATGGACCTCATGTCCGGCCACCGAGGCGTACAGGTCGTCCACTTCCTCGAAGGTCAATCCGTTCCGGGATGTGGCCGCTTCCGGGAAATGGATCGGGGTCAGGTTGGCGGGCGTATCCTCGCTTTTCCAGATGGGATCGACCCCGCACTGGGTGGTGAGCAGCCGCAGCGGATTGTCGGGGGTGAAGCCCGGGGCGAAAAACTGCGCTCTCACGGGTTGGGGTACCGTTGGAATCGTTGGCGCTGAGAGTCCCGGACCCGGTGATGGCGCCGAGCCGGCCATGACCACTCCGAGGAGCTCGCCTTCCCCGGAGGAGTACCAGGGGCGGTCCAGATAGACACGCAGCCCGCCGCCGCAGCGCCGGCTTACATGCCCGCCGGCAACATGCTCGCGTTCCCAGCCGAAGGTCGGGATAACGTAGAGCACCCGGGGGGCGTCGGGACGTGCAGAACTGGGCACGCTGATTTCGGTGTGGGGTCCCCGGCGGCTGATCAGTTCGGATTTCTCATAGATTTCCGGCGGAAAATAATCCCGGAACCGGGTGGTGGCATTGAGAAGATAGCGCACACGCCGGTGTTTGGTGTCCCCGAAATCATGTTCATAAAAATCAGGTTGTGACTGCTTGGGGTAGGGATAGTTCGAAACGGCATTAGGGTTCACCGGAAAGCTGATGGTGTCAAGATCCTCGTAGAACGGTTCAATGGGCATTTCCAGCACGCGACCCTCCTTGTGGATGATCTCCCTTCCGTCGACGCCGTCCTGGGGATGAGGCCGGGTCGGGTCGTCGAACGGTTCTTCCCATTCGGCCAGGAAGTCGATCCTCCCGGTACTTTTGCAATGAAAGTTGAAACTGCCGGAAAGCCGGGCAAGGGTGTCGCCAATCTGCTGTTTTGATGCCGTAATCGAGTTAAATCCGGCCGTCTCCAGCGGCTGTTGGACGGCATGGACCAGTACCAGCTCCCTGGCCGGGGTGAACATCCAGTGGCGTCCACGGAGGATCAGGCTCTGCAACTGGGCCAGTTTGTTGGCAGGCAGTCCTTTTTCGACGAGCCAGTGCCAGATGCCCAGACTTTCAAGATCCTCCTCCCGCAGTGATGCGCTCAGGCGCACCGTGACGATCTCGGCTTTTTTCAGGTAGACCCGGAGCACTCTGGGACCGAAATCGGGATCGCTGGACTGGAATTGCGGCGGACCTTCGCCTTCCACGACAACGACCCGGAACGGCTCGGCATCCGGGAATTCCAGATTGAAGGAGACGAACACGGAGTCGTCGCCGGCGCCCGGCAGGCTCCGGAATGCCGCTGTGCCGGCCAGCGGATCGGGCAGGTAGGGCAGGCGCACCTGGTTGGTGTTGTGGAGCACGTACTGTCCCGTGGCCAGGGAGTCGCCCGGATTCAGATCTTCCAGGCTCTGAACCGGTTCGATATCCGGCGGGAGATTGGATGGGGTGACCAGTTCAAGGCCATCGGCCGGAATTGAGGCCTGCCCCGTGTTGGTATCCACGATCATGGTATCGTAGAAAGTGCCGCGCTCCTTGACGGCAACCCGGAACCAGCCCTGGATATTCTGGCCTCCGCCGATCGCTTCGTCAAACTCTCCGTGCATTTCGGCGGTGAGTTGGGCCGTTTTTGCCGGGGCGATGTGACGCTGGTTGTCTGGCAGGTAGACATGTCCATAAGCAGAAATGGCCTGCTGCACATCCGGGTCGCTGCTATACTCCTGCGCGGACATGTTGTAATTGCTTCGGATGACCATGCGTTCGACCGATTCGCCCTCGGTGAACCGGGTACGCAGCAAAATGGCCGGGGGCAGAACGGGCTCGAAGCGGCCGTACCGCACCAGGTTGGATGCATGCGACAGGTCACCGGAATCCGGCCGGAGCGGGATGGCGTTCCCGGCAATGTCTACCGCCCGCGCACGGATGCGGTACCGCCGCCCATACCGCAATTTGGGAAGCGACCCTTTTTGCGGGAGGAAGTGCGCCTCCAGCGGAAAATCGTCCGGAGGTTTCTGCTGTACCCTTCCCGACCGCTCATAGCCGTGGGACAGCGAACCGGGTTCGGCGTCGCCGGCAACTTCTTCCGGGATGATGGTATTCCCCGGCTTTTCGGCCGCCAGACTCCATCCATCCCACTGGAAGACCGCATCATGGACATAGAGATCATCCTCCAGTCCGTCGGCATTCTTGGCGATCACCGAGTCCGCAACGAAACCCTCATCCTCCTCAACAACATCGACCGGCGGCGCACCGAGCCGGTACCGGCCCCTTCTGCGGCACAGTGAGTACCAGGTCTGGCGGTCTTCATCATAAATATCCACGATATAACCCTGCAGAACGTCTTCAAAGCGCAGGTGCTCGAAAGCCTCCGGTGGCTGGTTGGCCAGGTACATCGTGTTCATGTTGAAAGCCGTCAGAAATGCCTGGTGAATCGCCTGGACGTTCATGGGCTTGATCACCGCAAGGCCTGCGGTCCTGAGGGCGGAAAGGCTCTCGGACTGCGGGGAGGCGTAATTGCTTCCCACGTGCCTGTTGTTCCGCAGCCAGAGGTTGCCCAGCAGATGCACGGTTTTCAGGGCCATGCTGTCGGCGTCCACCTGGATCAGGCGATAGCGTTCGGGGTTGTCCAGTTGAAGCTGTCCGGTACGAACATCCGCGGCATTGCCATCCTTGCCCCGACAAATGAAAATGGATGCGGTTGCGTCATATTCGTACCGTGTCTGCATGGATGTAACGGGTCCGCCCGGATCCCCGATGACATTTACCGATACCACGCCGTCCGCGGGTGGTTGGCCGTCGAGGGCAATCCTCAGATCCACCACAATGCCGAGCTTGCGCAAAAGCACCGGGTAGTCTTCGAGTATGCCCAACATGGTGTGGAAATCGATCTCGGGCAGTTGCGGCGGCGGGGATATCTGCAGGAACGGACGTTTGTAGAAGCGCTGGAGCATGTGGAACTGGACAGCCACCGGACTCACGGCCGCGGCCTGGGCGATCTGGTTGATTTTCTCCGGCGTGATGTATGGTTCCGGGACGGACATCAGCTCTGTTACGATTCCATCCAGCCTCCGGTAGGTGATGTCGTCAGCAAGGACACCGGCACTATTCACCAGGTTGTCGAGAAGGGTGGATGAACGTGTATCGAATTCCCTTCGGGGGAAGTGGTGATGCCGGACCGGGATGAAGTCTTCGGGCGATTCCTCCGCTGCGAATTCGTAGAGTTCCTTGAGCTGATCGTACAGTTGGAGAATGGGGAATGAGCGGATGCGCAGATCCTTTCTGTCGGGAAAGTCATGGGAGTGCACCGGGGTGGCGTCGCTGAAAAGATGGTTCCACAAGGACGGATCGGGATCGGACACCACTTCGGCGGGAATGGCCGTTCCGTTGAGGTTTACCGTGAATGAGAGGCCGGAAACCGTTTCGGGCCAGGAGATGCCGCCGGCGGTGAATCCGGCGAACTGGCCCAGTAGCGATCCGTTGCTCAGTCGTGGGGCGAAATGGGCGGACACGTGGAGTTCGTCTCCCGCAGTCCAGTTCTCCGGTGTTTTGGGCAGAGCGGTCAGTATGAATTGTTGTGATGGCAAGAGGAGCTCCGGGCAGGTTTATTCCGAGTAGGCGATGCAGTACTGTTCCCAGGGGTCCACATCCTCAAGCAGGACGGGATCGTTGTATGGATGACCCATGGCGTCCAGGAACGTCGGGTCGTTGTTTGTGGCGGCAAATTGCCTTTCCACCGTAATGGTCACTCCGATGGAGAAGAAGACGACCTTCACCTTGACCTCGAGTGACGCTTTCCCCTTTACTTTGCCGAAATCACCAGTGGTGATGTAGGAAAGCTCCATTCTCAGTTCAATCGAGATGCCGATAAGGGCAATGACCGTCACTTTGCCGCCGATGCGCAGATAACCGGTCAGTGTGACTTCGGTGACCCC
>SKXL01000232.1 GCA_007128425.1 Balneolales bacterium | reverse complement strand
TCTATCTGCTCAAGCTTTTTGATATTCCATATCCGCTGGACCGTATCAATCCCTATGTCACCATGAGAACCGGTTACAGCCGAAGCAGCCTTTCGGAACTAAGGGATCGGGGTAACCGCAGCGCATTTCACGGTCATTATGGATTGGGAGTGGGATCCCGATTCCGCATCAACGACCGTATCGACGCCACTACCGCTTACCACTATACGTTCTACAATCCTGCGATTCGTGTCGATGGACAAAATCGCTCCGGTTTGTACGAAACACAACGACTGGCCGGGTTTACCGTCGGTTTGTCCATAAAAATTGGCAGTACCAGCCGTTCAAGCGCTCGCTGGTTCACCAGATCACGACACTCCGCACCCAACATCATTTTTATCTGATCGATATAAATACCCCGGGCAGTGCTGTCTTCCGGCACAGACCTGATGCCCTTCTCAGGTGAATCACTGTAACACATTCGGATGAATGTTGTTATTGATTTGTTGCGGCATTATATTCATAATCAATGATCAGCTTGCCAATAAACAGATTATCACTGAACTTAATTTGAAATATACTGAGGGTTATTTTGCAATTGAATAAATGCGTTTGGTTGTGTTCCGAATATAACTCGTTTGAATCCCGGGTTTTCCATAAACGGAACTGATATCAGACCAATAAATCTTCTGAAAAATTATTTCCACTACATCAATCTTATTGCGGAAGGTTTTTAATAATCATAAAAATATCTTCAATATGAAAATCCATAAATCAGGCAACTATCTATTTGGAGCAATATTTTCAGCCTTGCTGATACTCTCTTTGTGCACACCGCCGGCGGTCCAGGCGCAAGATGTTGAGCAGGTTCCTCCAAAGCCCGATCTCAGAAAATGGAGCATTCAGATTTATGGTGGCACATTCATGGCACGAACGGATATGGGCATCACTCCATTTACCGGGTCCACCGGAGTGCGCACCGACATATTCAATCCGACATTCGGTGGCGGCATCGAATACATGGCAACCCCGTCCCTTGGTATCAATGTGCGCTACACATACTCCATGATTGAAAATGATCCGGACGTCCGGCCTTACGAAAACATCTATCAGTCCGTTTCGGCAGGTGTGAGCCTCTACATTCTGAACCTTACCATGCTTGATAAGGGACACCGCTGGTTCAATCCCTATATCTCTCTGAATGCGGGCTCAGGTCACAGCAGCCGCTCAGGCATGGAAGGAGTGGAAGACCGTGATCACCGGGTCGGTCACTACGGTTTCGGCTTCGGAACCCGTATAAAACTTGGAAGCGCGGTCGATCTGTCGCTGGACTACATGTATCACCAGTTCAATCCCGGTTTTCACCTCGACGGCTACAGCAACATAAACGGCGTTCGCGTTAATGACCGGCTTGCCGGCTTCATGGGTGGACTGGTTTTCAATCTCGGCTCATCACGTCGCCGGCATGCACGATGGTACTCGCCTGTGCCGGCAACACAGGAGTGGCGCCGCAGCATTCAGGATGCCGTAGCCGAACGCGAGGATGACTGGGACCGGCTCATCAACGATCTTGAGCAGCAGGATGCGCGCCTGGCACAAATCAACCACGACATGCAGGACAAGGCCGAACGCCGGGAAGTCGAAGAGGCGCGCCGCACGATTAACGCACTTGAAATGCAAATTGCCGAACTTGAAAACCAGCTTGGCAATGACATGGAACGCATTAATGAAATTCACCATGCTGCCGGAATCGCATATCTGAAAAAAGAGCTGGAGCCCGGTTTTTACGTCCAGACCTATGCTGCATGGAGTACCCGCCGGACGCATCGTGCCCTTGAGATGACTCGCGACGGACTCGCCCGGCGCGGCTACGATACCGGCCGCATGACCTTCAGCATCTACCAGTTGCCAAGCGGTTTGTACAGCGTGCAGATAGGAAATCTGAGATCGCTGGATGATGCCGATGACGTGCTCACCGGTGTTCTGGATATCTTTGATGACTCCTTCATCCGGGAACACAGAGCGGAATAACTGAAGGCAGTCAGTATTATCTGATGCTGACTGCAGAATGCCGGTTGTTTCCGGCAATACAACGAAACCAATAAGTCCGCACAGGATGGCACTTTCGTCCTTTGCGGACTTTTTTAATGGAGAAAAACGGATACTTGTATGAAAATTCTGGTTACCGGCGCCGCCGGTTTTATTGGCTTTCATCTTTCCAGACGCCTCATGGCCGATGGCCACAGGATAACCGGCCTGGACAACATCAACGACTATTACGATCCGGGACTAAAGATTGATCGCCTTGGGCAGCTGGGCGTGCATATCAACAAGAACCCATTGGACCGCCATGCCCATGGTGTGCATCCGTCAGCTGATGGCATGTTCCGGTTTGCTCTGCTGGACCTGGCAGACCGGGACCGAATAAACGCGCTCTTTTCCGATGAATCCTTTGACGCGGTAGTGCACCTGGCGGCCCAGGCCGGAGTACGCTATAGTCTGCAGAATCCACATACCTATATTGACAGCAATATCACCGGTTTTTTGAATATCCTGGAGGCCTGCCGGCATCAACCGGTATCTCATCTGATTTACGCATCTTCCAGTTCGGTATACGGCGCAAATACACACATGCCGTTTTCGACGCACCACAACGTGGATCACCCCGTTTCACTTTATGCGGCTACCAAGAAATCCAATGAGCTGATGGCCCACACCTACAGCCACCTATACGGAATTCCATCAACCGGTCTGCGCTTTTTTACGGTGTACGGTCCATGGGGGCGTCCCGACATGGCCCTCTTTCTGTTCGCCGATGCAATGACATCCGGCAAGCCGATCGATGTCTACAACCATGGTAAAATGGAACGCGATTTTACATATGTCGACGATATTGTCGAGAGTATTGCGCGACTGATTCCAAAACCACCATCAGGAGACAAGGAGTGGTCCGGAGATGCACCGGATCCCTCTTCCAGTTTCGCCCCCTACCAGATCTTCAATATCGGCCACAACCAACCGGTTGCACTAATGGATTTCATCGGTGAGCTTGAAAAAAACCTGGGCGTTAAGGCAAAGAAGAATATGATGGATATCCAGCCGGGGGACGTACCGCGGACGTGGGCCGATGTCACCGACCTGTTCGAATACACCGGTTACAAGCCAAAAGTAAATGTCTCGCAAGGAATTGCCGAGTTCGTAAAATGGTATCGCGATTACTTTGGAAAATGAGGAGGGCAAGTGACTTTTACCTTTTTTTTTCGCATGTTTGCATCAGGTTTATCCAATCGAAAACGCAGATAATAATTAGACGCACATGAGGCACCCATACGGAAACCGGATTGATTCATCTGATCTGCCTGTAGATAGCTCCCTGAAGTCTTTGAGGGTGACCGTGATCACAGTACCCCTGGTCCTGATGCTCATGCTGGCAGTGCCGGTGCTGCCCGTTTCCAACCTCCCTGTTGCATTCGCCACTCCAACAGGGAAGATCGGTCAACCGGTGCCGTCGCCCTCCAACCCGGATATCATCGCCTACATCCGCATGGATGACGAACGAAGCCACCTGCACCTGTATCATGTCGCAACACGGGCCGATGTGCAGATTACGCAAAATACATTGAGGGAACAGACAACCGGCAGGGGAAATCCCGGAAATCAGCCGCAATTAATTAATCGTTCTGAAACCAATGATCTGAAGAGGAGGGCAGGTGTGCCATCCGGTCATTTTGAAGGCGATTTTTCATGGAGTCCGCTCCTGGATCAGTTCGGCTCTCAATGGTTTGCCTTCTCTGGAACCCACTCAGGAAAAACCCGGCTCCATATCGGATATATCACATCCCGTGCTGCGTTGCGTGTATCGGTTTTTCCCATTGATTTTGGCAGTGTTGTGACAAATCCGGTTTTTTCACCTGACGGAAACGCTCTGGTGTTTTCGGCCGACGGTGACCTCTACCTTGTGCCCGATATCAGCACCGTAATTCGCAAAAGGGATTTCACCGAAATGAATCCCATCCGGATTACCGACAACCCGGGCGGAAGTTTTTTCCCGTCATGGTCTCACGACAGCCGGCTTGTAGCCTATCAAAACCGTCCGGTTGAAGGCGAACGCCAGGAGCTGGAATCTGTTCATGTCATAGATATGCATACTGTACACCCGGAACGAATTCCCCGGTCACACCTTATTCTGGTAAGAGATGCCGGCAGCTCCGGTTCACACCATCTGCGACCATCATGGGCACCATCTTCCCGAACCCTGGCCTTTTTCGAGCATTATGATCCGGCCGGAGCAGACCCGGATACCAATAGGGATGTTGCGGCAAACGGTGCGGATGATGCACTTCAAAAAATGAACATACGTGCCGTTCAGGTGGGATTCAACCAGAATCTGAACCGGTGGACCGGGCAACCGATTCCGGGCCGCAGCGATGATTATATCGCAGAGTCGGCAGTTGCCTATTCAAGGAGCGCTCCGCAATGGTCCACCATAGAATTTGACCGGCGACCGGAGAGCGGTATCCTGTGGGTCAGGCACGATCCCGAACTCGGTAATCCACTCTATTTTTCCAATTTGAGTCGGTATGGTCAGGGGCAAAACGACTTCACATTAAACCTGTTCAGCTTCAGTAACCGGTTTTCCTGGCTCGAACCGACCATAGATAATCGATATCCGGCCATTGCTCATGCCAATGAGAAGACTCGTTATCTGTATGTCGCCCGCGGTGACGATGAGATGGACAGACTTGCGATCGTTGACAGACAATCAAGAACTCAGAAACCGCTGATCAGAAAGGAGATTCCAACCGTACCTGCTACCATACGTAGCGGCCTCTATCCGGGCTGGGGACATTATCACATCGGGGAAAACCGACGCGGCGCATATCTGGCCGGAACCTTTACTGCTCTTGCCGGCGCTACCGTTGCCGGCTCCATGGTACGATATCATACTGATGGGCGCAATCCAGGTAATGCCTTTCTGATTTCACTTGGGGCCGCCACAGCCGCAGTCTGGGCATTCAATATTTTTGATCTTCATCAGCAGCTCCCGGCATACCGGGAAATCCCTGTCTCAAGCACCTTTGAGGGATATGCCGGCGAAGGTGTTTCATCTGACCATATCAGACAGATAGATATCACGCAAACCGCAAGCAAGAGAAGGGCCATGCTCTACTCCGCCCTTTATCCCGGGCTGGGCCACCTCTATATCAACCAGAAACCCAAGGCCTATGTTCTTGGCAGCGTATTTACAGCTCTCGCAGGATCCACCTTCGCAGGAGCAGCATACCGATATCACTATCCCGGGCCCACTCCCCCGGATGAGGTCTTGATCGGCATGGGAGTCGCGACACTTGGAATCTGGATTTACAGTCTGATCGATCTTCGACAGTCATTTACCTATCCTTTTTTTGCAGATGCAGGTACCGGCCATCAGACCGGTGAGGCCAATGCCTCTTCACGCCGTCCGTCGCTGGCTCTGGAGTCAAAAATAGATTATTTGCAAATGGGCAACAGGGCTTACAAAGAGTATGCTGCCATTGGCTTGACGCTCTCTTTTTAAGAGATTTCCAATCAGTATGAACCATCCCAAATTATATAGAACGGCATTATATTGCGTACTTTTGATGCCATTTCTATTATTTCCCTCACTGTCCGAATCACAAACATACAGGGCGCATTATCAATCCCTCAACAATCATGAAACCCCCGAGTGGTTCCGGGACGCAAAACTCGGGATTTTTATCCATTGGGGAGTCTATTCGGTGCCGGCCTGGGCCGAACGGGGCGAATATGCCGAGTGGTATCCCAGACGGATGCAGCAAAAAGGCAGCTCCACACACCAATATCATATCGAGAACTATGGAGATGATTTTCTCTATGAGGACTTTATTCCCATGTTTCAGGCAGAGCTGTGGGATCCGGAAGAGTGGGCGGATCTGTTTCAGGCCGCAGGAGCACGATATGTGGTTCCGGTTGGCGAACATCATGACGGTTTTCCACTCTGGGACTCTGACCTGACCGAATGGAATGCCGCACGTATGGGCCCTCAAAGGGATATTATCGGAGAGTTGGCCGAAGCGGTTAGAGCAAGAGGGATGAAATACGCACCTTCCTATCACGGTTTGCTCAACTATTATGAACCGGGACACGGCGGGCCCCATCCCGATTTCTTCAGCGAAGCCTATGTGGAATATATACACGCCAAGCTGAAAGAGCTTATCGACAAGTATCAGCCGGATCTTCTCTGGCTGGACGGTGACTGGCATGCAACAGTCGAAACGTACCGCTTGAAGGAGATCATCGCCTATTATTACAACCAGGCCGAGGACTGGGACAAAGAAGTTGCCGTCAATGATCGTTGGGGACAGGTACGGGGAATTCTTGGCGATTTTTATACCCAGGAATACGACTATGATGTGATCGACCGGCTAATCGATCACAAATGGGAAAACACCAGAGGTTTGGGTTACTCTTTCGGGTACAACAAAAACGAACCGGACGAAGATTTCATGTCACCGACAGAACTGATTCATATGCTTATTGACAATGTTTCAAAAAATGCCAATTTGCTGATCAATGTTGGACCGAAAGCGAATGGTACGATTCCTTCAGGGCAGCAGGAGTTGTTGCTCGAACTGGGCCGATGGCTGGCTGCCAATGGTGCTGCTATCTACGACACACGGCCCTGGGTGTTGCCCCAGATCCAATCTGCAGAGGGAAGAGATATCCGGTTTACATGGAAGAAGGATAAGGCCTTCGTCATCGTGCTGGACGATCAGGCCGGAACCGTCACCATACCCGGACTGGTTGTCGAAACGGGATCAACACTTCGGGACCTTGCCGGCGGTCAGGCGCTGGAGTGGAATCGGAACGGATCGAATCTGGTAATATCCCTGCCGGATGAGGCTACCGCCGGTCATGCCCGGGCGATCGAAATATCACCGGAACCGGTATTTCTGATGCGCATCGGTGAACGTTAACCACCATGGGTCTACTTGCGTATGACCAGCCCGTCCCAATTGCATTCAATTTGATGGATGCCTGCCATGCGCGCTAAGCGCCACCGTCAAAATTTACTGTCCCGGCACAGTATACACTCTGATCCGCACTGCGGGCGCCTTTTGGAGCTGATATCGTAGGTGGTTGCCGGATTAAAATGGAGCATTGCCCCACCGAATACCAATCAACACACCCGAGTGGTTTGTCAGCTCTCCGGCATCAAGACTGAATGCGAGGGTAAAACGTAATTTATTGAGCAGGGTATCGCCATCGGTGTTGAATGCATTGAACTGCCCGTCGAACCATGGCAGCCGGCCCGACAGTTCCAGCATGGTGTGATACTGAAGCGGCTTGTCGGCAAAAGGTGCTTCCGGATCAATGATCTGGTTGAAAATGTCGATATTTTCATAAACCCCCTGATGCCGCGCCCGGGTGATCATGAGCCGGTAGCCGGACAGCACCCGGCCTGTGGCTGACACTGCACGAAAACGGCTGTTTTTCAGTCCGCTTAAATCACCCATCACTCCCATATGCCATGCCTGCACCCGGTTGCTGACAAACTCCCGCCAGACCAGACCGCCGTCCGGATAGTAGAATTTGCCGCGATCCTGCTGCACAAACAGTGGCGTGCCCATGCTTCGGCCCCGGTAGGACCATCCGTTGCGGTAGATGTAATGGTTGTAAAAGTGATCCCGTCCCCCGAAATTGTAAGGGTAATCCGGATCAAAATAGGGTTCGTCCGGATCATAAAAAGGATCATCAGGACCTGTGGGAGGATCGTGCGGACCCGGCCCGCTTTGCCAGGTGGTGCCGAGATGCTCCAGCAAAAGGGTGTGAATCCATCCACCGGCCCAGCTTTCGGTGCGATCTTTTTGAGGTCGGATGCGAAGTCCGCCCAACCCGTCACGATTATAGTAAAAACGCATTCCGCTGCCATCCTCGAAGAAAAACTGGCGATAAGCGTCCCACTCCATGCCAAAAAGCTCCCATCCCGCACCGAACTCGATGACCCCCTGGTGATCACCGATGGCATTTTCCCCCCACTGTGGAATATTTTGAGATATTTCGCTTCCGGGATCGGCGCTCCGGACGAAGATGATACGTAAATAATCATCGAAACTGCTGGATGTCTGACCAAACTCGGGATGAACCCCGCCCCACATTGCAAAATGGGTGATACCGCCACGCAGCCGAACGGGCCAGGCGCTGTGGGTCTGGACAAATACAAACTTTTCGTGGAGCCAGGGGCTGGATGTAAACCGATCAGACTCAAGCCAGCCATGTGAAAACTGGCCCTTGAACTCCAGTAAACGGAAAGTAAAGGGAATGGGAATAAAGTGGGGGATGCCCGCGGTGATGCGCGGAAAAGGAGCATGGTTGGTGCTCATGCCCATGGAGCCGGTTGACAGTGGATCGTAAGCCAGCCCGGTTGTGTATCTCTTGCGGCCGCCGGTCGCCTCAAATGGCCCGTAGCGCAGCTGGAGAAAAGCCTCGTAGACCCGCGACTGCCCCGACTCAGGCTTGCCAATAAGATCCACAGCGGCACGAAAATCCGGCTTCCATGTATACCACCGGTTGTAGCTTCGACCGGATTCGGGATCATGGCGGTTTTGAGCATGGTGCCAGTCTGTGCCCAGTCGAGCTCCTATCAGACCGTCGGAGCGGCGGTCCAGGTACCGGCCTCCACGATTTGATACCTGCCATAGCGGCATCCTGTCCGCTGTGGCACCGGCTGCCGCCATCTCCACCTGCCATAAGATTCGAGGGATAAGCGGCGTTTCGTCAAAGTCATCTTCTCTCGGATCTGTTTGAACCGCAAATGACGATGACCAAAGAAACAACGGCAAAGCGGCCGTCATGATGGCCAAATAGCAGACCCCCTTGAATCCATGGGTGAATTTCGCAACGCATGAAAGATTGTAAATATCACAGTCCGGTTTCAAAATAAACCATACCGAAGTGCCCCGAATATTGTCCGCTACACCATACACTGTTGCTGAATCGCTCTCGTATCCGGGGTCCATGGTGTCCGTAAGATGTGAATGAGGTATAAATGCAAACGGGGAAAGTATATGATAGAATGAAATTACGGGTTTTAAATGAAAGGTTCATCCATTTTACGGCTGTTTTTTTGTATTTGAGGCCACATTTATCCTCTAATTATGATACCTTTCATGGCGAAATCCAGTGGCTGATATAAGCAGATGGAACCCGTAGCAAGTTATTACCCTAATAAGACCAGTATGTTAGCAGACCTGATCGCCGGTGCCCGGCCCAACTTTATGAAAATTGCCCCTGTAACTCATGCCATACGAAGGGCCCAGCAGCAGGGTGAGGAGATCCGGTTCCGTATCATCCACACCGGTCAGCATTACGACCGGAACATGAGCGAAAGCTTTTTTGAACAGCTCAATATCCCAAAACCGGATCACAATCTGGGGGCCGGGGGCGGAAACCAGTCCGAGCAGACAGCCGCCATCATGACCGGATATGAGAAACTTCTGGAAGCCGGTCCGCGCCCGGATATCTGTATTGTCGTGGGCGATGTCACATCCACCATGGCCTGCTCCATCACCGCAAAAAAGCGGGGTATCAGAGTTGCGCATGTGGAAGGAGGGATCCGATCGCGCGACTGGACCATGCCCGAGGAGATCAACCGTGTCGCCACCGACAGTATCACCGACTTTTTTTTCACCACTTCCGATGCGGCCAACAACAACCTCGCCTCCGAAGGGGTGGGGTCCGAACGCATCTTCTATGTTGGCAATACCATGATTGATACGCTCTATTCGCAGCTGGGGCAACTGCGTCGGCCGGCACTCTGGGAAGAAATCGGATTGAAGAACGGATCCTATTTTGTAATGACGCTGCATCGTCCGGCAAATGTGGATGAAGAGCATACCCTGCGGAGTCTGATCGATACGATCATGGACCACACCGGCAGCGAGCCGGTCATCTTTCCGACCCATCCGCGAACCCGCGCCATCTTGAACAGACTTGGACTTGAGCATCCGAATCTGCACTATGTTGATCCGCTCGGGTATCTTGAATTCATCTACCTGGTTCGCAATGCGCATGCCGTAATCACCGATTCAGGAGGCATTACGGAGGAGACGACTGTGCTGGGTGTTCCCTGTCTGACGCTTCGAGACAACACAGAACGACCTGAAACAATTACGATGGGGACCAACGAACTGATAGGCACCGATCCGAAAGCCATCGGTCCGGCCCTGCAGCACCTTATGAACGGAATGTGGAAAAAGGGAAAGATTCCAGCCAAATGGGATGGCAAAACGTCACAGCGCATTGTGGAAATCCTTCTGGAACTGAACGCATCGGGACGGCTGGCGCCGCATCATCCATTTCGTGATGAATCCCTGCTTTTTTCACCAAAATAGCGGGATAAGCTGCAATTGTTCCCGCATGAAAGTCTCTCTGATACCATTTTTTGCTCCTGATGTGATCCACCCGGGAACCTCAAGGCCGATATTCCCGTTTTTTTTAAATTACCAACTGACATTTCTTCCTGCAACACCGCCTCAATACACCCGCTCGGCTACGAATACCGAAAAACTACGAATTGAGATGAACTTTCGTATTATGACGTATAGAGCAGCACTTCTACAATCAGTCTGGCTGGCTGTTATTATTATTACTGTATCCGGCTGTATTCTGGAAGGAACACATTATGAAACCGAGCCGGCCGTCCAGCCGCCGGAGTCGTTTTTGTTATCCTGGCAAAGCGATCCCACCACAACCATGACTATCGACTGGTATCCGATTCCGGGTACGGAAGCATCTCTTGCATACAGAACGAGGGGGGAGGAGCAATGGCAGTCTGTTTCGGGTCTGACGGTGCCCGTACCGGGCATTGATCGGTCTTTTCAGCGGACGGAACTTGGCGATCTGCAACCCGATCAGCGCTATGAATTCCGGTTCGACGGATCGGATTCCATATACCAGTTCAGGACAATGCCTGACCGGCTTACCCGTCCCATCAGATTTGTTGCCGCCGGCGATATGCTTCACAGGGTGGGGTGGATGCGGAACACGGCCCAAAGTGTGATGCGAATTGACAGTGAAGGTGAACTGGATTTCGCAGTCATAGGCGGCGATCTGGCCTATGCTGATGGCGAAGCCCGAAAAGTGGGCCGGTGGTTCGACTATTTCCGAATTTGGACCGAGGAGATGATCACCAGCGACAACCGCGTCATTCCACATGTGGCAGCCATCGGCAATCATGAGATAAAACGGGGTTACATTTACAATTACCTGCCGCACGAACATCAGCACCCGGACTTTGTGCGCAATGAAGCGCCGTACTTTTCCACATTTATCCCGTTTCCGGGATCTGATGCCTATGATGTGCTCGATTTTGGTGACTATTTGAGCCTGTTCCTTTTGGACTCCGGACACGCCTCATTTATTAAAGGTGATCAGACCGACTGGTTGCGGCGCGCAATGTATGAACGCGGACACGTGCGCCACCTGATACCGGTCTATCACGTTCCGGCCTGGCCCTCTGCGCGGGATTTTGACGATTTTCTGGGCTCGGAAGTGCGCAATTACTGGGTGCCGCTTTTTGAAAAGTATGGTGTGCGGGTGGCTTTCGAGAACCATGACCACGCTTACAAACGAACGCACCCGATTCGGGAAGGAGAGATTGATGAATCCGGGATCCATTATATCGGCGATGGCGCCTGGGGAGTAAGCACGCGCCAAATCCACACCGATGAAGATGACAACCGGCCATGGTATCTTGCTGAAGCCGATACACTGCGCCATTTTATCATGGGTGAGATTGACGGCGATATCATCCGGCTGAATATGTACGATGAAGACGCAAGGCCGATTGATGAGGTGATCATAACTGCCGGATTTTCATCACCGTAGCTCGTTATCTGCCTTGCCAGCCGGTGAACCTGCCGGAAAAGATCAATATCAGAGATTTCCGAGATAACGGCGGTTCAGCTGATCCCATTCGTCCCCGGCAATGAAATCGAGCATAACCCGGTTGATATCGTTCCGGAAAGGACTGCCAAGCGGCAGGGCAATGCCATAGTACTGGTCGTTGAATGTACCGGGCAGCACGCGAACCTCATTCTGGAACTCCTGAACACTGTAATAGCGGATAATGGGTGCATCGTGGACAAAAGCATCAATCTGATCGTCGGCGACAGCCTGGAGACCGGCTTCAATATCGGCATAGGTGCGATAGCGGATTCGGTTCTCTTCCAGATAGTCGATGGTGGCAGATTGTTCGAGAACCCCGACACGCACAAAAGGCAGATCCTGCGGACCCGAAACACGGCTGTCCAGCTGGGTGACGGTCAGGCTGGATGCGATTGACGCGGTGAAAAAGGAGATGAGAATAATGCCTGCAAACATCCAGACAAAGCCGATCGCCCTGCCAATCACTGTTTTAGG
>SKXL01000195.1 GCA_007128425.1 Balneolales bacterium | reverse complement strand
TAATGTTATGATAAGAGCGGCATCATTTGAATTGTTATATAGGCTTGTGGAATAATGAGAAAAATAATCAATAGAATAATCAAAGAAGATGCGATAATCGTTTTCATCATAAGAGCTTATAAATTCAAAATAGTAGTAGTCTAATACATCAAAATCAATAAAACTAGGTATAATTCTATAATCATAGGTTCCATTTTTTAAAAACTCAAGATGAAGTTTATGTTTTTCGGTCAGTTCTAAATTGGATAAATTGTTAGCTAATAAAAGGGTTAAATCAATATCATTAAGATTATCGTACCAAAAAGCAAGATGAAGACTTGGGTTGTTAGAACATAGAACAAATGAAGATAAAAAATTATGCCTAGAATCATCATTATTTATACATTTTACTATTTTGCTAAAACTACTTTCCAACTTCTCATATTGAAGAATATTACTTTGAATAACATTTATATTTACATTATTAGATATTAAAGTATATAGAAGCCACAATGAGCTTGTAGACTGCGTGGAGTCATATTGAAAAATATACTCATCAATTTGATCTAATATATCTTCTCTTTGATCAGGAAAATAAGTTGTTGTATCAATTGTAGCAACAAAGAATAATATGTAAAATGCTATGTAAATAACTTTAGAATAGTTTTAGAGAATTACATTAAAAGTAAAAAAACATTAAAGAGATCAGTCAGGACGAACTCTGATCATTTCCATGTCTTCGCCGTTATCCAGAATACGCTGGTCTTTCAGGTCTTCGGCCTGGAGCAGCAGCTCATCGGCGGCATGGTTGGCATCGGTGATACCGGTGCAGGATGACAGGAACAGGGCAAACGTCAGGGTTGCGATAGCAGAGATACTTTTGAAATATTTCATTGATTTTCCTCGATCTGATTTATTCACTTTATTTAAATTATGTTTTAAATCTAACGGACCATACCTTTCCTCCAGTTATAGGAGAAATATATATTATGTTTGTTACAGATTAAATTCCGTCTTTTTTAAACATAACCTATCTTTGTGCAGTTGACCTATAATAATCACCTATAATGACCTATGTGTTAATGACCTAACTATATCATAGATGTTATCCGGAATATAATACTTGAAATCATAATGTCACAAAATAAAAGTGATATATTTTTTCTTTTTTTTAAAGGATTCTCTAAAAAATTTGAATATTGAACGTAACTTTGAATAACTTATCTTGAAAATCATGTTTCTTATTTGAAATAAACAAATAATATAAATTAATTAAAAACAGTAACTTGTCGTCTGTTACATCTGACTATTCCGGCTTAATAGATGCCATCCTTCGTGATGACTCCACAGCTGTAGATGAATTATCTTCAGACTTGATGGACAGAATAATTCTGTACCTGAGGATAAGGATGGGGGCACCGCAAAGTATTGCCGAAGAATGTGCTTATCAGGCTTTTTCAGATGTATTTGAAATGATACGCAATGACAGGATTACTGACAGGAAATCAATTTTCAAATATTTTCTGACTGCTTCAAGAAACGAATATCTCAGGTTTAAAAAGATTGAACAAAGATCAGATTTGGATCCATCATACGCAGAGTACCAGTTTCCAGAACCTGCGTTGCAGTTACAAAATTTGATAGATGAAGAGAGACAGAAACAACTAAAAAAATGTCTTCAGACACTATCCGAAAGCAATAGAAGTTTTATCCTCACCTTTTTCTCTTCGACTTCTGTCAATCTTCTTGAAGTCGCTGAAAGGTTTAATTTTTCCTACGCAAAAACCAGAACGCTCAAAACCAGAATAATGCAGGAATTGCAGAAATGTGTTCAAAAAAACAACTCTTAACATCCTTTTTCAATTGAATTGCTAATCTTGACGGAAAAAGTTATAATCTCTATAGGTATCGTGTTTCAGCAGCCATACCAATTGAAGAGATGGCATCTGATACAATGAATGCCGACCGTTGAATATTTAACAATGAAGGAGTTTTTTCAGTTATGTCAGAAGAACGTGAATCTGGTGTCGTGAAGTGGTTTAACGGTGCCAAAGGATATGGTTTCATCAGCCGGGAAAGTGGCGAAGATCTTTTTGTTCACTTCAGCGAAATTCAATCAGAAGGTTACCGGGTATTGAATGAGGGTGATAAGGTTGAGTTCACTGTCGCTGAAAGCGAAAAAGGTTTACAGGCCAAAGAAGTTGTCAAACTGTAAAAAATCAATTTCAGTTACAAAAAACCTGGCAATCTCATCTTCCAACGGGCGGATATTTCTGATATCCTGGCACAAGTATCATCCAATGTCCGGTTATTTGGAAAAAAAACATCATTGCCCTGCTCTTTGCGTTAAGTATAGGCGGAGAAGTGTGTATTTTATGGGGGATATTTCCATTATTCATTTTGGTATAAAGCATATTCAAAGTGATTACGCATCGAATGGCTATCCCAGAGTATAGAAAAATTGAAGTCCCCTTTTTATTTTCAGTATGATTAAAATATTAGTTGGTGCAGGTTTATTGATTTTGATTCTCGTGATTATCCTGGTTATCAGGACAATGAGATATACAAGACATCACGGCGAAAAAAACCGTTTACTACCAGAGGATTTTGATATTGAAGAGGCTGCAGAACGCCTGAGCGAAGCAATAAGATTTGAAACCATTTCAACTCAAAGCTCAGGTGATTTCAATGATGACGCATTTATAAAAATGCATCACTTTCTTGAAAAGGCTTTTCCAAATATCCACAGAATACTAAAAAAGGAAATTGTCAACGACTACAGTCTCCTTTACACGTGGCCAGGTAAAAACCCCGCATTGAAACCGGCCATGTTCACATGCCACATTGATGTAGTACCTGTTGAACCGGGAACGGAAGAAGATTGGAAACACCCACCATTTGAAGGTACTATATCAGATGGATATATCTGGGGCAGGGGTGCCATGGATGTCCAGGGTGGTGTTTTAGCCATAATGGAAGCCGTTGAACATCTTCTTGAGGTAGAGTACAAACCGGAACGCACCATATATCTTGGTTTTGGACATGATGAAGAGATTGATGGTGACATGGGTGCATATGCCATAGGAAAGCTCCTTGAAAAAAGGGGAGTGGAGCTGGAGTTTCTCCTTGACGAAGGCACTCCAATTGTACATAATGTGCTGCCGGATTTACCCAGTCCTGTTGCACTGGTTGCCGTTGCAGAAAAAGGATATTTAAGTCTCGAACTATCAACCAGTTCCGAAGGTGGCCATTCTTCTGTGCCGCAAGGCTTGACCTCCATTGCAATCCTGAGTGAAGCTATTCACAAGCTGGAAAATAATCCAATCAAAGGAAGAGTTGATGGCCTGGTCAAGAAAACCATGGAAGCCATAGGCCCTCAGCTGCCATTTATTTATCGCATTGTTATGGCTAATCTGTGGCTGTTCAGAGGTCTGGTTAAAAGAGAACTTGACCGGATGCCGGCAACAAAGGCAGCAATGAGGACTACCATCGCCACAACGATTTTTGAATCTGGTATCAAAGAGAATGTTCTTCCAACCCAAGCCAGAGCGATTGTCAACTTCAGGATTCATCCCAACGACACTGTTGAAAGTGTAAAGAAACATGTGATTAAATCAATCGGTGATCCCAGGGTAGAAATCAGAGAACTGCATGGCTCCATCAATCCGTCGCCTGTCTCCGATGTTGAGCAACCAGCGTATCGCCTACTCAGAAAAACCATCAAAAAAGTATTTCCGGAAGTAGTTGTTGCTCCAACGCTGATGATTGGCGCCACAGACGCGCGTCACTATTCGTCGTTGACCAATAACATATATCGCTTTATACCGTTGCGTGCAGATGAAAGTGATCTTGACAGAGTCCATGGCACAAACGAACGCCTTTCAAAGCATAATTATCATGAGATGATTTTCTTCTACACCCAATTGATTAGAAGAGCAGCCCGTTCACTGGAAAAACACATCTGAAATATTCTAAATAGCAGGCAGTATTATGCGAGTACTGTACATATTTCCTCACCCGGATGACGAATCTTTTGGTCCAGCAGCAGCCATTGCATCTCAAATCCGTCTTGGGCACGAGGTATTTTTATTGACCTATACACGGGGTGGCGCTACCAGGGTGCGTCACAGTTTGGGCCTTAGCGTAGAGAAAATGGGAGAGGTTAGATACCGTGAAATGCTGAGTGTTGCCAAAGTGCTTAATCTCACGGATATGCGTGTGCTTGACCTTCCCGATAGTGGATTGAAGGAGATGGATCCGATCATCATTGAAGAAATAACCGATGAGCACATCAGAAAAGTAAGACCGGATGTGGTAGTTACCTATGCAGTCCACGGAATCAGCGGGTTTCACGATCACCTGGTTGCCCATTCCGTGGTTAAGCGTGTGTATTGCAATTTAGCCAAGGTTTGGGACAAGGCTCCCAGGCGACTTGCTTTTTTTACTCTTGCTGAATCTGACAGGGAAGATGGGAAGTTTAGATTGCATACATCCACCGATGATGAGATTGATTGCGCCATCCCGGTTCTTCCATCCGACATTGATAAAGCCGGCAGGGCACTTGATTGCTATCAAACTTACCAGCATGTAATAAAGGAAGCAAAAGTGCTGGACCGTACAGGATCTACTATCTATTTCGAGTTTTTTCAGGAGGATTTTAATCCCAAAGCAACTTCTGTATTTGACCACCTGCGTCCGTGATTGCCCGAATTAGGATAGACGGCCGGCAATGCAAGGGACCTGAGGTACTGAGGTATTCAATCAAGACAGTAAATGATGGTGAAATAAACATTTATTGTGGAAGCATGGATGCAAGTTCCCTTCCGTCATGATGTGATATACCAACATACCAAAATTCATCCCATTTCCACGACACAATATCTTTTCCTTCAAAAGATGCGATGTGGTATTTGTAATCTTTTATACAAAATTCTACTGCATCTGTATTCCTTAGCAAATGATTTTCCATTTCGGGGATGTGAAATGCATAAATATAGATGTAATCTTTTTCCGCAACTTTGTATTGGAATAGCGGTGTGTGATATTCTGCAATAAACTCTGATTTTTTCACACCGGAGAGTGATAAATTGGTTAGTTCAGGAACATAATACTCATGGCCGAACTGCTCAAAGACTGTTCGGCGGAGATCGTTTGTACCATCAGCTACGATATCTGGTGTAATAAACCTGCCCTGATTTTCAAGAAAATGGGTATGCACTTGCTGCTCTAACTTTGGCATGGCTGAATGAGGCGGCATACTTTCAAACGCTTCGCTGGAAAGCAGCTGAAACAGATAGGCAAATGCCATCAATACCAGAACGGCAGCAATGGCATATTTTGCAACAAAATATGATTTTGATTCCAGATTGCCCCGGTTGCGTCCGTATGTGACTTTTGAGGCTGCTTTACTGATTTCCTCTTCGCCCAGTGATGTTACAATCCGGTCAATTTTTTTCTTGAGGTAATCAGGAGCCGGTTCGTATTTAACCCGTACTTTAACCAGTTGTTTTAACCACAACTCCTCCTGATAATAATCTTTTACATCGGGGTCTGTTTCAATATATCGAAAGAAAGCATCCCGCTCCTGCTCGTCCGCTTCTCCATCTACTATTGGAGTGACCAGTTCAAATGCATCACGTTTTTCCAGTTTCATTGCAACCTATGGTAAAAAGTATCTCCTTATGTTGCCGATATTTTGCATGCTTTAAAGGTTATATTGAAAACAGTAAACTTTCATTCTATTGGCAGCGTTCCATTATTCATTAAGTTTAATCAGCAATTGGATAATAGAACACCTGAAAAACCCGATATTGCCCTGTTCTGCATACCAACTTATGTACCATTTCATATTCTGGAGATTATGTTCAGCACCACGAAATCACTTTCAGTAACCGTAATATTATTGTTTTCATTTGTTCTGTCAACCTCAAAGTCTGCACTTTCACAAGTTGTGAATGTTGAACGACATCGTATAACAGCTGATACTGTTAATATTTTAACCGGGGGCTTTGGATTCGGATTGAATGTATCACAAAACAAATCCCAGATTGTACGTATCAACAACTCGGCCGATCTCACCTATATATCCCGTTATCATGATTACATATTACTTGGTCGTAATAACTTTTTGCGGGTTGAAGGTGATAATGTACTCAATGATGGCTTTATTCATCTCAGGTCAGTGCTTTTCAGAGACAATACATATGCTCCAGAATTGTTTCTACAAGCACAATATAATCTCGATTGGGGATTAAAACGTAGAGCTCTCGCCGGAGCAGCCATTAGAATCAGGTTCAGACAAACCGAAACTTTCAGTGCTTTTGCCAGTACGGGACTTATGTACGAAAATGAAATCTGGGAAGATTCGGATGGCATCCAACGTGAAGTTTTTGGCCTTCTGAAATCTACCACCAGTATTAATATTCGTGGGAACGTAACAAACAATCTGCAGCTGGCAGCCATAAGTTATTACCAGGCTCGACCCGATCGTATCCTGAAACCACGCTTCACATCCGACTGGCAACTGCGATTCCGAATATCTGAGAATCTGAGATTTGTTTTCCAGTTTGTAAGCACATATGACTCTGAACCACGCTTGGGTTCCACCGATTTTATATACAATATTAATAACCTGCTTGAAGTTAGATTTTAAACGTTCGCCATGCTTATCTTGTTCAAATGATTTTATAAACAGGCATAGCGGTAAAGATTTTAAATCAGAAGTAAATCAGACTCACCAAAATCAGAAAGTAACCCGACAGATGAAAATTCATTACGTAATTTTGCTGGTCATTGCTCTACTTGCATCATCGTGCAATTCAAAAAGTGACGCAGCAAACAACAATCCTTCCAGTGACGATTATGATTTCTGGGTAACTTTGGAGCAGGCCCAGGAACAGGCTGTCGACGAGGGAAAGTACATCCTGCTGGATATTTATACCGAGTGGTGCGGATTCTGTCGAAGAATGAATAAGGAGACATATGCCGATAATCGTGTGCAGGAAGCCCTTGATCGCTATTTCTACCCTGTGCGGATTGATGCTGAATCGACAACACGAGTCACCTTTCACGGCGAAACCTATGCAATGAGAGATTTGGCGCATGCTTTTGGGGTCAGCTCCTATCCAACCACAATTTTTATATCCCCGAGTGGCGAGCCCGTTGCATCTCAGCCAGGTTTTATAGAAGCAGCGAGTTTTCACAAAATGTTATCATTCGTCGGAAGTGAAAGTTATAAAAACCAGACATTCCAACAGTATTCAGAGTCCTACTAATTGTTCTTCCTGGATTATCATTAATGAGATATACAATCTTCATAAGATTTGTAATGTTTGCGTCCGTCTTGATGGCGCTCGCTGTACCTGGCAATACGATCGCACAGCTTCGTGGAAGCTCCGAGAAAGTGGAATTGCAAACCTATCTTTCGGTTGATGCCGTACCCGCAGGCGGAACATTCAAGGCAGCGGTTGTGCTCGATATTGCCGATGCCTGGCACGTGAATGCTCACAGGCCAACACTGGATTACCTCATTGGCACAGAAGTCAGTATGGATCCATCTGATGGTTTCATTATTGCCGATATGCAATATCCGAGACCGGATGAATATGAATTCGCATTTGCCGGGGGAGAGGCGCTCCTGGTGTACAGCGGACAAGTTCCTGTCTATCTGGATATCAGGGCTTCGTCAAATCTCGAGCCGGGACCATATGAGATGACCGGAAGAGCCCGTGTGCAGGCATGTGATGATCAGAACTGCCTGGCGCCATCTGATTTGCCGTTAAGTATAAAAATTGAAATTGTTGAGAGAGATGCCTCCGTTAAGGAGATCAACCAGCATGTTTTTGAAGATTATGGGCAGGAAGCTCTGTATCGCGATGTCACCGTACAACCAGCCTCGGCAAATGAAATAGAAGCAATGTTCCGTGAACGCGGATTGCTTCTCACATTCATCGCACTTTTTTTTATTGGTCTCGCATTGAACCTGACCCCATGCGTCTACCCCATGCTCTCCGTTACGGTATCCGTATTTGGTGGCCAGAATGACCCGAATCTTGTTCGTGTATTTTCAAAGGCAGTCATTTACGTACTCGGGATTGCCACTATGTACAGCGTTCTGGGTGTGCTGGCATCCTTCAGCGGAGAACTTTTCGGTTCATGGCTGCAGCATCCGTGGGTGCTGGGGGGCATCGGTGTTCTACTGTTTGCACTGGCCCTGAGCATGTTTGGACTTTATGAAATTCAGGTCCCATACTGGATGGCGTCCCGCATCGGAACCGGCTCATCAACAGGGTTTATCGGGGTGTATTTTTCGGGCCTGGTTGTTGGTGTTTTTGCCGCACCTTGCATCGGTCCACCCATCATTGCGTTACTTGCATTCATAGGGGCACAAGGCGATCCAGTGTTTGGATTCTGGTCCTTTTTTATATTGTCGATGGGATTGGGATTGCCTTATCTGATTCTCGGCACATTTTCCGGGTTGTTGCCAAAACTCCCAAAGTCAGGCGTCTGGATGGTCTGGGTCAAAAAAGTTTTTGGTGTTGTACTTGTTGCACTGGCCCTTTTTTACCTTTCAATGCCATTCATACCTGTAAGTGACGCATATTGGGTTATACCTGTCAGTTTTATCGTAGGCGGCATATATCTTGGATTCCTAGAACAATCGGGCAAAGGCACACCCGTGTTTTCAAAGATCAAAATGGCGTTTGGTGTATTTGCCATTATCATTGGTGTCATATTTATAGCGAATCTGCAGAAAGAGGGTATGGAGTGGGATGCATACCGGGAAGACAAGCTTTTGATGGCTCAAAATCAGGGAGTGCCTGTTGTTGTGGACTTCTATGCCGACTGGTGTATACCCTGTCTGGAACTTGAAAGGATTACATTCACTGATTCCCGCGTAATTGAAGCTACCAGTGACATGGTTCGTCTGAAAGTAGATTTAACACATTTCGACTCACCGGAGTCGGAAGATATCAGAAAACGTTACAACGTTGCAGGAGTGCCAACGATCGTCTTTCTTGACAGAGAAGGATCAGAAGTTGAAGAAGCCCGGATCATGGGTTTTGTTGGTCCCGATGAATTTCTGCGACGAATTAATAAAGTGCAATAAGTTTAAGGCACTTATTCTGACAGGATGATGGTGAATGAACTTCTCACTCGGTTGCGAATTGATCCCATGGATATTCTTTTGGCATCGGAATTTGAAAACGCAAGGTCTCCTTTCTGGTCGGATGCTCAAACGCCATCCGGTGACAAAATAGGGCTAATTGCTTGCTTCCTTTGCGCAAGGTTCCATATTTTCGGTCGCCGGCCACAGGCATTCCCATTGAAGCAAGTTGTGCCCTGATCTGGTGATATCTTCCGGTATACAAGTCGATCTTTACCAGACTGAGTTCTCCGCGTGTTTCCAGATGCGTAACTTTCATGACTGCCTTTTTTTTATCGCCTGACTCATCTGTGCGTGGATCAGTACCCGATATTACTGCTTTTCTTTTCTCCTTGTTCTTGAAGATGTCGTGAGAAACAATACCGGTCCTGACTTGTCTGCTCACCACTATCGCAAGATATTCTTTCTTGAAACTGCGAGCTCGGATCTGTTCCGATAGCCTGGAAGCTGATTTTGATGTCCGGGCCAGTACCATCAGACCACCGGTGGGACGGTCGAGGCGCTGAACAAGCCCCAGAAATACATTGCCCGGTTTCTGATATTTTTCTTTCAGCCATATTTTCATCAATGACTGAATATCTTCATCCCCTGTGCGATCTCCCTGGGAAAGCATATTGGCAGGTTTATTGACAACCAGCAAGTGATTGTCCTCAAATATGACCTCAATATTCCGGAATCTTTCAGAAATGGTGAATCTCCTTATCTTTGTTTTAAATAATAGCCGGTTTTCTGCAAACATCAAACAACGTCATCATATTAATGTAATGCACACTTTTCTCAACATTAACCTGCCTTACTTGGTATAAACCGAATACTGCTGTTTATCGACCATGCCCCAAGCCCTGAAACAGAAGCTGAACTCACTCACACCGGAGTCGGGAGTATACCTGTTCAAAGATGCCGGAGGTCACGTATTATATGTGGGTAAAGCGAAACGTTTGAATCAGCGAGTACGGTCCTATTTCCAAAGCGGGGGGGAACATACCGGGAAAATTCAGGCCCTTGTTCGTAAAATCTCTGATCTGGAAATCATAGTTACGGACACAGAAGCCGAAGCGCTTATTCTCGAAAATAATCTGATAAAAAAGCATCAACCCCGGTATAACATTCTGTATCGGGACGACAAAAGCTACCCGTACATCTGCATGACCAATGAAGACCGGCCCAGGGTGTTTCCAACGCGCGTCATAATCAGAGATGGCAGTCAGTACTATGGTCCCTACGATCACGTCGGTAAAATGAAGCTGATGCTGGAAACCATTCGCAAAGCCTTCCGGCTTTGCACCTGTGCATGTTCATCACGCATGATTGATAAAAGCAAAGGCATGCCAAAATGGGGAAGATGCTTTGAAGATTATTTCGAAAACTGCTCATATGATATGGATCCCGAGGAATACCGGTCGCGAATGGACCAGGTTTTGAGGCTTCTAAACGGTAAGACACGGGACCTTGTTCGGGATCTGAAAACGGAGATGGAGGAATTTTCAGAATCGCTTGAGTATGAAAAAGCAGCTGTTGTCAGAGACGGTATACTGGCACTGAAAAAATACAGTGAAAAGATGAAAATGGTTGCAGCGGACGGATTTGACCGAGATGTCTTTTCACTGGACACCAACTGGAATGAAAACATTGCATGCGGTGTGCTGCTTCAGATCCGGGATGGCAAGTTAATTGGAAAATACCATCGTTTTCTAAAAAATATTGAGGAACGGACTGAGGCTGAGCTGATACAGTCATTCATGGAAGATTATTACACCAGCGAGCTTTCAGGAGTAATTCCTGATGAGGTGTGCTGCAGCCACCACCTTGAGGACGACGAACCGCTTTTTGAATATCTGTGGGAAATGAAAGGTAAAAAGGTGCCTGTCATAGTCCCAAAAAGAGGTGATAAAGCGAAAATGGTTCAAATGGCCGGTTCCAATGCCCGATTCTTATTGAATGAGTGGGAACTGGAAAAGATCAAAGCTGAAAAGGGAAGGATACCGCACGCTGTTCAGGCCTTAAAACGTGATCTCAACTTGCAGCGTATGCCACGACGCATTGAGTGCTTTGATATCTCAAACTTTCAGGGTGCATTTACTGTCGCATCCATGGTTTGTTTTGTAGATGCTCAGCCAAGAAAAAACAGTTACAAGCGATTTCATGTTAAAAGTGTTGAAGGTCCGGATGATTTTGCTTCCATGCGAGAGGTGATAGGGCGCCGGTATCGCAGAGCTAAAAAAGAAGGCAGCCAGATTCCCGATCTGATCGTGATAGATGGAGGAAAAGGACAGCTCTCAAGTTCCGTTGCTGCTATCAGGGAATGCGGCCTGGAGCAGGAGATACCGGTAATTGGATTGGCAAAACGGCTTGAGGAAGTTTTTTTTCCTGGTTCTCCGGATCCGATAAACATACCGAAATCGTCACCCAGTTTAAAACTGCTTCAAAGAATCCGGGATGAAGCGCACCGTTTCGCAATTCAATTTCATCGTGATGTGCGCAGCAAAAAAACCTTCAGATCTGAACTGCAGGATATTCCCGGAATCGGGAAGAAGACAACGGATAAGCTCCTGAAGCATTATGGCTCAGTGAGTGAAATTATCAATCAGGATTTGGAATCTCTCAGTCCGGTTGTCGGCAAAAAAGCCGGGAACGCTATTTTGGCTTATTTTTGCAGGAAAACTGGCAAAAATGAATATCCAAATGAAGATCCGGAATAGTTTTTCATAAAAAATGAACTATTCAAATATCGAAGCGTATAACCATTCAGAAACACGGATAAAAAATTAGAATCACGAAACTAGGTGTAAGATGATTCTGGATTGTAATGTCAGATAAGTAGAAGGATCAAATCATGGCAATTAGTGAAATGATTTTTTCCGCTTATTTGTTTTTGGAAGTGCGACAACGTTTAAAACACTTAACAGTAAAGCCTATAAATTTAAATTACAGTTCTTTTCCGGGACACATGCCTTACAGGCAATATCAATTAAATTCTCAGCGTTTAAAGGTCAATATGATGTCGCAAAAATCTCATAACACCCTGAGTCAGATCGATGACCATGAACTTGTTCTTCGCTACCGAAGGAACAACGATCAGGAAGCATTCAAGCAGTTGTTGGACCGCCATCAGTCAAAGATATACTCGTATATCTACAGTATGGTTGGGAATGCAGAAACTGCCAATGATATCTTTCAGGAAACCTTCACCAAGGTCATCACCAAGATGGATGAGACCTACAATGAACAGGGTAAGTGGATTGCATGGGTAATGCGCATTGCACACAATGCCACCATTGACTATCTCCGCAAAAAGAAGCGGTTTGTCGATGTGAATGCTCAGGATGATCCGGATTATGACTTCTATGACAGACTCACTGATGAAACCCTGGATGATGCCCAGGAGGTTATCGAAAAAGGGGAAGCAAAGGATAGTCTGATGAAGCATATTTCAAATCTTCCGAAGGAGCAGCGTGAAGTGGTTATGTTGCGGCATTACTATGAGATGTCATTCAAGGAGATAGCCGAACTTACCAATGTGTCGATCAACACCGCACTTGGAAGGATGAGGTACGCACTTATTAACCTGAGAAAAATGTTTGATAAGGAACATGGAAAAGAAACAAAATATGTCGAACGTCGATGAACTATGTGTCAAGTACGTTTTTGACGAACTGGATCCCTCCGAGGTCACACTCGTAGAGAAGGCAATGATCAGTGATCAAAACCTGCTCATCGAAGTGGAGAGCCTCAGAAGCACATGGAAGAAACTGCAGAATTTGCCTGAACTTGAACCGCCTCCAAATATTTCAGAAGCAATCATTCATCAGGCTATAGACTATGCCAATCAGCAGCAGTTTTTTGGAAACCACTGGAAAAATCCAGGGTTGCTCGCCACTGCCGCCATCGTCTTGTTCAGTCTGTTGATTTCAACCGCATATCTTCTCCCTTCCGATGCAGTCACAGGAGAACAGTCACAGGAATCCCGCATTTCTGCCTCTGTTGGCTCAGATGCCGTATCGGTACCTGATGGAGCGTTGAAATTCAACCAAGACCCATTTCGAATCTGGAACGGTTACACCAATATGGTATTCATCGGTGGAGTTGGTGAGCAACAGGATCAATCTATCCCGGATACGCTTCAGCAGGGAATGATTCCACTTGAAACCGGGTCTAACCCTTTTCTTATTTCTCCTGCTTTGCGTGACTTTCAATTAACCGGAACGAACTACTAATACAGCCTATATCCTAAACGCTACTGCCCAGTACCTTTATCAGCTACTATTTCTACTGCCGGGAGGTATCAGGAAATCATCATGCCTCTTTATTTGGGACTGCTACCTTTCCAAATATATTCTTATTATACAAGCTTGCCGACCAACAGATTCTTTGTTGGTGAACAAGCTCTATCCGGTCAATAATCTTACAAGTATATGGGAAAAATTATATCAGTTGCCAACCAGAAAGGCGGTGTAGGAAAAACGACCACTGCAATTAACCTGGCTGCCAGTCTTGCAGCTATTGAGCATACTACATTGCTAATTGACATTGACCCGCAAAGTAACTCCACCAGCGGTACCGGATTCGAGTACAAAGTAATTGACAATTCAATATATCAGGTGCTGGTTGAGGGTTTCAGTGCACGAGATACGATAAAAAAAACGGAACTTCCTTTTCTTGATATCATACCTTCCCATATCAATCTTGTCGGAGCTGAAATTGAGATGGTTGATCGACCGCAGCGGGAAAAAATCCTGCGTGACGCAATCGGAGATATGCGGGAGGATTATGATTTTATCATAATAGACTGTCCGCCTTCTCTGGGATTGCTCACCATTAATGCACTCACGGCCTCCGACTCTGTACTCATACCCGTGCAATGTGAGTATTTTGCTCTTGAAGGGCTCGGACAGCTTTTAAATACGATAAAAATTGTGCGACAGCATCTTAATACAAGTCTGGATATTGAAGGAGTTGTACTTACGATGTACGATACACGAACCCGATTATCAAACCAGGTTGCCGATGAGGTGAAGCGTTATTTCGAAAACCGGGTATTTGAAACCGTCATATCGAGAAATGTAAGGCTTGCCGAAGCCCCGAGTTTTGGCAAACCGGTACTTTTATATGACTCCGTGTCCATTGGATCAAAGAATTATCTTGCGCTGGCAAGAGAAATTGTTATACGCAACAAAAAACTTTTCAGGAACAGCTCCGTTTTTTCAGAAAATTCCAAACAGACATCAGAATAATTCAGTTCAAGATTTATAATGACAAAAAAAGTATTAGGCAGAGGTCTTGGAGCTTTTTTCCCGGAATACGATCATCCCGATGAGGGTGAAAAATCATCTGGCTCCCCGAGTATTGAAAAGGAAAAGGTACTGCAACGTATCAATGTGATTATGCAGCTTCCGGTTGCAAATATCCGTCCAAACCCTTACCAGCCTCGGGAGGATTTTGATGAAATCAAGCTCCAGGAACTGTCAGACTCCATACGAATGCACGGACTCATCCAGCCCGTGACGGTTCGTGCCATTGGTAGCGAGAAATATGAGCTGATTAGCGGTGAACGCAGATTGCGTGCAACAAAAATGGCCGGTATCACAAAAATTCCGGCATATGTTCGTGAAGTTGATGACGATGATCTGATTGCATTTGCCCTGATAGAAAATGTCCAAAGAGAACAACTCAACCCCATTGAAGTTGCCCTTGGTTACAAGCGTCTGATTGAAGAATGCAATTACACACAGGATCAGGTAGCCAAGAAACTGGGAAAGAACAGAACCACCGTCACCAATATGCTTCGCCTTCTTACGCTCAGACCAGCAATCCAATACGCTTTGAAATCAAACACCATTTCGACCGGACACGCGCGAAGTCTGGTTAGTGTGGAGGATCCAAAGATCCAGGACAAGCTGCTGGACCGGGCCGTGCAAGATGACTGGTCGGTCCGCCAGATTGAAGAAGCAGTGAGAAAGCATGCGCTGAAAAAATCATCCGGGAACAAGGTGTTGAAGGCTAAGGATCAAAGAGACCTGCATCTTATGGAAATTTCTAACCGCCTGCGCAATAAATTCAGTACGCGTGTTCAGATAAGAAAGAAAACCAAGGGCGGAGAAATCCGTTTTGAATACTACTCAGATGATGATCTGGAGAGAATTATATCTATGCTTGAATCGGTTGAAGAATAATCAGTTTAGCCTGAAAATTGGTATTGTCATTTTCTTTTTTTCTGCACTGATCCTTATTCTTTTTAAACCGCCAGGTGTTCTTGGAAACAGTGGAAAATCTCTGAAGCTTGCTGATGGCATTTATCTTTCAGAGGTTGATCAGTTCACCTATCATCCGGTTGTTACATTTACAACAATACCGTTTTCCCCCGACTACGGACAACTTCGAATGTTCGGCAACTACGCATATGTCGCAAATGATACGGTTCCGAATCCATCATCCGTGATGCGCAAGTCATTAATTCTGCCCGGCTGGGGTCAGGTAGTTAACCGGCAGGTCTGGAAAGTCCCGATTATTTATGGAATGTTGGCCGGACTTACATATTACAGCATTCTTTTGGACCAGAATTATCGTGATTACAGAGCCGCATTCTACAACAGTCAAAGCATCAATGGTGATGAACGTTTTGGTCCGACCCCACCACACATTGATCCTAACCAAAATCCGGAATCGCTGCGGTATGCCAGAAACCATTACAGAAACAGACGTGATCTTACATTTGTGGGCATTATCCTGGCTTATGGGCTGAACGTGGTTGACGCTTACGTTTTTGCACACATGCGCGATTTCGACGTAAGTGATGACCTGAGTGCTCGTTTTTATCTTGAACCTGCTGTAACACATTGGCGGTCGGCTTCAACCGGAATTTCACACACTTTGCCCGTGGAACCCGATGGCATAATCTTCAGACTAAAGCTTAATCTACCCTAACAAAAAATTAAAATGGAAAAAAAGCGTAAACAAATACAAAGCCGTTATGATGCACGTTTCGAAAAAGATGTTTGGGGTGTTTTTAAAGTAATGGGAGAATTTGTGGATGGGTATGAACGAATGTCCCATGTTGGCCCATGCATCTCATTTTTTGGCTCAGCCAGGCTGCAGGAAGACAATCCCTATTACGTTATGGCTGTAGAAACTGCCAGAAAGATGGCGGAAACCGGCTTTGGCATTATCACCGGGGGTGGACCGGGCATCATGGAGGCGGGAAACCGGGGTGCAGACAAAGCAGGTGGTACCTCTGTTGGCCTGTGTATCTCTCTGCCCAATGAACCAACCGCCAACCCGTATATCGGCAATGATTTCCGCATTCACTTCAATTACTTTTTTGCCAGAAAAGTGATGTTTGTGAAGTATGCCCAGGGTTTTGTTGTATTGCCTGGCGGATTCGGAACGCTCGATGAGTTTTTTGAAGCCATGACACTTATTCAAACAAAAAAAATCCACCAGTTTCCAATCGTCATGATGGGTAAGGACTATTGGACAGGGCTCATTGACTGGATTAAAAACAAAATGGTTGAAGAGAAGACAATCGATGTAAAAGATCTTGAGCTTTTTCATGTTACCGACGACCCTGATGAGGCCACATCTATTATCTATAATTTTTACGAAACCAATAAACTCAGACCAAATTTTTGATAAACAGGTACCATATCATGTTTATGAACCGTTTACTTTTTTAATGGGAATAAAGTCATAAAATGTTAAATTATGCACCTTGCAGGTACGAAGTTTACACTTTCTAACGTTTTTACAATTGATTACCAATCATAAAATTCAACCCAGAAAATATGAACGTTGCAAAAAAATCCTCTGTGATACTGTCGGTATTGCTGGTAGCTTTCGTTTTCAGCACTGAGGCTTACACACAATCTCGGGAAGATGCGATCACCAAATTCAATGAGGGATTTGCACTATTCAGTGAACAAGGTGATAATTTGGCAGCCATTGAAAAGTTCAAGGAGACTATTGCTATAGCAGACGAAGTCGGGTCCGAAGCAAATGACATTCGTGAGCGTGCTGTTGGACAGATTCCGAGACTCTCTTTTATGCATGCCGCTCAGATGGTGCGGGAGCGGAGATTAGAAGATGCCATTGACGCATTCCAGGAAACCATTCGTCTTGCAAACCAGTATGGTGACGATCAGATTCTTAATCGGTCGCGAGGAAACCTGCCGGCTCTGCATTTGAATCTGGGTAATACGTTGTTCCGGGAGCAGGAAAATGAAGCAGCCCTTGAGCAATACAACAAGGCAATCGAGTTGAATCCCTCTTATGTCAGTGCCTACTACCAGATCGGACTGGTATACCGACGAATGGGCGATCTGGATAATGCATTGGAGAACTTCGATACATCCATTGATCTCGCGCGCGAAGCAGGCGATCAGGAAAACGTTGAACGAGGTCAGCGTGCAGCAAGAGATCATCTTGTTTTTCTTGCATCCGAACAGATAGGTGAGGAATATTACAACAGAGCTTTAGATCTTCTTAACCGTGCGGCAGGTTATGGCGAAAGTGCCAGTATGCATTATCGCTTTGCCGAGGTCTACAACAACCAGCGACGTTATGATGATGCCCGCGCAAGTGCCGAACGTGCACTCGAGCTCGAAACAGGTGGACGTACAGACAGGGCCAGACTCTATTTTGAACTGGGACTTGCCCATAAAGGTTTGGAAAATACCCAGGCAGCATGCGATGCATTCAGAAATGCCATGGTTGGCGATTACCGTTCACCTGCCGAACACGAAATTGAGCACGAATTGAATTGCAACTGATAACCATTTAAGCAATTCCTAAGGGTTTTTTCATCAGATTTGACAAAAAGACCGCGGCTACAACCGGGGTCTTTTTTTATGGGTAAAGTCAAATGCTGAAAATCTCTTATAAAAACATAGCCATGATTCCCGAAGAAGCTCGCTGAAGAAAATCTTGACTGCTACTTCAAAAGTGCTTTTACCTTTTGGGGATGCATGTGAACACAGGTAAACGTGATATCATCCACCAGTTTTTCCCCTTCAATAAATTCTTCAACAGCAATCTGTATTTTTTTCAGGATGGTGGTTGCGTTTAGTGAACCGTATAATTCGAATAGATGGCGCAAACGGTGGTCGTCGTACTGTTCCATATCGGGATTGCGAGCTTCTGTCAATCCATCAGTGTAAAACAACAGATTATCACCGGGCTGCATATTGATAGACAGCTGTTTTAGATTTTCACCAAAAACAGCTGTATTTGTCATGCCAAGTGCGAGTCCGGAAGAGCGAAGCTCACTTACGATATCCCTGGAAGATTGATACAAAAGGGGTGGATTATGTCCGGCACGGCACATTTTTACAGGAGAACCGTCTGCCGGAAAAAAAGCCGCACAGGCCGTGACAAAGGTTTTGTCCTTCTTTCCGGATTTGATATAATCGTTGAGATGCAGGAACAACTCTTTGGGATCCGGTTTGAGTTTTTCAATAATCAGATGAACCAGGGCCTGCAAACGAACCATATACAAAGCTGCCGAAAGGCCTTTGCCTGATACATCCGCAATGACATAATAGGCGCCTTCAGCCGTATCGATCACGTCGACATAATCGCCCCCGACTTCACTTGCCGTACTGGCAAAAGAGGCAAACTCCAAATTTTTATGTCGGATATTGGAACCGGGCAGAAGACTGATCTGGATATCACGTGCCAGATCAATTTCTTTCATCACATCGGACTTCTCAAGAAGTTCAAGCAGCAACAGCAGTATGAGTGTAATAATGGAGAGAGGCAGCATCAGTGCAGCTATGGGACCGGTAGCTACAAAATGTATGACAAGGCCGGCAAATGAAAAACCAAGTGCCAGTCTTCTTGCCGGTGTGAGTCTGAGCAACAGAGATGAAAGTAATCGAAAAATGCGGACGGGTGGCTGGCGCTCCGCTGACGCTCCCGGCCTAACCCCGACTGCGTCGTAATAGAGCGCCATCAGTCGCCTGGAATCGTCATGAAACTCCTTTCCAATTCGTTCCGGAGTCATCCCTTTGGTGTATTCACGGTAAAAACTCCTGGTATTTCGGAACGCCTGACGGGTTTCGTTTTTTAAACTCATAACCTAAATATCTGTTTCAAAACAGGTTGAACCGTTATTGACCGTTTGGAAAATCTTGCCCTTTGCCATACCTGATAGTATTCGTATGATAATGATAAAAGTTATATCTAATTTCGCTTATTTTGCGTATTGAACTCCGATGCAGGTAAAATAAAAGGACGAGGTGCTGCCGGTATGGCAGGTACTGATTTTCAACCACCAGACATATTTTTTTATGACAGATAAGTTGTTTCTGATTGATGGTACGGCACTGGCCTATCGGTCATATTTCGCAATGATGAACAGCAACTTGAGAAATTCCGAAGGTATTCCTACAGGCGCAATTTATGGTTTTGCAAATGCGCTGGTAAATTTACTGGAAAAAAAACAGCCATCTCACCTTGCCGTTGCCTGGGATACACATGCCCCAACATTTCGGCATGAGATGGATGAAAACTACAAGGCCAACAGACCTCCCCAGCCAGAAGACCTGCAGATAGCCATTCCGATAATCAAAGAAATGGTGGAACTGTTCGGTTTCCGAAATCTGGAAAAAGACGGATTTGAAGCCGATGATCTCATCGGGACGCTTGCTGTTCAGGCCAGGCAGGAAAAGGTAACGGTCTTCATGGTCACCCCGGACAAGGACTTTATGCAACTAGTGGGGGACAATATCTTCATGTACAAGCCACTGAATCGGGGTGATGGATTTGAACTCATAGACACTGATGGTGTAGTGGCATATTTTGGTGTTGGTCCCGAGGCGGTAACGGATGTGCTGGCACTGATTGGAGACGCATCAGATAATGTTCCAGGTGTACCAGGCATCGGTAAAAAGGGGGCGGCAAAAATCATTCAGGAATTTGGCAGTCTGGAAAAGGCAATAGAAGCTGCACCCCAAATGAAAAGCAAGCGTGCGCGGACAGGATTAATGGAAAACAGCGAACAGGCTTTAAAATCCCGGGAAATGGTCGTTATCGATACGAACGTTCCTGAAACGCTAAACTGGGATGAGTTGCGCTGGCCCGGAATCAAGGCGCAACAACTCGTGAATTTTTTCAAGCGAATGCAATTCCGGAGTCTCTCACGCAAAATCGCAACAGCTGAAGGAGGGATGCTTGGAATCATCAAAGAGCGGATTGATGCGTCGGGACAGGCTTCCCTCTTTGACGATCCGGATGAAAAGGGGGCTTCCACGAACCCCGGGTTATCTGGTAACACGAAAGCACCGGGTGATAATCAGCAAGGTGACCAGGCGAATGGCCATAAAAGCCGGGAGTTTGCATCGCAGCTTTTTACGGCAACCGATCAGGGAAGCGGTGATGCGGAAGAAGGTGCTGAAAGACCTTATGAATCCTTGCGCATTGACGATGTGGATTATAAAACGGTGACTAATACCAAAGAGCTTGATGCATGCATTGAAAAGCTTATGAAGACTGCTGTGTGGTGCTTCGATACCGAGACTACATCTACTGATCCACAGGAGGCCGAACTGCTGGGCATAGCATTCTCTCTCAAGGCCGGCCAGGCCTGGTATATCGTTGCCGGCGAATTTGAGAAAAAGGAGCTTCGGGAAAAGTTGAGTTCCTTGTTTCAAAAAGAAGACACCATCAAGGTTGCTCATCATTTCAAATACGACTACCAGGTATTGAAGAGATTCGGTATTGATGTGAGGGGATCCATTTTTGATACCATGCTGGCCTCGTATTTGCTGAATTCCGGACAAAAAATGGATATGAACTCCCTTGCACGCAGTTATCTTGACTACGATCCGGTTTCAATTGAGTCATTGATCGGCGAAAAGGGCAGAGATCAGCAGTCCATGAAAGATATCCCGGTTGATAAAGTCGCATCCTATGCCTGTGAAGATGCTGACATTACATTGCGTTTGTATGGCACTCTCTCTGAAAAGATTCGGGAGAACGGTCTTGAAAAGCTGGCGCAACAGATTGAGTTTCCGTTGGCCCGCGTGCTAGGGGATATGGAGTACACAGGCATTAAAATCGACCCAGGATTGCTTTCCTCATTTTCAAATGAACTGGACCGGGATATTGAAGAGGCCAGAAATCAGATATTCGAAATGACAGGTGAAGAATTCAATGTTAACTCAACACAGCAGCTTGGAGTCATTTTGTTCGAAAAAATGGAGCTGCCTTCGAAAAAGAAAACCGCCACCGGAAAGTACTCCACATCCGAACAGGTACTCTCGCAACTCGCTCCTCAGCATGAGGTGGCTGCCCGCATTCTTGCGTACCGTGGCCTGAGCAAGCTTAAATCGACCTATGTCGATGCCCTTCCCAGGCTTGTGAACAAGAGGACCGGTCGTATACACAGTACCTTCAACCAGCATATCACCGCAACCGGTCGCTTGTCATCAACCAAACCGAATCTTCAGAATATACCTGTACGGACCGAACGGGGACGTGGCATTCGCAAGGCATTTGTAGCGGAAAAGGGATATCGCATTCTGGCAGCAGACTACTCCCAGATAGAACTGCGCATAATTGCATCCATGTCAGGTGATGAAGCAATGATCGAGGCATTCCGTAATGATGAGGATATTCATGCCAGAACAGCTGCCGAAATCTTCGATCTTGACTCACTGGAAGATGTTGGCCGCGAGCAGCGAAGAAAAGCCAAAGAGGTGAATTTTGGTATTCCTTATGGAGTTAGCGCGTACGGCCTTGCCCAAAGGCTTGGGGTTTCGAACAAAGAGGGCGCTAATATCATTGATGCCTATTTCGAGCGATTCCGGGCCATCAGGGTTTTTATCAATGAAATCATCGATTTTGCCCGGGACAAGGGATACGTGGAGACACTATCAGGCCGGCGCCGGTTCATCCCGGATATCCACTCAAGAAATCCGAATATTCGTGGATTTGCTGAGCGCACAGCGGTAAATATGCCGATTCAGGGAACCGCAGCAGATCTTATCAAAATTGCCATGATAGAAATCGATCGTGAACTTTCAAAAAGAAACTCACGTACCCGAATGCTCATGCAGGTTCATGACGAACTGGTTTTCGAGGTTCCGGAGGATGAAATCGATGATATATCTGTTACTGTCCGGTCAATAATGGAACAGGCGATGGAGCTCAAAGTGCCTCTGAAGGTGGAAACCGGCATATCGGACAACTGGCTGGATGCACATTGATTAGCGAGTATCCGTTTTAATAAGGGTAGTTTTTTCAAATTGCAGATTACAAGCTTTACTGCGACAAAGCTATTGACTACAAGTCCCGGCTTTGCCGCATATAAAGTAAAATCATCATACCGTCATTATCGCAGGCTTATGCCCAGACCGACAGAAATCATGGAATAGTTGGCGAGCGTATAGTCCACGTTAAAGGTAATCAATGGCAGACTGATGCGTAACCCGGCCAGTGCCCGTAATCTGTTTGTGCCGGCAAGTGAAATGTCAATAGGATCAGACAGTGCCGTTAGCTCTCTTTTGGGAGTGCCATCTTCCATTATTCTCGGAGTGTAGTAGGGAAAGTTGCCATCCACTCTCACATTGGTTGTAGCGCCTTCGAAACCAACACCGCCATAAGCCGATATAATAGGCAGTGACTTACCGACTATGAGGTTGACAGTGTAGGCATTGGTACTGAACACGATTTCCTGATCGTCCCAGGTCGCCGAGGCGGCTCCACCCAGCCCTTCCGGGTCCCGATCATTTTCCGGATTGAAATCCACCGGCCGGGCATTCAAACCGGCACTGGTTCCAAACGCAGTATAGCCCCCCATTACAGAAAAGGTGACAGGCATAAGGGCGCCACCGGGTAACCACTGATTGAGCTCATGTTTCAGACCAAAACCATAAAGGTAGATTTCACCATAATCCAGAAACTTGAACGGAGGAATGAAGCGAACCATGATATCGGTATTCCTGGGCAGCCCGACTCCGGCCTGAATCATTGGTGTCATAATATAGCTGAATCCTGTTCCGGGAGGCATGTCGAAATTAGCGAGCTCGAGTCCATCCTGAGTGTAGCCAAGCCGGGCGGCACCACTCGAACTGCCGGCGAATGTAGGTGTTACTGAAGGGCTGTTATCACTCAAAGTGAGCGTGCTGAGTCCCAAATCATCAATATTGAAACTTTGGTCGGCTGTGGGAACCATGGCTGCTGAAAAATTCACTTTTACATGAAATCCAAGCAGACCATGGGTCCTGGCTCTATCGACCCAGCCGGTATTCACACCGGCTCCAAACCCGTTGGCAAATGGTTTCAAGTATTCCTTAAAAAGAAGCTCTGCATCATCCTTACCTCCCTCAAGCAGATCACCAAGATCACCAAGTTGACCATAAGATTTCTTCCCGGGTGACAGGATGAGGGCTGCCAGCAGAGCGGCGAGACCGAAAGTGCGAATAAGGCTCGTAGCGATGTTTTTCATAATAACTCCAATATGAGTTTCAATGTTAAATGTAGAGGATAAACAGGACTACTGATTTCGAACCTCATAAAAGTAACTCTTTTTGTGAGTTAATGTAAAAATAATTTATCGGTTTGTTTTAAAATGTGTTAACGCTTTCAGTTTAAATACTCTCAATAATGTTACGGTAACTTCGGTATCGGGATTCTGAAATCCGGTTTTCCTCAACCGCTCTCAACACAGCGCATTCAGGTTCGTGCCGGTGTGTACAGTTGCTATAATGACAGCGTTCAATGAGTGGTTTCATCTCAGGAAAATGGTGCGAGATTTCGTAAGGTTCAAAATCCACGAGACCGAATTCTCGTATCCCAGGTGTGTCAACAACAAAGGTGTGTTCATCAAGCTCAAGAAGTTGTGCATAAGTGGTTGTGTGTTTACCTTTATTTGATGATTGGCTCACTTCTCCGGTTTTAAGATTGAGTTCCGGAGAGAGTGCGTTTAGCAGGCTGGATTTTCCTGTACCGGAGTGACCGGTGAGCACTGATATTTTTCCTCTTAATTCCGATCTGAGCAACTCTACGGATTCGGGTTGAAATATACTTGTTCTTAGCAGAGGGTACCCTATTTTTGAATAAAGATCTTCGGTATCCTTCAGCTTTTTTTCGTCCTTTTTCCCTTTGGCCAGATCCGTTTTGTTCAGTACGATTCGTGCGGGTATATCATGGGCTTCACTGGTCACCAGTACACGATCAATAAATCCGGTTTTAAAAGCAGGATCACGTACTGACTGGACGATGAGCACAAGGTCCACATTTGATGCAAGTATCTGAATGCCTCTGCGACCATGAGTTGCTTTACGTAATAACCGGTTTTTTCTTTCCGTGACACGGTCTATGATGCCGGAGCCGTCGGACTGCAGGGTTATATGTACAATATCTCCCACAGCAACAGGGTTAACAACTTCCAGGTCGTTCAGACGCATTTTGCCTGGAAGCCGGCACGCCAAAGAAGTTCCGTCATTAAGCCGGACCTGATACCAGCTTCCTGTAGCTTTGGTGATCAGCCCCTTCATTTCAGGAATAGAGATGGAATCGCAACATATAATGGCAAATAAGGATGTTTACCGAGAAGTTTTTGAGTCAGCCTCAGTTTGATGAGATGCTCTCAGGAGTCCTTTTCTGATCCTTGTCCGACCTGTTGTTACCAGATTTTGAATCGTCGGATTTGCTGGCATACTTGACTTCAGGATCAATATCCGGTTTTTTTTCCAGCACCAGATCAAGAAGCGGCTCCATTCTGCCCAGATACCGGAAATGGATACCTTCAATAACATCTTTTTCGATCTCCTCAACATCTTTCTCATTACGTGTCGGAAGCACCACTGTTTTTAAACCGGCACGTTTTGCAGCCAGCGTCTTTTCCTTAATACCTCCAACAGGCAGTACGGAACCCCTTAAGGTGATTTCGCCGGTCATTGCAACCGTACTTTTAACTTTTCGTTGGGTAAAAATGGAGGCGATAGCAGCAAGCAACGCCAGGCCGGCAGAGGGTCCATCTTTAGGAACCGAGCCTGCGGGGACATGGATATGCAAATCCCACTCATTGAATGCAGCGTCAGGTATGGAAAGATCGATAGACCGTGACTTAAGGTAGCTGAGTGCAAGCATGGCCGATTCCTTCATCACATCTCCAAGTTGTCCGGTGATATTAAGTTTTCCGGAACCACGAGAAACACTGGCTTCTATGAACAGGATGTCTCCGCCATACGGGGTCCATGCCAGACCGGTTGAGACGCCCGGGACGGTGGTTCTTTCGGCTACATCAGAGAAGTATTTGCGTTTTCCCAGAATATTTCCAATATCATTCACTCCAATTGATGCTTTTTTGATTTCATCAGAGGCTACCTTGCTCGCCACTGCTCTTGCCAAAGAGCCGATTTCTCGTTCCAGGTTTCGTACACCGGATTCACGAGTATAGCCGTCGATAACTTTTTCAATTGATTTATCGGATATCCGGAATTTTGATTTGTCCAGACCGTTTTCCTTGATCTGTTTGGGCACGAGATATTTCTTTGCAATTTGAAGTTTTTCCTCGAGTGTGTATCCGCTTAAATAGATCATTTCCATCCGGTCACGCAAGGCAGGTGGGATGGTGTCTGTATTGTTGGCGGTCGCAATAAAAAGTACTTTGGAAAGATCGTATTCTACTTCGAGATAATTATCATAAAACGTATGATTCTGCTCAGGATCCAAAACTTCAAGCAGTGCTGAAGTCGGATCGCCGCGGAAGTTCATTCCTACTTTATCTATTTCGTCAAGCATCATTAGCGGGTTGCTGGTTCCTGCTTTCTTAATACTTTGAATAATGCGGCCTGGCAACGCACCGATATAGGTACGACGATGTCCACGAATTTCGGCCTCGTCCTGGAGCCCACCGACGCTGAAGCGCTGAAATTCTCGCCCCATTGCACGGGCGATGGATCGGCCAAGTGATGTTTTACCGACACCGGGAGGCCCATAAAAGCACAAAATGGGAGCTTTCATGTCCTTCTTGAGTTTGAGAACCGCAAGATATTCCACAATTCTTTTTTTTACTTTCTCCAAACCATAATGATCTTCATCCAGGATCATTCGTGCTCTTTTAAGATCCAGTTTGTCTTTGGAGTAGTGATTCCAGGGAAGGTCAACCAACCACTCGACATAGTTGTAAATCACCCCATGATTGGGCGCGTTGACCGGTGTGCGTTCGAGACGATCAAGTTCCTTTTCCAGTACAGTTTGGACATGCTCGGGAAATGACTTTTCTTTAGCTTTGGCACGAAGTTTCTTTACATCCTCAAGCTCACTATCCTCGCCAAGCTCTTCCTGGATGGCCTTGAGCTGCTGGCGCAGATAGAAATCCTTTTGCTGTTTGTCGATATCGGTTTTTACCTTGGAACGAATTTCTTCGCTCAGGTTGAGGACCTGCATCTCTTTTTTGAGATAATTCATCACCTTCTCCATTTTTTCGGAGAAGGTCTTGATTTCCAGCAAGGCTTGTTTTTCATCCAGTCCGATATTGAGATTTGAACTGATGAAGTTCAGCAGAAACGTCGGGCTGTTTATGTTGTTGATCGCAATTCCAGCTTCCGAGGGGATGTTTGGCGAGAGATTGACGATTTGAATAGCTGTTTCCTTTACGGATCGAAGAGCTGCATCCAACTCCACCCCGGATACATCCTGGTCGTAAATAAAAGGCTTAACCCGGGCAACATAATAAGGATCATACTCAAGAAACTCATCAATCTCAAAGACACTTTTTCCCTGAATGACAATGCTTTTACTGCCATCCGGCATCTTGATGAGTTTAAGAATTTGAGCCACAGTACCTACATGATAGAGCTCGTCAGGTGCCGGATCTTCATGGTCCTTGTTTTTCTGTGTAACAATGCCAATGGTCTTATCGGTCTCATAAGCTTTTTTAACAAGCTCCAGGGAGCGATCCCTGCCAACCGTTATCGGTATTACCACGCCGGGATAGAGGACAGTGTTTTTCAATGGCAATATGGGAAGCTGATCGGGTATATCAGATTCCGTCATTTTTTTTTCTTCTTCTTCTGATAAAAGAGGAATTGCCTGTTCGAAATCGTCAAACTCATCTTCCGAGAATTTGTTTTTAAAAATCTTCAATTCACTGTATTTAGGCATGTAATTAATACTCTTTGTTTTAGAAGTTAAATGCCGGCATTTCTATAGATGCAAATTATCCTACATTATACTGAGATGCCACAAGAGATTGGTAACGTTTTTTTTCGAAGTAACATTCTTGCCGGATTTGAAAAAATTGTAAATAACAAAGCGCAATTCCCAGGCCAAAAACAGAATTAGTAACATTTCGACATTGATGTCGCCAAATTGTCAGGTTGCGGCATGTGTATTTTTCTGGAATGAACGAGTCATGCCATTGTGGCCAGTAACTGACTTAAAAACGGTGATTAAGACTAGAAGCGGACCTGCAAGGCAAGAGAGGAAAGGCTGTCAACATGCCATTCTGCCATACCGTGATTTATTCTGAAGACACGAAATGCCCCTGATGCTCTTACTACCCCAAAATCCAATCCGGCTCCGGCACCCAATGCAGCTTTTCCTCCGGGATTGAGTTGAATGCTTCCCATGACGGGCAGAAATCGGAGCAGGCGCAGTTCGGTTCCGAGTGAAACTCTCCAGCCATTCGTTTTGTAATCAGAGGAGTTAAAACGGTAGTTCAGGTCTGCCGTTGTTGTCACCCAGTTGTATTGAAGTGCCGTGCCTATGTGGAGTTTAGTGGGGAGCTGGACATAAAAAGCATCTTCATTAATTTTAGCCAGGTTCTCCAACGCAGAATCTTCGCCGGAATCCTGATGAATATAACGTATCAACTCTCCCGGTTTTCCGGAAAAAACAATATTGGTTTCCGGTAGTTCTGAATAAACGCGAGTGATGTTGCGGGACTGCCATTCGGCCGGTTGATTGTGATATCGGATGAAACCAAGGTCGGTCAGTGCAATGCTCAAGCGCAGAGATTTTTTCAGGGGTGCCTCTATGTGCGGGGAGAGAGAAACATCATCACCAAGCGGGATGATATAGGTTAATCCGGCATCAATACCAAAACCCGCACCGCCGGATTTAAAATTTGATGATGGAGAAAGATGATTACGGAAAGCCTGGTCAGCATCGCCTGTGCGAAGCAGGTCAGACAGATAGTGATTCAAATCACCGGTTTGGCGTAAATGCAGATTGCCGGAGTTTTGCCAATTATCGTCGGCAAAGTGGTACTCCGAGGTGTATTCCGCTTGAGAATACATTCCTCCGACTAATAATTTGGGAGCTAATCCAATGTAAAGGGTATTCAGGCCGGCTTGCCATTGATTTAACATTGTTACTTCTCTTGCTATGGCAAAGGAAACCTCGTGATAAACCTGATAACTTTCGTTGATGTAGCGTGTGAGGGCGGCCTCTGAATCGTCCGAAACATCTGTGGCAGAAAACCAGCTGCTGTTCATTTCAAATGAGGTTAGTCCCCGGGACCTTACTGCCAGTGAGCGTGCCCGTGTACCGTTTGACCAGCTGTATCCCATCGGCACCATTTCATATGACCGCGTCATGTGGTAGCGGTCGGAATTTGAAAACATACGGCGTAAATCAGATTCTGATATCGCATTTCGAGCAGCGGGAGAATCTGGCAGAAAATGGGATACCATATCGTTCGGAAGCCGGGGTGCCCGGGCAATGCGGGACCCGTTACTATGATACACGCCGCCAAGTCCCAAAGAAACCTGATGACGTCGCAGATCATCCCGGATCAAAAGGTTTGCAGGATTGGTGAAGTGAGCTGAAAGTCCAGAGCTATAGGCAACTCCACCACCTAATGCTATATTGTGTGGTGAGACAGACATCTGTGCATTGACAGAATCATGGACTGTTAGCACCAAAAAACCCGACAAGATGGCTGAAAAAAAAAGCGCCCTGATATGCATCTGAATTCCTGTTTACTGTAGAAACGAAGCTGAAAATATGTGTTAAAATTCCACCCGAAAGTGAAAAAAAGTACAAGAAAAATTAATTACAACCAATGCACGCAGCGTAAATTGCAATGCTATCTTTTCAAGCTGGATTCATGGTAGCATCTTGTGTATAATATCATGAAAGAAACGTGTCAGAAGGTGTATTTGTTTTGCAATTATAATTATTTAAAATAACCGAATGTCTCAAATTTAACGTTTCCGGAGCAGTAACCATGCAAAAACAGGGATTGACACTGGGCAGTTACAGAGGGATCAGAATTGGATTGGATTACAGCTGGTTCATAATGTTTGTTCTTGTTGTATTTATTCTTGCCAATTATTTTTTTCCGCAAAACATAGAGGGTCTATCTGTCGGTGCATCTTGGCTGTTGAGTGTTATAGCGGCTTTGCTTTTTTTCTTTTCAATATTGATGCACGAATTTGCACATGCGATCGCTGCACAGAAGAGAAATGTTGATATTTCTGAAATTATACTTTTCATTTTCGGCGGACTGGCAAAAATGAAAAAGGAGCCTGAACGGGCACGTGACGAATTTGTAATTGCCGGTGCCGGACCCCTTTGCAGTTTTATTCTCGGGGTTATGTTTCTTTTAGCGGCTTTTTTGCTTGAATCCATGGTATCCACCGGGGTCTACAGCGTTCTATGGTATATTGGCTATCTCAACATCCTTCTTGTGATTTTTAACATGGTCCCCGGCTTTCCTCTTGATGGTGGACGAATGTTGCGTGCTGTAATATGGCATTACTCTGGAAATCTGCGCAAATCTACGCGTATAGTTAGTAATCTGGGACAGATTTTTGCTTTTTTCCTCATGTTTACAGGTGTTCTGGTGCTTTTTGGCGGATCTGTTATCGTTGGTGTTGTGTGGATTTTTGTGGGCATGTTCCTGCTTCAGTCGGCAAAAAGTGGATACTATATGGTAGCCATGCGTGAAGGCCTGTCCGGTATTCCGGTAAAAAAAATCATGACCACCAATCCATCTACTGTTCACCCTGATATCAGTCTGAGAAACCTGGTCAATGAGTACTTTTTCAAAAACCGTTTTTCCTGTTTTCCGGTAATGAAAAGAGATGAATTTGTTGGTCTTGTGGAGATAAACCAGATCAAGGCCGTTGATCGTGCGAAGTGGGAATTTACCCGTGTTTCGGATGTGATGACGCCAAGAGAGGCATTGCGGACGGTGGAACCTGATACGGATGCCTACGATGTCCTCATGCAGATGATTGATGCAGGAAGCGGCCGCTTGCCGGTATTGGACAAGGGTGAACTTATCGGTATAATATCACGGAAGGATATCATGCAATTTGTGGAATTCAGGGAAACTCTGGGTACGTGATAACAAGCTGCCAGATGGTAACTGTTGTCTGCAGCCACAGGGGTATAATCAAGTTTTTTTCATTTTGTCAAAGATGATCGATGGACCCAGTTCTAATCCCCTTATACTGTTGACCTATTACTACTGAATTTCGAATCATTATCCAATTACGGTAAGTTTGGCCAATCTGGCCACCAACTTTTTTTGGCCCACATTTTTAAAGAAAATAGTCAGACGGGTATTGTCACCGGTACCCTCACATTGCAGTATTTTTCCGGGGCCGAATTTGGGATGAATAACAGCAAGCCCGGGTTGCCAGCCTGATTCATTTGACTCGTATGCGATAGTAATTGAAGAACCGCCCTTGTCAACATCACCACCATAACGGTTTCCATCTGCATATCCAGCTCCGGACCCACTTTCACCACCTTTCTCACTGTCCGTGCGACTCCAGTCAGGCATATCGCCGGCATGGTCATCATAGGAGATGTACGTGCCGCCGGCCGTCCTGCCGGCCGATCCTTTTTGACGGATTGTTGCACCTGTCTCCGTTCGCACGACAGAGGAGTCCACTTCATCCAGAAAGCGGGATCTTCGCATTTCAACCTGATCGCCGAACCGGAATCGGTTTTTTGCATAACTGAAGTAGAGATGTTTCTCGGCCCGGGTTATGGCCACATAAAAGAGACGCCGCTCTTCTTCAATATCAACATCTTCTCCGATGCGACCTCCGATAGGGAAGAGCTCCTCTTCCAATCCGGTTATAAACACGAAAGGAAACTCAAGTCCCTTTGAACCGTGAACCGTCATTAACGTAACCGCCGGTTCATTGGAGTCATGGGCATCAAGATCGGTGACCAGGCTGATCTCCTGTAAAAAGGAGCTGAGCGAAGGTTGGTTGCTGCTTTTTTCAAAGTAAGAGATCGCGTTCAGTAGTTCCATGACATTCTGGCGTCGCATCAGTGACTCATGGGAATGCTCTTCGATAAACTGACGGACATAACCGGATTCCTCCAACAGAAAGCGTACCGTATCCGTAAGTCCCGTATCCTTCAGTTTTTCCATGGTGCGATGAAGTACATCCACAAATTCGCGGATTCTGGGAATGGCTGGCTTGTAGATTCCGGTTGTTTCGACATCGGCGATCACATTCCAAAGGGATGCATCTTCAGCCCGTGCTTTTTCTGAAAGAACAGCGAGCGTTTTTTCACCGACGCCCCGTGCAGGTTCATTGATCACGCGTAACAGCGATTCATCATCATTCGGGTTGACCAACAGCCTTAAATAAGCGGTCACATCCTTTATTTCTTTTCGCTGATAAAAGGAAATGCCTCCTACCAGCTGGTAGGGGATGCCCCGGCGCCGCAGCGCATCCTCCAGAACGCGGCTCTGGTAGTTGGTCCGGTAGAGCACCGCAAAATCGCGATAGGTCAGATTCTGCCGGATTTTTTTGTCCTCGATGGTACGTGAAATTCGATTTGCTTCGTCGCGCTCGTCATAATTTTCCAGAACGGTGATGGTCTCGCCCTGATCATTCCGGGTCCACAGGGTCTTTTCAAGCCGTGCTTTATTGTGCTTGATGACAGAGTCGGCGCACTTTAGTATGGCCTTGGTCGAGCGGTAGTTTTGCTCAAGCGGAATCTGAACAGAATCGGGATAATCTTCCCGGAAGTTGAGGATATTGGTGATGTCGGCGCCTCTGAATGAGTAGATGCTCTGGGAGTCGTCTCCAACCACGCAGATATTCTTGTGACCGTCCGCCAGGAGTCTGGTTGCACGATACTGGGCATGGTTGGTGTCCTGATACTCATCAATCAGAATATATCGGAAGTGCTGCTGATATTTTTTGAGGATGTCGGGGTGCTGCTCGAAAAGTTCAATCGGTTTGATCAGCAGATCATCGAAATCCATCGCATTGTTCTTCTTGCAGCGCTCTATGTAACGTTGATATACCTGTGCGGCAATATCGTCCAGGGAGCTTTGGACAAACGAATCTTTGAACTTATCAGGCGAGATCATCTGATTTTTGGCACCGCTGATGATGAAGAACACATTACGCGGTTTGACCTCCCTGGTGTTGATGCTAAGCTCCTGGAGGATGGTTTTGATCACACGCTCACTGTCCACCGTGTCATAAATGCTGAAGTCCCGTGTGTAGCCCAGACACTCAGCTTCCATCCTCAGAATTCGGGAGAAGATGGAGTGAAAGGTGCCCATCCACAACCGGTTGGCCTGTTCTCCTATGAGATTAACAATCCTATCCTGCATCTCGCGGGCCGCTTTGTTGGTGAATGTAAGTGCAAGGATCTGATTGGGCCACGCTTTCTTCTGGTAGAGCAGGTTGGCGATCCGATAGGTGAGAACGCGTGTTTTGCCGCTACCTGCTCCGGCAATGATGAGCAGGGGGCCGTCGGTGTGCAGGACGGCTTTCCGCTGGTTCTCGTTGACATCTTTAAGAAAAGGGGGGACGGAAGGACGCTCTTCCGGTTCGTCATTTTTTAATACAAAAGTGGGCATAAAAAGAAATGTTAAACCTATTCGACATATGCGAAGTAATCAACCCAGATCGGAGAGTATGGTCCGCATTTTCTCAAGATTTATTCGGGCATCGCTCTGCTTTTTGCGTTCGTTCTGCACGACCTGCCCGGGTGCATTATTCAGAAACTTCTCATTGGAAAGTTTCTTTTCGATGGATACGAGGAAGGATTCCAGACGTGCTATCTCCTTGCCGATCCGCTCTTTCTCCTTATCGAAGTCGATTATCCCGGACAACGGGACGAAGATCTGGATTCCGTCAACCACATCCGAGGCACTTGCTTTGGGACGTTCGGCAGAAGTGTCGATAGTCAGTCCACTAAGTTTCAAAAGCTTATTAAAAACATCCTGATGGGTTTCGAGCTTGACTTGCATCTCTTTTTCGGCCGGTTTGATAATCACATTAACATCCAGCTGGTCCGGCACATTCATTTCCGAACGAATATTACGGATGGATGAGATAATGCGCTGAATGGTGCCGAATAGTCGTTCGGATTCCGGTCTTGCCGTCTGTTCTTCGAATTTCGGCCAGCTGCTCACGATGAGGGCATTCTGATCTGTACGGTTTCGCAGGCGCTGCCATATTTCTTCCGTGATAAAGGGCATGAAAGGATGCAGCAGTTTGAGCAGGGTTTCAAAGTGTATGAGGGCCCGTTCAGCAGCCGCCCGGTCCATGTTCTTGCCAAATTCCGGCTTGATAAGTTCCAGGTACCAGTCGCAGTAATCATCCCAAACCAGGGAGTATATTTTCAGAAGCGCTTCATTTAGACGGTATCGGCTAAGGTCATCGTTGACCGCCTCAACAGTTTGCTGAAT
>SKXL01000250.1 GCA_007128425.1 Balneolales bacterium | reverse complement strand
TACATCCTGGGCTATCTGCCTGAAAACGAGCAGTGGAACTACACTCGGGGAATCCGCTATCGCAATACCGGTACCAACCGCACCACCACCCTGGTACTGAGCCGAAACAAACTCAATAACCGCGCATTCAAATACGAAAACAACGACGACAGCTCATCGGACAATCTGATTCTGGATTATACATCAGAAGAGACCGAAAACAAGGTACGCCTTGAAAACCGGTTCCGTATCGGATCATACCAGCTTAATGTCGGCGGTAACTACGAATACGCAATTTACACCACCGATTCCTTCAGCTTTACCTCCATCCCCGGCACCGATCAGGTGCAGCTCAATGATTTTGAGTCCGATTTGCGGCTGCATCAATGGGGTCTTTTCGCCCAGGCCAGTTCCGACTATTTCAGACGCCGGCTCTCACTGTCGGCCGGGTTCCGCATGGATGCCACCAGCTATTCCAGCGCCACCGGTAACCTGTTGGATCAGTTTTCACCTCGTTTTTCACTGGCCTGGTATCTCACCAGCAATCTGAGTTTCAATGCCAACACCGGGATCTACTACCAGCTTCCTCCGTACACGGTTCTCGGTTATCGCGATAACGAAGGCCGACTTGTTAATCGTGACAACACCACCTACATGAGAGCCGATCACTTTGTGGCCGGATTCGAATATCTCCCAAGGGAAAGCCTTGTACTTTCCGTTGAAGGGTTTCTCAAACAATACCGGGAATATCCTTTCCTTACACAAAAAGGTATCTCGCTGGCCAATCTCGGCAGTGACTTCGGGGTCATCGGAAGCGAGCCGTCCGAGTCGAGATCGCGGGGCCGAAGCTATGGTATTGAGCTCCTCGCCCAGCAGAAACTGTATCGCAACTTCTACGGCATCCTCGCTTACACCCTCTTCTGGAGCGAGTTCCAGGATGTCAGCGGTCAATATGTCCCGTCGGCATGGGACAACCGGCATCTCATCTCGGTAACTGCCGGGAAACAGTTTTCTGGTGGATGGGATGTGGGCTTTCGCTGGCAACTGCTCGGTCCGACCCCATTCACACCTTACGATATCGAGCGTTCATCACGCAGGGAGGTATGGGACGTCAACAATCAGGGTCTGCCCGACTATACCCGCCTCAGCGAGCATCGCCTCGCCACATTTCACCAGCTTGACATTCGTATTGACAAACGGTTCTTCTTCGACCGGTTCAATATCACCCTGTACCTGGATGTTCAGAATGCCTACGGCTTTCAGGCCGAGCTTCAGCCCTTCCTGAATACACGCAGGGACGAGCAGGGACTCCCTATTCCCGCAGAACCGGATTACAACCCTCTCTTTCATCCTGATCGTGACTACTATCAAACCTATCTGCTGGATAACCGTTCCGGGGAAGTGCTGCCGACTATCGGCCTGATTTTTGAGTGGTGAGTTCCTGTGAAGTGGTAATTCATTCCTCCGGTTTCTATATTTCCGGGAAAAATGGCTTATTCGCGTACTTACGACATTCCGTATTTCCTCATCGATCAGAACCGAAAGCTGCGTATCACTGCTCTCATGAAATTTCTGGAGGATATGGCCATTCGTCACAGCGAAAGTTGCGGAGTCGGACTCGATTACTATTACAGCAATGGTGTCGCGTGGTTGCTTGCAAAGTGGGATATCGAGGTTCTTTCCTACCCCGAATTCAGCCGGACCATTGAGATCAGGACCGCTCCCACGTCCTTTCGGAACTTTTTCGGATTCCGGAAATTCGAAGTGATGGACTGCACCGGCAAACTGCTTGCCAAAGCACATACGCTCTGGATTTTTGTTGATCCAAATAAGAAAAAACCGATACCAGTGACCGATGAGGTCGTCCGGGCGTATGGTCTGACACCAGAAAAGAAACAGCCTCTTCCCATGGAAGCCCCTTCTGCTCCGGCCAATAGCACCTGGAAATCCCGTTTCTATATTCGGCCGGGCGATATCGACACCAACCACCATGTCAACAATATCCGGTTTGTTGAATGGGCACTGGACACACTGCCGGTCGAGTTCACAACCTCCCATTCGGTACAGCGCGTACTTGTCGACTACCGGCAGGAACTTACCCTGGGCGATGATGTCTTTGCAACCGCAGAAATGCTGGAAAATGAGTACTCCAGGGAGACACGGCACCGAATATCCAACGGCAAAAAAGATGTATCCCTCATTACATTCAGGTGGACATGAACGGTTTTTGAAATTAACTTACCATTTGTTCATAAAAACATTATTTTGCATCGATAATCAACGCCGTATTCACCATTAGTCACTGCACATCTTGTCGATAAGAAGCCGACTATTATTATACCTGGTTGTTGTACTCATTGGGGCCTCGTCCATTATCTGGTTGTATATCCGGCCGGTATACGAAGATGCTATTATAGAAGAGCGCATAACCCTTATATCCGAATATCAGCAGCAGCGTATTCGTGAAGCTGAGAGCTTTACGGGTTATTGGCTGCTGTCGCTCAAGGAGTTGCGTGACCAGATCCGGGACGATCCCCAGAATCTGGAAACCATGGCGCAGAATCACATCCGTCTTTTTCCCGATCTCACATCCATCCACATTACCGAGCTTTCAACCGGGGAGTTTTTCGAGATTCGGACCTCCTATGCCAATGATATACCACCCACGGATCTCATTAAGGACATCTCCCTTCCGGTTCCAGACCTGCCGGAAATTCAGGTTTCCTGGCTGCCGCACAGCAAGCAGTTTTTTTTAATTTCCGAATTTGACATTGGCGATGAACCCTATCTCATCATAGCACAATACCAGTCGATGAACCTGGAGGGAATTCTTCTGCAAAACGTACTTGGTGAAGATTCGTTTTCCACCATCTGGTTCATGGATGGCACGGTGGTCGGCGCTGAAGACCGCAACCTGCCGAATGTGCTGTTCCAGCATATGACATCGGTAAGAGAATTGATGATTGGCGATGTGCCCCACCTTCTGGTCACCAGCCCGGTTCGCTCTCTGCCCGTTGTGCATGCTACCTACGCCGACCTGGACCTCGTAAAACATCCCGTAAACCAGCTTTTCATACAGAATCTTGGTCTGCTTGCCGTGGCATTTCTGGTCCTGGCCATGGGCGGTGTTTTTCTTGCCAACAGGGTGCGCCAACCGGTGCAACAATTTATTGAAGACGTGGAGCCGTTCTCCAACTACGACTTCAGCCGATTTTTCCGCGATTCACCGCTGCCTGAACTGGCCGGCATCACGGACAAGATGGAGGAGATCCGCAAGAAACTGGCTCATTATCAGCGAATCAACGTCGACCGGATTATTCTTCAGGAGCAGCGAAACCGTCTTCTGATGACCTATGTGGTGGAGATGGTCGCCATCTATGATGAAAACGACCGGTTTACTTTTGTAAATAAAAGCCTGTCCGATTTGTTCGACCAGCTGTCACCTGCAAACCAGCCACTGACCATTGGCAACTTCTTTGCCCTGAAAGGCGTAACCGTGCACATGGAATCCAACAGCTCGGAGAAAATCAGCGGGTATATCATTGACACACGCTATCTGGAAGTGGAAATCAACACCGGAGACGGTCATCGCTTTTTCATCAACGCTCATCTCATGAATCTGCAAGGCATCGACAGTCGATTCATCGGCGGAATGATGCTCATGAACGATGTAACCAAGGATCGCGAGATGGAGCAAATGCGTACCGAGATGATTCATACCATCATCCATGAACTCCAGAATCCGGTATTTGGATGCCTTGGTCTAACCGAACTGCTGATGGTTGATGATGATCTTCCTGAAAACCAGCGAAAAGAGTACTACGAGGTGATGAGTGACAGTCTGCACACCCTGTCCAGCCTTATATCCCGCTTCCTGGACATCACCCGACTGGAATCCGGTTCGCTGGTGCTAAAAAAAGAGCATATCCATCTCTATCCTATCATTGCCAAAGTGGCAAAAACGTTCAAGCAAACCTGCAAGGAGAGAAATATATCACTGGATTTCCAGATCGAAGACACCCCGCTCATACATGCAGTGGAAGATCTGATGGAGGATCTGATCCGGAATCTGCTGTCCAATGCCATCAAATATGGAGATCATGATCGCACAATAGAAATTGAGCTGAAATCTTCCGACGGATATAGTATTTTTGCCATAACGGACCATGGATACGGTATTCAGGAGGGAGAACGTGACAAGATATTCCGCAAGTTCTACAGGGCGAAAGCTCACCGCACTATCGACGGAAACGGGTTGGGACTTTCCCATGTCAAGGAGATTGTCACCAGACACAACGGGACAATCACCGTGGAGTCCAATCCGAAAATCGGAACCCGTTTCATGGTAAAACTGCCCGAAAACGACGAAACCAAGGAAGACGTAACATTATGATCCACTCGTTGCTTCTCATATTTCTGATCAACTTCGTGAGCATTACCCTGGAAGCGGATCCCCTTGTATTCAAACCCCCGGAACTGTCACGGATCTCCCAGGAGCTTGCGGGTTCCGAATCCAACTGGCCCATCGTTTTTCATGCTGCTGAATACAAAAGCGGAGAAAATGTCTTTTCACTTGATGTCGAATCCCGGGCGGCTATCTCCGAATTCCTGGAGCACTGGACGCAGCTGGAACAGCACCGCTCGGAATATTCCCGACTGATAAAAAAAGGTGGCGGGGTTTTTGCCGCATATGAGGTTGAACGCGCCGATTCTGCTTACCAGGTTTTTCGAACAATGGTTGAGCGCGGTTATATCAAAGAATCGATACGGCTCATCTCCGAATACAAACAGTACATTGATGATATTGATCTTGCTCTTGAAAACAACAGAGTTGTTGATGTAGAAGCGCGGCTCTCCGAAAAACGGGGAACCGTGGAGTACCGTCGTGGTCTCATCGGTCAATGGCTGGCGGCCAACGTTGGAAAATTATTCAAGGAAGCGGATGGTGTGCGTACGGTTTCCGAATCATCCGGCAAGGTAACCTTTCTGGATGGATCCGAGGTTGTACTTTCGAAAAATACGACAGCCATCATTCGCAGTTCAAAACTGGACCGGCTCACTAACATCTCGGATGTGGAGATCAACATCAGTGAAGGCGGACTCATCGCCAGGCTTTCCGCCGACGGTATTGAGCGTTCAAGCTATCAAATCAGTGCCGGAACAGCCACCATGCTGGTGAAATCATCCAATTTCTGGACAGAAAAGACCGATGAGGATCGCGTGGTTATGGCCAACTACAGCGGCAGAACCACTGTAACCGCTGAAAACGAGGTAATTAATCTGGGTCGAAATCAAGGTACTGTCGTGGTGCGAGGCAGTGTTCCGGTTCAGCCGGTCGATCTGTTACCACCGCCTCGCTTCCAGTGGGCGTCGGCCGACTCGGTTATCATTCGGGACAGGCTGACTTTGCAATGGAACGACATCCCGGGTGCCCGATACTACGAGCTGGAATTATCCGACTCACCCTCGTTTGAGGGCTGGGTTCGCAGTATCAGCTCCGAAACCAGTCAAACTACCCTGTCCGATATTCCCATTGGGATCTCACACATCCGCATACGGGCGTACGACAACAATGATCTTCGAGGCGCCAACAGTCCTACCTACCGGATTCTTCGCAGTACCGGCATGCTTCCTCCCTACCTGTTTCTGGTTGATGGGGATCGCGTTGAAATATTTACAACCGAAACGGAATATACGCTGACCGGTGTTGTAGAGCCCGGCAGCGATCTCAGCATCAATGGAAACGTGGTCGATGTTACGCCGAGTGGTGATTTCAGTCTGACACTCGAGCTTTCCTCCGGGAAGAACCCGGTTACCCTTCTTGCTGAAAATGAAGCCGGCAACGTTACCCGGCAGCAACGTTCGATTACAAAAATATCCGAAAACCGGCTTTTCGATATCACATGGTCATCATTGGTCGAGGATGACCGGGTCCGACATGCCGAGGACATCCTGATTACCGGCAGAGCTTATCCGCCTCTGGAGGTGGTTGCCCGCACCGGTGGTGTGGAAACCATAGTCCCCTGTGGCACAAATGGAAACTGGGCGCTGACATTGCATCCGGAGAAAAACTCTGAACTGATCATTTCACTGCGTTACAGGCACAACAAGGAAATCATAGGTGAGCGAACTTACAGGATTGAATAATGAAATCATCTCTTCGTTTCAAACCATACCTATTTACACTATTTACATTCCTGATGCTGGTCCCGTTGAAGACCACTGCGCAGGAAATCTATCTCTCCATATCCGGCAAGGATGTCACCGTAGATTCGGGGGATTTGAAGGGAGAGTACGACTTCTGGATACGACCCCTTGGCGATCACATTCCGGAATCATCGGTAGAGCTTGAGATCTTTGATGCAGCGCTTGGCGGACATGGCGACCTGATATTCGACGGCACAACCACTACCACATACGAAATCCTGCCTTTCAGCGATCTGTACCGCAAGGAGGAGCAGTCCATTGTCAGGATCCGTGATGAAGGACAGATACTGCAATCCGAAACCGTACTTGATGAATCCCGTTTCCATAATCGCTGGGTCAAAATGTTTGATCTCGGTTCGGATGAAGATCAGGGTTACATACTTCGCATCCAGACCAGCGAAGGTAACGATGTTAACACTTTCAAACTTCGCATGGCGGGTCCGGATCGGGGAAACTGGGAAATCATCGCCTTTGACCTGTCGTTTTCACTCGTTGGAACCTCTTTCAGCGATCGGATATTCCTGCAGCCGCTGTTTGATTCTGAGGAACCTGCCGATGTGCGTATCCTCGGTGAAGAGGAAACCGAGGTGTATTATATTGATGCATTCGGGAATACGGCTTCGGCTATCAGACCATGGTCCGACTGGGAGAAGTCATTCCGGGATATTCCAAACGCATGGGGCTTAATGACAACCGGTGCCCGGCAGTATTACAACAACTTGGTTATCGAGGGAGTGAATGAGTTCATACCCTTCGTATATAACTACCAGTTACTCAGCAGCGAAAGTGTCCCGCAGCCCCAAATGAGCGGCTTTCCGGGTTCCGCTTGTAACGAAGGCGGATTGTCACTGCGTATTAGCGGTGTGGGACTCGATATCAACAATGCAAGGTGGTATGTGGAGAACGAGACATATACCGGACGCCAATTCACTCACTCTTTCTCGTCATACGGATATTTTCCATTCGATGTAGCCATTCCCGTCACAGGCCGGTTATTCCCAAGGTATCTGGTTAAAAGCGGAAACATACCTGTCCACCGCCCACCGAATATCTCCGTTACCGGGGCAACGGAATATATTGCTCCCGGGGAGGCCATGACACTGGACGCATCTGATACTTTCGATCCCGAAGGGTATTCCATCCGGTTTGAGTGGTTCGTAAACGGGGAACTGAGGGGTACCGACGAACAGTTCTCTTTCTCCACACAAACTCCCGGAAGTTACAATGTCTCCTTGCATGTTACGAGCGACGGACCAAACCCCGAATGTGCACGCTCAGATGAAACGGTGCGCGTCAGGGTCAACTCACAGCCTTATGCCGAAATTTCCCACAATGATGTCATAGCCAGTGATCGCGAAGCCCGGTTGCGCGTCACAAATGAACAGGATGCCGATGGTGACCCACTTCGATTCTACTGGGAAGGCGACGGAATCATAGGTGACCCGGAGGGACGCACGGTGCGGGTGAGACACATCGAGCCGGGTACCTATACCATGCGATTGACAGTGGACGATCAGACCGGCACCAGCAATGCACAGTATTCCACAAATGTCTCCTACAAGGTGAATGCGGCGCCCGAGCCTCATTTTGAACTTCCTGAAATCATTGCAACCGGCCAACCGGTTGAACTCGATGGTGAGCAATCATACGATCCGGACGGTGACCCGATTACATTCCGCTGGGAAGTGTCGGACGGTCGGGAGTTGACCGGCCCGCTCAATGAAATTGACTTCCGTGAACCCGGTGATTACACCGTGACACTTTACGTCAATGATGGCGAGGGCGTTGAAAACTCGCTGCAGTCCCTGACGCACAGCATACGCGTCAATCATCCGCCTGTAGCCGTGATTACCGCACCCGATCATGTGAATCGCTCACGAGTCGCTTTTTCGGCTTCCGAAAGTTACGATCTCGATCAGGGTATTCAGGACTACCAGTGGGATTTCGGGGATGGCCAAAGCGCTTCAGGTGAAGAGGCAACACATATCTTCGACGCTCCCGGAGTTTATAAGGTCACACTGACCGTGGATGACGGAACCGGACTGGCCAACAGTGAGAAATCAACCAGTCATGTACTGAGAATCAATTCCAATCCGGTTGCAGAAATCTCAATTCCCGAGCTGGTCGCTCCTGGTCAAAGTTTCGCTCTCGACGGAAGCAGCAGCTATGACGATGACGGTGAAATAATTGAATATGAATGGTTCGTCAATGATCAACCGTTCGAAACCGGTCCGCGTGCCGAAGTGGAGCTTCCGGAACCAGGTGTTCACAAAATAAGTCTGAAGGTACGTGATGATTCCGGCTTTGAGGACGCCTATGATATCGCCACTTCCACAATACGGGTCAACCATTCGCCCGTCATCCATTGGACCAGTAATCCGAAAATTACCGAACCGGATCGATCAACCCTGTTTTCTGCAGCTGATAGCTACGATCCCGACAACGATGAACTGCAGTTTACCTGGATTTTCGAAGATGATGTCGTTTTGGAAGGAGAAACCGTGGAAAGGACATTCCATAATGCCGGCTTTCATCGCTTTACACTGAGGGCCGATGACGGTGAGGGACTCGACAATTCCGTTTCCGAGAAGACCGGTACCATTTCAGTAAACCATGAGCCTATCATCGTAACAGATGCAGAAATCCGATCCAACAGTAAAAAAATCAGTCTTGACGCCTCGCAAAGCTACGACCCGCAGAATAATCCGCTCGCATTCACGTGGGAACTTCCTGATGGTACCATCAGGTATGATGCCGCATTTACCTGGAGGGCTCCTTATCCCGGTACGCATTGGCTTAGTCTGACCATAGATGATGGTTTGGGACTGGACAACTCCAGTGTATCCTTACCCGTCAGAGTTGCCGTGAACCAACCCCCGATTGCTGTTGTCGACTCCCTGATTATGTCATGCACGGGACAATCCATTATTTTTTCCAGTGCGCTCTCATACGACCCGGATGATGACCTGTTCCGCACACACTGGGATTTTGACGATGGCAATGAATCCCATCAGAGCAACCCCCATCACTCCTACTCCGAACCCGGAATCTACCAGGTTCGACTTACCCTTGATGACGGATTTTCACCGGACAAATCGGTTGCTGTCATTCCCGTGATCGTCGAGGGTTCACCCCAGGCAAGGATAAACTTTGAGGAAATCACCGTATGCACCAATACTCCTGTTACTTTTGATGGATCGGCAAGCATTGACCCCTCGGGACAAGTCGGCTCTTATCAATGGGAGTTTGGTGACGATTCAAACGCACTCGGAGCCAGGGCTACCCATTTCTACGATCAACCGGGAAGCTATGATGTAGTGCTAACAGTCACAGGATCCGGAACCGGTAACTGTCCGAATGTGAGTCAAATCACCGCCCGGGTGAATGTTGTTGATGGACCTACGGCCAGATTTAACGTCACAGATGTTGTAAGCCCCGGCATGCCGGTGCACTTTGATGCATCAGATTCGGAGTACATGGATGAGGTTAAATCCGTGACCTGGGAGATCTATCAAGAAGAGAATGACCTGTCCGATGACCAACAACCACCTTACGAGGTGCTTACAGGCATGCAGACTTCATTTCGCCCATCGGAACCAGGCAGATATCGAGTTCGGCTAACACTGGAAACGGACAGTCAGACCGACTGCAACCGGTCCGTGCAAGAACAAATTTTTCACGTTAACTACGCACCTGTTATTGCCTGGAACGCACCTGATACACTGGCCCGGTATGAACCATACATGCTATCGGCTGATGGAAGCTATGTCAGCGATGGTTATATCTCGGAATATATCTGGTATTTGAATGATGAAAAGATCGGTACCGGTATATCCACATTACTTCCCACCGATATTCATGGAGAACACACCCTGCGCCTGTTCGTTCGCGACAACTCCGGGGTTGCAAATGACTACAACGAAAAAGAGACAACCTTCTTTGTCAACGCTGCTCCTGAACCTGATTTTGAACTGCCGAATGTAGTCTACCGGGGTGAGACGGTTTCTCTGTCACCTGTTTCCAACCGGGACGATGACGGCGATGCGCTTCGCTCAACCTGGCTGGTCAATGGCACAGAGGTGAGCCAACCTGTATTTGAGGCAACGGAGCGAAAATATACCATTACACTCATCCAGGATGACGGTCGGGGACTATCAAATTCGGTAATGCAGAAAGATCGAATGCTCTTTGTTCGATTCCCGGGTACCGCAAGACCCGACATTCCATCGCCCATTGTGCTCAGCCATACGCTGACCGCATCTGCCATCGGACTCCCGGAAAACTATGTTCTCCTCGAGGGTGATCGAGCAATTTCAAGCTGGGAACCCGATTCCACCGGAAACAATATCATTCACTACGGCTGGAAGCCGTCCGGCAGCGTGCTGGATCGGTTTGAGGCCTCAGTTGATGTGATTGGAGATCTTCGTTTCTCTGAACCATCATTGGAAGTGACAGCGGAATGGAATCCGGCCAACCCCTCCGTTACAGTCACGGCACCCGAAGTGAACCGCAACCAGGAACAGAGAGTGATCATGACCTGGAAAAAAGACGGACATCATATTGCCGCAGGCCGTACCGTCAGACTGCCGGTGGAACAGGGAGAAAACCATTTTACTCTGACAGCCAGGGATAACCATGTAACCGGAAGTGAAGATGCTGAAATACCTGTTCTGATTATTGCCGCAGATTAGGCGGCATCGCAATGACCGACGTGCTTATTACCTGCCATCACCCAACATGTTTCCGACGGGGCGGCAGCCTGCGATCACACCGAGGCATCAATTGACCACTCCGGCAAATTGTTTTTTTCGGAATAATTAATAAAACGATGCAATTAATGATTAATAATCTTGTCCTAAATATTTTTTACTTTGGAATCGTTTTACCCATGAGAAAAAAACGCTACCAAATACCGACAATACAAACATAACTCAGTTACAAACGATATTCTTTTTAAAAAATGAGTACTGATAAAAAAAATTTTGCACATACACTCTCGCGACGCAACTTTGTAAAAACATCATCAATGGCAGCCGGAGGTCTGGTTTTAGGCTCCTTGCCGCTGGGGCAGAGCGCCTATGCCGCAGGCAGCGATACGATAAAAGTGGCACTCATCGGTTGTGGAAACAGAGGTACCGGAGCCGCCTTTCAGGCTCTGAATGCCGATGAGGGGGTCAAGCTGGTTGCCATGGCCGATATCTGCGAGAACAATCTCAAGGATAGCTACAACCGGCTCAGCATGCGATACGGGAACAACGGAAAGCTGGATGTGCCGGACGAGCACAAGTTCGTCGGATTTGACGGATACAAGCACGCCATTGCACTGGCCGATGTCGTTCTGCTTGTTACCCCAACCTTTTTCCGTCCACTTCATTTTGAAGAAGCCGTTCGGCAGGGCAAGCATGTGTTCATGGAAAAACCCGTCGCCGTTGACGCCGGTGGTGTGCGCAGAGTGATGGAATCGGCAAAAATATCCAGGGAAAAAGGCCTTAACGTCGTGGTCGGTTTACAGCGCCGGTATCAGAACAACTACCGGGAAATGTATCGGCGGCTTCAAAACGGAGAGATCGGCGATATTATCTCTGCACAGGTATACTGGAATCAAGGTCCGTTTCGTACAAGAGAACACCAGCCGGAATGGTCAGAGCTGGAACATCAGATAAAAAACCACTTCCACTTTATCTGGCAATCAGGAGACCAGGTCCTCGACCAGCTGATTCACAACATTGATATCGCAAACTGGTATATCGGCGAACATCCGGTTTCGGCCCAGGGAATGGGGGGACGAGAGGTCCGGTCTGGCAAAGATTACGGTCAGAATTTTGATCACAACTTTGTGGAATTTACCTATCCAGGGGGTGTGGTACTTGCCGCCCAATGTCGGCAAATTCCGGGCTGCTGGCACCAGGTCGCCGAAAACTTTCTGGGTACCAGAGGGTCCATGTTTACCGACAGTTCACCTGTCGGCATTATCAGAGATCGAAATAACAATACCCGGTTTTCTTACCAGGGTGACGATGATCCCAGCCCTTACCAGCAGGAACACGATGAATTGTTTGCTTCGCTTAGACAAGGAAAAATAATCGACAACACGGATTTTGGAGCCAAATCAACCATGACCGCCATTATGGGATACATGGCTACCTATTCCGGACAGTTTCTTGAGTGGGATCAGGCACTGAAATCCGACAGGAGAATGTACCCGCATCATGACCTCAAACCCGAAGATGTCGACTGGAATACGCCGCCTCCCGTTACACCGGATGAAAACGGCTATTATCCCGT
>SKXL01000121.1 GCA_007128425.1 Balneolales bacterium | reverse complement strand
TGTGTGCCTCAAGGTGTTCCACTTCGGCCATTTTAGTAACAACCGGTGCAATAGACTCGAGTCCGTCCCGGTCCAATTCCTGAAACGTGATGTGTTTCAGAAAGCTGTCCACAGAAACACCGCTGTACATTCGTGCGTAACCATACGTCGGCAAGGTATGGTTGGTGCCGGAAGCGTAGTCTCCGACACTTTCAGGGGTCCAGGGTCCGATAAAAACCGATCCTGCATGACGAATTTCCGGAGTCATTTCACGACCGCCGGCAAGATTCAGAATCAGATGTTCGGGAGCATAGCGGTTTATCATCTCGAGGGCCTGTGCCGTGTTATCCGTAGTTACGATGAAACTGTGCTCCAGCGCTTTTCGTGCTATTTCGGCGCGAGGTAAATCGGCCAGATGCCGTTCTAACGCATTGTTGACCTGCTTCGTATCAAAACTTCCCACGGTGACAAGTACCACCTGGCTGTCGGGACCATGCTCTGCCTGGGAAAGCAGATCTGTGGCGATAAAATCAGGGTGAGCCGAGCGGTCGGCAACGACCATCACCTCCGAGGGTCCGGCCGGCAGATCCATGCTCACCAATGCGTCGCTGTTCTGGAGGATCATCTTCGCAGTCGTGACAAACTGGTTGCCGGGTCCAAAAATCTTGTCCACTTTGCGGACAGAATCGGTGCCGTATGCCATGGCTGCCACCGCCTGCGCGCCTCCGGCCAGGTAGATGTGGGAGATGCCGGTCAGGGAAGCGGCCAGCTCCACTTCGACCGGCGGTTTTCCTGCTTTATTCGGTGGAGTAGCAAGAATCCTGTACGAACAGCCGGCCAACGAAGCCGGTACGCCAAGCATGAGCACTGTAGAGGGAAGCGGGGCTGATCCGCCGGGAATATAGAGCCCGACCGCTTCAATCGGACGCGATTCACGCCGGCAGACTACCCCCGGCATGGTCTGTACTTCAATGCTCTGGGGCAGTTGTGCTTTGTGGAAGAGGTAGAGATTTTTATATGCTTTTTGAAAGGCCTGTCGCACTTCAGAATCCACCGGGATCTGCTCCGAATCCCGAACTTTCCAGAGCAACGGGTCAGGACGCACTCTGTCGAAGGATTCCGTCAATTCGAGCACCGCCTCGTCGCCCCGCTCTTTTACCTTGGCAATGATCGACTGTACAATACCGGTGACATCGGCAGTTTTCATCCGGGGCCGCTCGCATAAACGATCCAGTGAAGCTTCATCCAGCGAATTGAAATTCCAGGTTTTCATCATCATACGATCATGTTTTCAATCGGCAAAATGACAATGCCGGAGGCGCCGGCCGATTTCAGATCCTCCATCACTTCCCAGAACCGGTGTGTCGGGATTACAGAATGGATGGCGACCATGTCGTTTTCAGCCAGGGGAAGCACGGTCGGACTCTTTAGCGACGGGATGACTTCGCATATGTTGCCGACCGAGTCCGACGGCGCGTTCATCATGATGTAGCGGCTTTTTTCGGCCTGCTGGCGCGCGCCCATGCGCATCAGAAACTTCTGGATAAGGTCCGTTTTGTGCTGTGCGATCGGCTTGTTGGTCTGGATAAGCTCCGCTTCGCTTTCCAGGATGGTTTCCAGCTCGACCAGACCGTTGGTTTTAAGCGTGCCACCTGTGGATACAATGTCTGAAATGGCATCAGCCACGTTAAGGGTGGGTGCAATTTCAACAGCGCCGGATATTTCAATGGTGTCGATAGTAATGCCCTTATTATCAAAATGCTCGCGGGTGAGCACCGGATAACTGGTGGCAATGCGACATCCGTCCAGATCCTTGAGAGAGCGATATCCGCCGTTTTTGGGTACCGCGACGGAGAGCCGGCACTTGCCGAAGCCGAGTCCGCGCAGGCTGGTTACATCGGCCTTTGTCTCAGCAGTGACATTGCGTCCGACAAAACCGAGCTCGCAGATGCCGTCCTGCACATATTCAGGAATATCATCGTCTCGTATGAGCAGCAGTTCCACATCATAATTGCGGCAGGGAACAAGGATCCGGTTCTTGTAGCTGTCAAATTCCAGCCCGATGTTTTCAAGAAGCAGCAGTGTTTTTTCGGAGAGGCGCCCGCCTTTCTGAATGGCAATGCGCAAAGAAGGTTCGTTTTGTACCAAATTCGTAGTCCTTATGTTTCAGTTTAATAGCCCAAGATAAAAATAAGAGATGTTATTTATATATGTTTTTATGGTCAAAGGCGTTTTAGTCAGGAGTTCGCAGTTACGGTTTGAAACTATTTTTTGTATTTTTACAAGCTTATCACAAAAAGGAAAAGAACGTTTTATTGATGAAGAACATTCGGAATTTTTGCATTATTGCTCATATTGATCACGGTAAATCAACACTGGCAGACCGTTTGCTGGAACGCACCGGTGCGATCACCGAACGGGATATGCAGGAGCAGATTCTGGATGATATGGATCTGGAGCGCGAGCGCGGCATCACCATCAAGAGCCATGCCGTGAAAATGGACTATAAGGCATCTGACGGAAAAACGTACTTTTTCAACCTGATTGATACGCCCGGTCACGTCGACTTCGCCTATGAAGTTTCCCGTGCACTCAAAGCCTGCGAGGGAGCACTGCTTATCGTTGATGCCACCCAGGGCGTTGAGGCGCAGACGATATCCAACCTGTACCAGGCCATAGACCAGAACCTGGAAATTATTCCCGTCATCAATAAAATCGACCTTCCCGGTGCCGATGTCGAGGGCATATCGCAACAGATCACCGATCTGATGGGATGCCGGCCCGAGGAGATTATCCCGGTTTCCGGCAAGACGGGGGAAGGGATTAATGAACTCCTTGAGGAAATTGTACTACGTATTCCGCCACCCACCGGTGATCCGGAGAAGCCGCTCAAAGCGCTTATCTTTGATTCCGTTTTCAACAGTTATCGCGGTTCAATCGTGTATGTCCGTATCATGGACGGAACCCTTCGCAAAGGTGAAAAAATCCGGTTCATGGCTACCAGGAGAGATTACGAGGCGGATGAGATCGGATATCTTCGCATGAAAATGACCCCGACCGAAACCATTTCCGCCGGCGAGGTGGGCTATATCATCGGCAACGTAAAATCACTGGAGGATACCAAAGTAGGGGATACGGTGACTACGCTGGCCAACATGGCACCGGAGCCGATTCCCGGATACAAAGAAGTAAAGCCCAAGGTATTCAGCGGCATCTATCCGACCAACAGTGAGGATTTCGAGAGCTTGCGGACCGCTCTGGAAAAACTGCAGCTCAACGACGCCTCGCTCCAGTACATTCCTGAGACTTCAGCGGCGCTCGGTTTCGGCTTCCGGGCCGGTTTTCTCGGCATGCTGCACATGGAGATCATCCAGGAGCGGCTGGACCGTGAGTTCGATATGGATATCATCACCACCGTGCCCAACGTGGAGTATGTTGTCGAGACCACCGACGGCAAGCAGATCATCGTAGATAATCCCACCGATATGCCGCCTCCCGGCCGAATTCAGCGGGTAATGGAGCCCTACATCAAGGCGCAGATCATCACACCTGCGGAGTACATCGGACAGGTGATGAAATTGTGTCAGGAAAAACGCGGATCCTATGTCAACACCATTTACCTCGACGCCAAACGGGTGGACATCACATATGAACTGCCACTGGCCGAAATCGTTTTTGATTTTTATGACAAGCTGAAAAGCCAGACCCGCGGCTACGCCTCACTGGACTATGACCTGATTGAAAACCGGCAGGGCCAGCTGGTAAAGCTTGATATTTTGCTGAATGGTGATCCGGTGGATGCGCTCTCCTGTATAGTGCACCGTGATAAAGCCTACGAATGGGGTCGACGGCTTTGCAGCAAACTGAAAAAACTGATCCCGCGACAGATGTATGAGGTGATCATCCAGGCTGCGATTGGCAGCAAGGTGATATCACGCGACACGGTCAGAGCCCTGCGCAAGGATGTGACGGCCAAGTGTTACGGTGGTGATATTACGCGAAAACGCAAACTGCTGGAAAAACAAAAGGAAGGCAAGAAACGTATGAAACAGGTGGGAACGGTGGAAATTCCACAGGAAGCTTTCCTCGCAGTGCTTTCGATGGACAATGACTGAGATGGGAAAATATGTTACATCGACACCGTTGACAGAGCTTCTGTACCAAAATAGCTTTATGTGCAACAACAACTTCCTGTTTAACAATATCCTTTTGTACAACGATAACATAAAATCCGGGCGAATAAACGTAATAAAAAGTAATGCATAAGTCTAAAACGAGCAGATTGATGATGGTGAGCATGACCATGGCCTTTGTGATGACCGGTTTCATGCTTGTGCCTTTTGTTCAGGCGGGTTTTTCCGGTCCAGGCGGTTCCGAAGCCTTTGCACAGCAGACTCAGCCGGACGACCTTCTGGCCGAACCGGAGATTGTAAAAGTTGAAAACCACCAACGTGCTGCATTTCAAAGGCGATTTCGGGATGTGCAGTGGACCGGAGCGGGGTTCGAGGGCAGTACGGTGATCGATCGCATACCTACCCGCGAGCTGCGGGCACGGCTCCAGAAAGTGTATGGTGATCCTTCGCAAAAACTTAAAGACCTGATTGATGGCAATGATTTCCGTCCGGGTCATTATATTCAGTTCGAATACTGGTATGTTGTCAATGATGAAATACCGATGATGGTTCTGGATATTGACGGACCTTTTGGAAACGGTCTGGTCTTCGCCGGTGACAGCAGGTATGTGGATCTCATGCCGGAGATTAAACGTACCTTGTCGGGCAAACTGATGAGCATTAACCGGCTTGCAGAATATCAGGATCACTATTACGACATCAATGACCAGCAGTGGTATCTGGTCCGTTATCAGGATGGAAGCTTTACAAATGATGAAGTTGCACGTCCGGGAACGCTGAAATAGATTTTAACACCTTAACAAATACTTACCGAGTTGGCTGACAAAAAAGAAGAGAATAAAAAAAGGCGGCAGGCCAGACGGCAGGCGCTGGAGAACAAGGCAAAAGAGGATACCACCAAGGCAAAATCATGGGCGCGCGAGTGGCTCGATGCCCTTATTTTTGCTGCGATTGCAGCACTAATCATCCGTGCGCTTTTTTTGGAGGCGTTCCGGATTCCGACACCATCCATGGAGTCGACGCTGCTCACAGGGGATTTCCTGCTGGTCTCCAAAGTGCATTATGGCGCTCGTACCCCGATGACACTTGGTGTTCCGTTCACCGGTATATACCTGCGCGGTATGGAATTGCCCTGGTTCCGACTTCCCGGGTTTATGAATGTGCGCAGAGGTGACATCCTTGTGTTCAATTATCCGGTGGATGATGATGCCATTTCGCAGAAAACCAACTACATCAAGCGAGCCGTGGCTGTAGCCGGAGACACCCTGGGCATTCGGGACAAGGCAATTTATATAAATCATCAGCCGGAAATCCCCGAAGAGACCTTTGAACAGCATTATGAAGTTACAGTTCGCGAGAGGCTGAGGCTGAGTCCCAGCAAGGTGCGTTCCGCAGGCGGTCAGGTGCTGCCGTCGCCGGGCGACCGCTACCGCATTAACATGACCGCAGAAGTGGCCGAAGAGATGCAGCATTGGCCGGAAATAGAACATGTGGTGCCACTGGTGCTGCCGGTCTCCTTTAACGACAATGCCCGTCAGCCTTTTACCTTTGCCCAGGGATTTCGGGGAAATTACCATCACATGCCGGACATTGTAATACCATTTGAAGGACAGGAAGTTACACTTTCAGATGATAACTGGCACATGTACAGTGACATTGTGACACGTTTTGAGCGTAACGAGGTCAGTCGGGTCGGCGACCGTTTTGTGATCAACGGAGACACTACCAATCAATACACCATCCAGCAGGATTATTACTTCATGATTGGTGACAGCCGCGACAACAGCGAAGACAGCCGATTCTGGGGTTTTGTGCCGGACGACCACGTGGTGGGCCGAGCCTGGATCATCTACTTCTCCTGGGACGGTGAACGCATGATGCCACGGCTTCGGCGTCTTCTGAATCGCATCAATTAGCGTTGTAAAACAGGCGGAACATTCCGAAAATGAATTTTAATGCCCAACCATGAGTTATGAGTCGTCCGAAAGAAGTTCGAATTTCATTTGAGGAAGTTTTTGAAGTATTAACAAATATATTAATTGACCGTAATTTTCCCGATGAAGATGCTGCCTTAAGTGCACGGCTATTTACAGAGACATCATGTGACGGAGTGTATTCTCATGGTCTAAATCGATTTCTCTGGTATATTGATGATATTGAAAAGAAATATATAAAGATCGGGAAAAGTCCCAGGCTGATAAAAAGAAACGGAGTTCTGGAACAGTGGGACGGACAATTGGGGCCGGGTAATCTCAATGCATTCAGATGCACCGAACGTGCCGTGAAACTGGCACGCGAACACGGTGTGTCGTGCGTGTCTCTTGCTCATACCAACCATTGGATGCGGGGAGGAACCTACGGATGGCAAGCAGCAGATGAAGGGTGTCTTGCGATGATGTGGTCAAACACCACAGGCAACATGCCCCCTTGGGGAGGTACTGTGCCAACCATCGGGAATAATCCTTTTGTTATGGCTGTTCCTCGTGCCAAAGGCCATTTGGTGCTCGATTTCTCCCAAACATTGTTTTCATTTGGCAAGCTTTCCATCTACAAAAACAGGGAAGAACAGCTTCCGTTTGAAGGTGGTTACGACCCGGATGGTAACCTGACCCGGAATCCTGTTGCCATTGAAGCCTCCAGGCGACCGCTTCCGATTGGATTGTGGAAAGGGTCAGGGCTGGCAATCATGCTAGATTTATTTGCTGTGATTTTGTCCGGCGGGAAAAGTACCATGGAGCTCCGAAAGCGGGATCATGAATTCGGTGTTTCTCAAATCTTTATCGTGATTGCACCCGGGGCGGAAATATTTGATTCCTCCAGGGAATTATTGCTGGATCAAATCATCCAGGATATTAAAGAGACACCGGTGGTCGATAGGCATCATCCGGTTCGATATCCGGGTGAAAATACGGTTGAAATCCGCAAGGAGAATTTGCGTAAAGGAATTCCGGTTCAGAAGGAAATCTGGGAACGCATTTGTTCACTTTAACCATTAACCACTTATGTTATGGCACGATCTGAAAAAAGAACCTTGCAATTGGTGTTTTTTTGCCTTGTTTTCGGACTGGTTCCGGCGGCAGGGTTTGGTATTGTCACAGCCGGAACCGCCGGGCAAAAATCTGTTTTGGAACCTCTGAGCGTTCTGATCATCACCGGTCAGAACAATCATGCCTGGGAAGAAACAACACCTGTACTGGCTCAGTATTTTGATGCTTCCGGCAGGTTTGAGGTAGATTTACTGATATCCCCGGGGGAAAATGAAGACATTTCGGCTTTCAATGCTCCTTTTGCCGAATACGATGTGGTGGTGTCCAACTACAATGGCGACTTGTGGCCGGAACCAATGCGGAATGATTTTGAAGCGTATGTTCGATCGGGAGGGGGATTTGTTGTAGTGCACGCTGCCAACAATGCCTTTCCGGAGTGGGAAGAGTATAACAGGATGACAGGCATCGGGGGATGGGGCGGACGTGACGAGACGTCCGGTCCGTATGTCCGGCTGCGTAACGGTGCGTTCGTTGCCGATCATGAAACTCCGGGGAGGGGAGGCAAACACGGCCCCCGGCATGAATTCCGGATAGATAATCGCAGGCCGGATCACCCGGTCATGAAAGGGTTGCCGGAATCGTGGATGCATGCCGAAGATGAACTCTATGAATTATTGCGTGGGCCTGCCGAAAACCTGGAGGTACTCGCTACGGCCTTTTCAGGCCCGGAAAACAATGGTTCAGGCGAGCACGAACCTATGGTGATGACGATCCGTTACGGCGGTGGTCGTGTTTTTCATACAACATTGGGACATGATACAACCGCCATGAACTGTATCGGTTTCAAGACCCTGTTGTTGCGAGGAAGCGAATGGGCGGCAACTGGCAAGGTGACCCAGCCGGTTCCGGTTAATTTCCCGGATTAGTTTCCTGAATCTGTTCAATACCCGGAATCATTTTTGAACCCTACCCTCTCGTCAACCAGAGCAAGTCACAATAAAGATTTTTCCAAAAATTGTATGACCCGATCGGTGGATTTACCATCGTTTCGGGTAAAGTACAGATCCCTGACCTTTTTACGGCGCAGTTCATAACCATCGGTTCGCTGAAATGCATCATTCAGAGATGTGAGTAAATGATTAAGACAGTTCACCGAGGGACCGGGTGATGTTTGTTCAAACGGCAAAGGTAATCCCCGTTCATATGTTTCCAGGTCATATGGCAGAAAAACGACAGGAATATCGAGCAAAAGACCTTCGAGGTAGATGCTGCTGTAATCGGTAATGATAACGTCACTCATGGCGAGCAAATCAAACACATTTTCAACGGTTTTCTGGTCACCGGAAACAATTCTTGGACAAATCGTCTGATATTTCCGGATATTCAACCCTTCATTCGGGTGCGCTCGCAGGGCTATGAGTGCTTTTTTTTCTTCAAGGTAAGCAGACAACACATCCGGATCGAAGTCATCGAACGGGAACCACCGGGTGCGGCTTCGCCGCCGGAATGTCGGAGCGTAAAGGATCAGCTTTTCTGCTGCCGGTGCTTCAGGCCAGAACATGGACAACCTGTCGGATGCAGTTCTTGAAGTATTGTCGACAGAGGCGACGGAGAGGGTGGAAGAGCGCGAAGAGGAGGCTTTGGAAGGAGCTGCCGAAGAAGAAGTAGAAACAGCCTCGGTTGGGGAGTGGAAACTTGTGGAGGAAGAAGGCATTGACGAGGAGGGAGCCGGTGAGGCCTGGGAGGTTGTGCCACACGCTGCAAGCGCATCGTATGCCGGGTAGCCGGTCTCAATGAAACACTCCGGGGGAATATTGAATCGGGAGGAAAAAAGCTCGGTCACCAATGGCGAAGATGACAGGAAGTGGGTTATGGGACGAAACCGGTACTCCAGGATTTTTCGGTGGAAAAACCCGGGCCGTCTGTCGCTGCCCGGACGCATGTACTCACCTCGTTTGGTTGGCAGGCCGTGGTAGGTTTGGATGATCATTGCATGACGTGGCAACCTGATAAAGGGATAGTCACTGGTCCCGTGGGTCAAAAATACAGCCGATGCATGGTTAAGGGCCCTGATGCCGGCAAGAGAGTGAGTCAGACAGGAACGCTCGTTCCCGAACCGATTTTTCAAATTCTGTACGAGTTTGCGATTGCGACTCAACCATACCGGTTTTAAAACCGGATGTTTGCACAATCTCTCAAAGATAACACGGGTATTGCCGCGGTAACCGTCACCATGAAAAGAAGTTAGTACAACAGTGACTCTGTTTCCAGGGGTTTTGTGCCGGTTAACCAACGAATACCAGCACGACAGGATACCCGCCAGCCACTGAACCGGATACGAAGTTTTCATAAGATTGGAGCTACAGCCAAATGTCTGTTAACCCGGTCCAGATCCTTGACAGAGTCGATCTCATCCCACCAAAGTTCAGAAAAGTCGGCTATTTTTAGCTGTATCTTGACAGAACGAATCAGGTCACGTATCGCCTGCTCATAGTAAGCCTGAGTATGGCCCTCATCCAGACGTGATTTAATTGCCTGTTTCACTGCTTTCCAGGTTGACCGGGAAAAGGAGTACATGTTTACGGTTTTGTAGAGCGATTCTGCTGTAACAGGGGTGCCAGACAGATTCAGGGACGCGAGGTGACCGTCGGACGTAATGTTGGCAGTAGTGCCGTCATGTATACGGGAATTGAACCGGTCAAGGGCAATTTGATCCGGTTTGGACATTAGGGATATCGCTTCGCGCTCAAAAATCAGATCGGATTCTATTAATAAAAATGGGTCTTCGATCAATTCACCGGCAAACCAGAGTGTGTAAATGTTATTTGTGACGGCATAGCGATCATTGTAAGCCGTTTTGATCTCCAGGCTGGTTTCGTACTGCTCAACAAATTTATCAATTTTCTCATATTTGTATCCGGTGATGATAATCAACCGTCTGAATCCATTGGCCTCGAGGGCATCGATCGCATGAGCCAAAAGCGGCTTTCCATTAACGTCAACAAGACACTTGGGCTGGTCTTTTGTGAGATGCTGCAATCGTGTGCCCTGGCCGGCAGCCGGGATCAGCGCAGTGGTAATACGGAATGAGTTTTCCCGGTCTGTTTTGTTGAACAGACGATAATCCCGATTTACTTTGTATTTTTTATGCTCGCGCATTCTGGCTGAATTATGTCAAAAGTAGACACGATAAAGCAGACTCACATTTCGTCCCGGTTCGGGGAACAGTTCTTTGACCCGGGATAAATGATTGAAGTACTCTTCATTCAGAAGATTGTCAACGCGCAGGGATACAGTATGCAACAAGCTGCCTCGGGTAAAGCGGTATTGGGCATGCAGGTCCAGTACGGTATAGGCAGGGGTGCGGGTTTCAAATTCACCCAGACGATCCTGCGCATCTGCGTGGCGAAGCCGTCCTCCCAAACTAAACTTGTCGGGAGCCCAGGTAGCACCGATAGATCCTGTCAAGGGTGGAATCATTGGCAGAGGAGTGGTGGGACCTTCAAACCCGGTGATGCCAGCCTCATTTTCATCCACTTTACGCTCCCCGAATGTGTAGCTTGCCATGCCATCCACAGTAATATTCCGGGTCAGCTTCACTTCAGCAGATGCTTCAGCACCATAAAAAAGCGCCTCGACAGCTTCAAAACGGTACTCCATTAAATTTCTGTCGGCGAAGCTGGGTTGGCCCGTATTACGTGGATAAATGTAGTTAGAAAAGGTATTTCGGTATAATGTTGTTTTCAGACGTGAGCGGTTTCCGCGGCGGGAGAGAAACATCTCACTGGCCAGACCCCGTTCGGGTTCGAGTTCCGGATTGCCGATCTCGAAGGAGTACACGGCGAGGTGTGGACCCAGTGAATAGAGCTCATCCATAGTGGGTGCCCGAAAAGAGTGCAGCATGGTCGCGCCGGTCTGCCAACCTCTGCCTATATCATAAGACACCGAAGCCGATGAGGCCAGACCTGCAAACATGCGCCGGCGGATCTCACCGATGACCTGGCTGGTACGCTCCCGTTTCGGTTGGGCATGATGCACATCAATCCGCAGACCCACATCGATCTTCCATGGGCCGAATCCGGCACTCTGAATGGCAAATACCGCACCGGAAAGTCCGACTGCATCCAGCGTACCGCGATCCAGCACCAGGTAGTCCTGGAACTCACCCCAGGCACCGACGGTACCCTCGTCCATGAAGCCGATTCCCTTGTGGCGACCAGTGATCGTGGTATTGACAGTGTGCGCTTCGTATTCGGTACCGATGATGTCGGCCGATTCAAACTCTTTGTGGTTGTAATAGCGGTAAGAGAGTCGTGTTTCCAGGGATTTGAAAGAGCGTTCGTCAAATACAAATTCGGACCGGGATTCAACCTGGAATCGTGCCATCTCAATATCTACGCCATCAGGGTGTCCGCCACTGGGGTCAGGCGGGATGCCATAACGGCTCAAATAGCTGGTCAAAGCCAAACCGGAATATCCCCAGGGTTGGATGTAGCTGAGGGCCGCAGCACTGTTGGTGGACTGTTTGAAGGTGTTGTTTACCCGACTGTTCGGAGTTCGATAATTCTGTCCGTAGCGTCCATTGAGATCCAGGTTCAGCATCAAATCTTCATTGAGCGGCATCAGGAGGTTTCCGGAACCGGACATACCACGGTTCACACTGGAGCCCATCAGCGAGGTGACTCCGGTGGCTGAGGATCTGCGGGATGTGGGGATCTGGTCACGAACAACGTTGATCACCCCGCCTATGGCGTTGGAACCATAAGCCAGTGCGGCCGGACCCCGGGCCACTTCAATCTCATTTGCAGTTATGGGGTCGATGGTAACGGCATGGTCAGCCGAACTGTAGGAGACATCACCTGTACGCTCGCCATCCTGTAAAATGAGCACACGCGAGTCACCAAGACCGCGTATCACGGGCCTTGACGGAGCTGATCCCATAGCACGTTGAGCGAAGCCGGGCCGGCCGGCCAGGGTCTCGGATAATGTGCTGCCAAGATTTTTGCGCAGCTCCATACCGATCACGGTGACGGAGGCGTTTTCGAGGTGTGAACCCCGGAGTTCACCAGGCCGGCCGATGATCTCGATGGCCTGGCCGCTGACAACGGAAGGTTGCAAGACGATCTCCAGATCAGAAGGATCATCCGGATCCACGGTTATCGTACGTTTTTGGTCCGTGTAACCAATCCGGTGAAAGTATAGCGTATAGCTTCCTTTCGGCAGGTTGTTCAGCTGAAAGCGTCCGTCACGGTCGGAGGTGGCTACGCGATTGATCTCTTCCAGATGAAGGTAGACATATGCCACCGGTTCTCCGGTTTCTGCGTCCAGAATACGACCGTCAAGAGTGACGACTTTGATTGCTGACGCCAACCCGGCAGCAGGGAGCAGCATCAATGTCAGTATAAGAAGGATTTTGCGCATGTTTGAGGCAAGTCTGGTATTGACGATTCAGGTCAATCGGTT
>SKXL01000112.1 GCA_007128425.1 Balneolales bacterium | reverse complement strand
TATTTGAATCGATCTCATGGCCTACGGCCCTGACAATCGGTTTTTTACTTTTATTCCTGAACGGTGCCATCCTGACACCATCCAGCGAACTGTCACTGGCCGTGGTCGGACTCTATGCCAGCACCCAGGCCTGGCTCTATATTCCGGCGGTATTTGTTACCACTGCGGGGAACATGATCGGTTTCGTTCTCCTTTTCCTGATCAGCCGGCGTTATTCCGATGTGATTACCAACTTTTTACGATCCAGCCGCTTCCACTACATCAAACATCTGAATCGCAAGGCAATAAACGGATTTCAGAAGCACGGCCACCTCTATGTTCTGTATGGCCGCTATATACCCAATGTCCGCTCCGCCATCACCATCCCGGCCGGCTTTTCCGACATGCCGCTCTCCCGATTTGTGCTTTATTCAGCTTTCGGGAGTCTTTCGTGGTCCCTGTTCTGGGTTTCCGTCGGGTTCTTTCTGGGCCCGCATCTGCTCATCATTATCGAAACTCACAAGCTGTTTGCGGCCACACTGCTCTTGCTCATCATAGCCGCCGTGTTTGTCCATCGCCACTTTTTCCTCAGGAACCGGGGCAACCAGGCTGCCACCTGATTCTTTCTAAATGGAGATCGTCCGCTTTTCTTCACTGCTCTGGAATGCCCGTTCAATAATCCGGATCGTCAGTTCCATATCTTCCGGCCTGACCATCGGATCCGAACGGCCCTGGATGGCATCGGCCACATTTTGATAGTAGCCGCGGTAATCTCCGGGAATTGTCTCCACCCGGCCTGAATAGTGCATCCCGTCGATTTCCGTATCAAGTTTTCCCCACATATGCTCCGGCTCGGCACCCCAGTCCGGCTCATTTGGGGAACGGCCCTCTATCAGGGCATTTTCCTGCGGATCCATTCCGTATTTGATAAACGATCCACTGGTGCCGTGCAACAGAAATCGCGGTGTCTCGGCACGCACCAGCATGCCGGCTTTCAGAGTCACCTTGAGCCTGTCGTAATGCAGAATCAGCTCAAAACTGTCATCGGTCACGGCATCATCTCTCTGGACTCTGATATCAGCCGTTACCATCTCAGGAGCACCGAACAGTACCAGTGCCTGATCGATCAGGTGTGGACCCAGATCAAAAAGCACCCCGCTTCCCTCTCCCGGTTTTTCACGCCATGCATCCCTTCTCCGCTCCTTCCTGAAACGGTCGAAACGAGATTCAAACGCTACGATTCGTCCCAAACTCCCGCTCTCCACCAGCTTTTTAACTGTCATAAAGTCGCCGTCCCACCGACGATTTTGATAACAGGTGATGGTTCTGTTCATCCGGGATGCCAGCCGGTTCAGCTCCGCAGCATGTGCAGATGTGGTGGTGAAAGGCTTATCGACCACAACATGTTTCCCGGCTTTGAGCGCTCTGCCGGCCAGATCAAAATGTGTATCATTGGGCGTAGTGATAACTACCAGGTCAATGTCATCATCTTTCAGAAGCACATCCGCTTCCCGAACCACTTCCACTCCCGGGATATACTTGCGGGATTCTTCCCGATGACGCTCCACCACTTTTGTGATCCGGAATTCCGGCAGGGTCAGAATGACCGGTGCATGAAAAACACGAGCGGCTTTGCCAAATCCGATGATTGCTGTGATTATTTTCTTCGCCATTGCTGTCTGGTAAGTAATTTTGTGGATGCAGTAGTGATCTTTTCATAAAGTTTTTTGCAAAAGATCACTAATGATATATTATTATATTCTGGATATTGCTAATTACATGCGCACAATATTACCCAATTTATAAGAAAAATATCCCCTGAATCCCGGTAAAATTGCCATGCAATAATATCGCAATCCGGAAAAATCACAAAGCCACTAAATCAACTTCCTGTAATTCCGAGAAAAATGAAAGAAAGAAGAGAATTTCTAAAGCAATTGGCGGGACTTACGACCGGGATGATGCTTCCATACAAAGCTTTTTCCAATATAAAGGTTAATAAAGCAGATAAATGGGGTGTATTGCTTCCACAAAGGAAACTGGGTAGTACCGGAGAACTTGTTACCATACTTGGTCTCGGTGGATTTCACATCGGTGGCAGTATGGATGAGAAAGAGTCACAAAGAACCATTGAAGCAGCGATGGAAGGTGGGGTTCGATTTTTCGATACGGCCGAATCCTATCAGCGTGGCGAAAGTGAACGGCGATTCGGAAAGTTTCTGGTTCCGAAATATCGCGATGAGGTTTTTATTATGTCAAAGTCAACCGCCAGGGATGCGGCAACAGCCAGGCAGCATCTTGAAGGGTCTCTCAGGAGGATGAAGATTGACCGGATTGACCTTTGGCAGGTGCACGCTATCCGCAATCCGGAAGATGTGGATAACCGGATTCAAAATGGTGTTATCGATGTGTTCCGTGAAGCAATGGAAACCGGAAAAGTGCGCTATATCGGGTTTACCGGTCACGCTGATCCCGATGCGCATGTTCGCATGCAGGAAGAGTACGAGGATTTGTTTCATACCATCCAGATACCCATTAATCCGGTAGATGCCGCCTCGGATAACAGTTTCATCCACAAAGTAACACCGACGGCCGTCAAACGAAATACAGGCATATTGGCCATGAAAACATTGGCTGACGGTCGTTTTTTTGCTGAAAAAGAGCGTGTTGGCTGGACCTCGGATAATCCGGTGGTACCGGACCATATCGCGATCCGGGATTGCCTTAATTTTGCATGGTCATTGCCGATAAGTGTATTGATTACGGGACCGGATAACGCAGATATGCTCAGGGAGAAAATTCAGATGGCCAAAGATTTTGAAAAGCTTAGTGAGCTTCAGCGAGAAAATATCGTATCCCGTGTGCAGGAGTTTGCCAACGGCGAAGTTGAGTATTACAAAAGGTAGAACCGGATAAAGTCATAAGATGGATGTTTGCGACACATGCGGAAACGAGATTCCCGGCAATCCTGCCATGTGCCCGTATTGCGGATCGCCGCAAACGAACTCGCAAACGTCACCCCGTAAACAGAAGCAGCCAAAAAGTGCCCATCAGGAAATCATGACGCTCAATCTTGAAGCCGGAATGCCTGAGGTTGAACAGGCCCTCGCACGAATCGACATCAGAGTCAGCGAGGCGAGGCAGCAGGGCGTCAGCATGATCCGGTTGATTCACGGCTATGGTTCATCCGGTGTCGGGGGCAGAATCAAGAAAGCACTTCCAAGGCACCTCGCCGATCTCAAGCGGCGGCGTATCATTCGGGGATTTGTGCATGGCGAAAACTACGCCATATCAACCCGTCAGGGCGATCGCCTGCTCTCGAAATACCGGACGCTGAAAGACTCGCTCCCGACGGATCGTAAAAATCCCGGCATCACGTTTATTGAACTTTGAGTTTTAAAGCAACAGCGTTTCAATCAGGCCGCCAAATGGACATCTTCCTCACAAAAATTATCTCCAACCATGAAATATGGCTCCGTATGCCTGCCGGACTGATTACATGGCTCATTATCACACTGTATCTCATCCTCTCCGGACTCTTGACCGGCCTTTCATCAGGGCTACTCATCCGATCTTTCGCCGGCCTCTTTGCAGGGCTTATGGCCAAACTCGTTGCAGGATTTCTCACTGGACTGATAGCAGGATTCATAGCAATACATCCGATATTTCCAGCCTCAACCGCACTCGCCCAGGAGCTGGATGTTCCCTATTACACCACGGAGCCCGAAGTCGTGGAAGGGATGATGGACATGGCCCGCGTAGGTCCGGGCGACTACCTGATCGATCTGGGATCCGGCGACGGACGCATTGTCATTGCCGCTGCGCAGCGCGGCGCTGTCGGACACGGAGTCGACCTGGATCCCGAGCGCATTGTGGAATCGGAAGTGAATGCCGAAAAAGCCGGTGTAGCCGACCGGGTCATGTTTCTGGAGGAAAACCTGTTCGATACCGATTTCAGTCAGGCTACCGTAGTCACCATGTTCCTGCTGAGCGCGGTGAACCTGCGGCTTCGGCCGGATCTGCTCGCAAAACTGCAACCCGGCACCCGGGTCTTGTCCCATACTTTCGACATGGATGATTGGGAGCCGGATGAAAGGCAGACCATCGGCAGGCGGCCGGTCTACCTCTGGATCATACCCGCCGATGCATCAGGTAAGTGGGTTTGGAAACGGGATGATGGGCGGATTGCACCTGAGCGGATTGCACCTGAGCGGACAAAATATGAAAATCGCAATCCGACTGAAACAGAAGGCGCCGGCCGGATCACCATGTCGATCAGCCAGCGATTTCAGATGATCGATGTGGCCATCTCGGCCGGCGGACGAACCCTCACCACCCAGGAGGCAACACTCCGTGGCGACCGGATCACCCTCATCATCCAGGATGAACAAAACGGCACACGGTACGTGTGCAGCGGAACGATCGATGGCGACTTCATTACCGGTTCTCTGCAGTTGCATGACGAAGACGGACGGATTTTCAAAACCTGGACGGTCAAACGGGAATGAAAGCATATCACGTGCTCACGGCGCCGATTGACCCAGGCGCTCTGTTGCGGGAGCCTGGACTCGATTTATGCGACGTAACAGGAGAACAATCCTTACATTGCCGTACATTCAAACCAGGAATAATAACGTTACAACCGGTACCACAAATAATGTGATCCATATCCCATGAATTGTTGCGGATCTTGTCAGGATGCCGGCCGGATTTTCGGCGACGGTACGGCAAAAAGGGAACTCAGGCGCTATCTGAAGAAGGGGCCGAACAAATCCACCCGCATGCTGCTGGATGAAATCCGCAGGCATGACCTGAACGAATGGTCGCTGCTGGATATCGGCAGCGGAATCGGTGCCATCGGATTTGAATTGCTGGATGATGGTGTCACACGCACTGTTTCAGTGGATGCTTCTCCTGCGTATGTGAGCGTGTCGCGGGCCGAGGCGGCGCGCAGGGGAGTGGCGGATCGGTCGCATCACCTGGTCGGTGACTTCACATCCCTCCCTGATGATATTCCGGTTGCGGATGTGGTTACGCTGGACCGTGTGATCTGCTGTTATCCTCACATGAAAAAACTCGTTGATCAATCCACTGAAAAAGCAGGCAGACTTTACGGAGTGGTGTACCCTCGCGACCGGTGGTCGGTCCGTGCGGTGATGCGCATCGGCAACCTGGTCAACATACTCCGGAGAATTGACTTTCGCACGTATGTGCACCCTCCCGTTGAGATAGACAATCGGATTCGGGCCAACGGATTTATGAGGGTGAAGCTGCAGCGGACCATCGTCTGGGAGATTGCGTTGTATGAGAGGGCGGGGTGATTGCTCTCAGCAAACTTCATTCTAACCCTTTTGCGAACGGTTTGTAATTATTTCAGTTGCAAATATATTGGTTGAGCCACTCATGCAGCTTGTGCCTCCAGGCCTCCCAATGCCTGCTCTGCGCATCATGGTCAATGCCCATCATTCCATTTTGGGCTGCAAACCGGATAAATTAACGACGTTACTTGAAAATTGATGTATCCACTTCTCCCGGAGGCGTTGGTGGATTCAATTCCAGAGGTTCCGCATAATCGCCATCCATCTTGTAGGGTAATTTGAACAGCCGGTCACCTCTTGAATTGGTAAAATAGAGACGGGAAATTGAATTTTCTTTGGAGTTGCCATCAGCCCATATGGCATAAAACGGATCTACCGGATTGTGAGGACGGCGCATGTATCCATGATTGAACTCGCTGTCACGCGTCACCCGTCGTTTCAGTTGCCACCAGTTTCGATCCGGATCGGTAGTTTCCCAAACACCTACTTCTCCCCCGGTAAATCCGGCCTGAGGACCAGGCAGAGCAGGGGCAATTAAACTCCATCGATCTTCCTGAATAAAAAAGGTACCCATATCATAGTTGTGATCGGATACCGTGACCGGCCGTGTCACCCATTCTTCTCCATTCCATCGGGTGATTTTCCATACTCTGGGATCATTTTCGCGCACCGGTGCATTGCCGAAACTGGTGATATAAAGTATCACCGGATGTCCGTTTTCGTCAAAAAGCAGTTTGTTCGGAAACACAACCTTGCCACGAGCTTCATAATCCGTTATGAGAGCGGGGTTTTCACGCTCAGTCAACGGCGTTTGAACAGGTGTGCCGTCAACCGTAGTCCATGTTTCTCCAAAATCCGGGGTCTGCAAATAGTACAGATTCGTGCGACGATCCACATTGCCATCCGGATGATAGTTAAATGCAGTACCAACCGTTTTTCCGTGGATCCGGGTTACTTGATAATGCCCCCCGAATCCAACCAGTTTTTGCAGTTCTTCCGGGGGATTTGCAGTCCAGACATCTCCCTCCTGATACGTCTCCCAATATAGTTCCCTACCGGAAGTGTATAGTGTGAGCAAGTGAAGAATTCCTGTTCCCGGAACATTCCACACCTGGGAATAGGTCTGCTCACGCTCTATGATCTTTTCAAAATTATCGATCGACCAGGGCTCTGTGCTTCGAAATATTTGTCCCGGCCGACTACGGGATCGACCCGCGATAAAAACCCAGATATAACCCTGATCATCAATCAGCAAGCTGGGATTGTCATGCGGATCTTCTATGCCCCTTTGATCACGGACCACCGTCGGTTTCGGGACTCTGTTTTTTTCATGATCATAGTAGGAAACCATTATGATGAGGCGGTTATTCATCGGACCGGTATCGCCTCCGTATACAAAAAAAGTCTTGTTTACTTCGGGAGCGTAGAGGGACATGGGAGCCAATGTATGTGGCCAGGCAAATGAAAGCGGACCGGAATACTTGAAATCTGTCGATCCATAACTCGGTGACATGGGACGATCAACCATGGGCCGGATACTCCACCAGATACCCCGGTATCCGTCAATTTTATCACCAGTCGGCCTGAAATCTTCTGATTCTTCATCAATAACAGATTGTGCCTGCAATGTTATCATCCCAGATATGAGCAATACTATGGAGAGTCCGATAATTTTAAAAGATTGCCCAGAAAAGGCTGTCTGTGTCAATCTGGAAACTGTCATTTTTTATATAGAATTTATTTTGGGAAAGTTTGTTGTTTTCAATAGCCAAGATACCCCACACATTTACGGTCTTAATTGTGTTCGAAAGCTCGAATGAACGCGATCAAGCAGGTGTCTGCCTTTTGGGTCAGCAATAACCGTGGTAACAACTAATTCGTATTCGGAACCGGAGGCACTGTCTAACGTTTAGATCTGGTTTTTCGACAAAAGACAATCAAAAACCTGATAGCATCATCAAATAAATTAATGTAATACCTTCCGGGCAGTTGAACAACCATCTTCAGCAATTGATGAACGGACAGTCAGAAGTCGAGGATCTGTTATTTGAATTGTTGCTTTTTGGTGCCCGGCAAATCATTCAGCAAACATCCGAACAAGAATTTATTCCGACGGCAGGAAGGTGCTGCCGGGTCTGCAGGCTGCCGGCATCTAAACCGATTCTGTTTTTCACAGGATTTGAGACTTGACTCCATGATGTCCGGTAATATATAATGTGTATCTTGCAGTCTGACACTATCACCCATCCACCTTCAAGTCCAACAGCTCATGAACTGGAAACGACGAGACCTTCTGAAAACCATGGGAGTTGCTGCACTGGGATCCACTATGGCGCCTGCTATGCTAAACAAGAGTTTGGCGTATCCAAGCAAGGCTACTAAAATTTCCGGTAGTCCTTCCGATCCTCTGAAACCCTCCCGACCTCTGAAAGTGATTGTGGCAGGAGCAGGCAATCGGGGTTGGGGCGCTTATGCTTCCTACGGACTTAAGTTCCCGGATGAATTACAAGTGGTGGGAGTGGCCGAGCCGATTCCTTATCGTCGGGAACGCATGGCCAGGGCCTTCAATATTCCGGTTGAGAATCAGTTTGTGACCTGGGAACATATTTTTGAGAAACCAAAATTTGCTGATGCGGTCTTCATCACCACACCTGACGATCTGCACTACGGACCTTCGATGGCGGCATTGAGTCTGGGTTACGATCTGCTGCTCGAAAAAGTAATCGCCCAGACATGGCAGGAGTGCAACGATATTTTGCAACTGGCCAAAGAAAAACAGGCGATTGTGGCCGTATGCCATGTCCTGCGCTACAGTCCCTATTACCGCAAGATGAAAAATATGGTAGCAGCCGGAGAAATCGGAGACGTTATCAGCATTGAGCACACCGAATTGATCGGAAACATACACATGTCACACTCCTTTGTGAGAGGAAACTGGGGTAACGAAAAAGATTCCAATCCCATCATATTATCCAAATCGTGCCATGACACCGACCTGCTGCGATGGATCATCGACAAACCCTGCAACCGGGTGAGTTCATTCGGAAATCTGTCTTATTTCCGCAAAGAAAATGCTCCACAAGCTGACGCACAGCGTTGTACCGATGGATGTACCGTTGAAAAGCAATGTCCCTACTCAGCCATCCGAATCTATCACGATCAGCGCCGTTGGCTCGGTCATTTGCATCTGGAAGAGGTCAATGATCAAACCATTATGCGTGAACTGAAAAACGGCCCATATGGGCGTTGCGTCTATTACTGTGACAATGACGTACCGGACCACCAGGTGGCAAATTTTGAATTTGAAGACGATATTTCAGTTTCATTCACACTCGAGGGTAAAACATCTGAGGGAGCACGATACACCCGTATTTTTGGTTCCAAAGGTGATATAACCGCAAATGGCAAAGTTCTTGCGGTTACCAACTTCGCTACGGGGAAAAAGTACAGCTGGGACGTCAATCAGGCCGAGCAAATATTTGAATCAGGTCATGGTGGTGGCGATCACGGGCTGGTGCACGATTTTGTTCGGGCTGTATATCACGACCGCCCCGACTTGCTTTCCTCTACTATTCAGGTCTCCATGGCCAGTCACCTGATGGGTTTTCAGGCCGAGAAGGCCCGGCATAACGGTACAGTGGAACCGGTAGGAATGTAAGGCGGTATATTAATTGATTATCATGGATGCATGATATTATATTTCACCCGGGTGATGGAGTTCGCCTGACAAACCGTCCTGTTTGGAAAATCAGGAATGATGACTCCTCTAAGCATTGGAACAAGAGATTTTATATGCTTTGAATGAACTCCATTATGTATTGTCATGGCCAACAGGACTGTAACTACCCCTTCTGAAAAAACATTACAGATAACAGATTTACCGTTACACAGCCCAACTGTTTGGGTGGCAGTGACTTTGGGAGGCGGTATCGGAGCATTGCTCAGGTTTTTCTGGATTGCCTATTTCCCATTTGAGTGGTCCGGCTTTCCATGGGCAGTTTTTACGCAGAATATTGTCGGTACTTTTTTGATGGGTTGGTTGCTGGCAATTTTTACACGCAAGCGCGGCCGGCAACGTTATATCCGGGCATTTCTCGGAACCGGTTTTGTAAGTTCTGTCACCACTTTTTCAGGTATCACCGTTGATTTAGCTGCATTTACAAGCTCGGGCCATTGGATGCAATTAATATTATATCCCACCATATCGATAATTACCGGACTCGTATTTGCATGGGCAGGATTATTAGCCGGGCGAAATACAAGAAAATTAAAAAATGGTTCAGCTACGCTTAAACCGAATCGTAAACGATGAGTGAATACGCTTTCAGCTTTTATTTTGCTTTGTTTTTTGCAGGGGCATGCGGCGCAAGTCTGCGTTATGGGGTAGATCGTCTTCTTCATCAAATATGGTCTGCCTCTTTCCCCTTTGGAATTTTGGCCGTCAACTTAAGCGGAGCCTTCATTGTCGGCTGGCCGGTAGCAGCTGCCTTTTCCGGCTGGATTGACGATCCGGTCTATGTGGTAATGTCTATCGGTTTTACCGGTTCCTATACTACATTTTCCAGCTGGATGGTGAAATCCATGGAGCTGTTTTTGGACGGGAATCACAAAGCTGCCCTGTCCAATCTCTTGTTGACTTTGGTTCCGGGCTGGTTGTTAACACTGTCGGGATTGTGGTTTGGGATCCATTTTATATTCACATAAGTAATCTGAATGTATAATTGCAGATCAATTGCCGACTGCCTGCCGACGAACCCGGTCGTGCATCCGATCTGACCCCTTACTTGATGTACTCCGGTGGTCCCTGCCGCATTGAGCGTCAGCTCCTCGCCTGGAACGAGGTTTTTTATGATCTAATTCCCAGCCGTACTCACCTCTCGTTCCATAGGACTGTTTTCGGATCTTGTTCCCAAATCGATCTTTCCGATACTCATTGGGGTTCAGTGTCTTGAACTTGTCCGCCTTTCCCCATGCTTTGTCAATTCTGTTCTTACTTGCCATAATTTGTCTTTTAATTTGAATGTAAATTTGTCTGATAAACCGGAAAACCCGGGGAAGTAGCAATTTAACTTTATAGTTGCAATATATATTAAATTTATTCTATTATATAAACTATATAATTGCAATTACAAGTATCTAATGTCCGTAAGGTGACCGACAAAAATGACGTTGAAAAGTTTCTGAACGAATTTCGGGTAAAGCTTAAGGTTTTTGATGTGGTCTATATAGATCGTGAGAAAAATATTCAGGCTTTACTCGACCTGGATATGTTCCCAATTGACCGGAGAATGACTCTTGAAAAACTCAACGTTGAGGATTATTGCGAAGGCCCACTGGAGGAAACTATGCACGGTGGATCAAAAATGTGGGTGTTCGGCAGGGAAATATCCGGAAAGGAAGTCTATATCAAAATTGCACTGGGTCATGCAAACCGGCCTGTTGTCTGTGTTTCTTTCCATATTGCAGAAAGAACATTGAATTATCCCTTCAAGTAATTATAACCGAGGAAGAAGTCTATGAAAAGTCCCTTCACCGGGGGAGCAACCGAATTGGTTCGCGAACCCAAAGCGTTCACATTCAGAAAGGAAACTTTTGAAATCATTTATCACTCATGGAAATGTGTTGGCACAAATGAGTTTTTTACAACCGATGAGTTGGATCAGCTGAATATAACACAGGTACATAACAAATACCGGGAGAAGCACAAAATTCCTTATCCGGATCAAATCCGGCTTATTCGCAGTAAATACGAGCTATCTGCCACCAAAATGTCGGAATTGCTGGGATTTGGAGTAAACACCTGGAGGAACTATGAAAGCGGAGAAGTGCCGCTGATTTCTAACGGGCGACTGATCAAATTGGCAGCCGATCCCCGTGAGTTTAATAAACTGGTCGAAATCTGTGATGTTTTTTCTGAAAAGGAATTGCAAAGAATACGTGTCCGGCTGGAACATCTGATCGAATTAGAGAATGAATCGGATGAAAAGCTGCTGAAGCACTTTCTGACATTTACGAAATCTGGTCCGAATGTATTCACTGGATACCGGGAAATGCAGCTCAATAAGCTGCTCAATATGATACGCTACTTTGCGGAAACGGTTCAGCCTTTAAAAACGAAACTGAACAAACTCCTATTTTATGCCGACTTTTTGAATTACAAGAGGACCGGTTTTTCCATAAGCGGTTCCAATTATGCGGCTATCAACCTGGGGCCGGTGCCGGAAGCGTATGATACGTTATTTGAATATTTTTATCGTAACAAGTTGATTCAAATCGAGTACATAAATTTTGATAACCGGGATAACATCGGAGAAAAATTTGTTCCCGATCCAAACCGGCCGTTTGAACAGGAACTATTTAATACGGCCGAACTGAACGCTCTTCAATATGTGGCAGAATATTTCAAAACAATGAACTCACAGGATATCATTGAAATGAGCCACAAAGAAAATGCATGGAAAATGAAATCAAAAGATAAAAGTGCTGTTGAGTATGATTATGCATTTGAATTGAGTATCGGGTGATTCATAGGTGCAGTCATGGTAAACATACTACCAGACGTGGATCAATTGGCCGCCGATCAGCGAGAACATATGCTCTTGTTATTCACTTAACATGGCTTTTTAGACCACAAACTACATCAGGTTCAGGCTTTCAAAAAAGACGTAGTTGCTCGGATGTTTACAATTAGCCAGCTAGTAAAGACGTGGTTGGTAGGATGCTTACCATTCAAAAAAATGTTTCTGAAAAGTCAAGAAAGTTCTTCCAATCAAATAATGTTACATCATGCCTGCCACTTCTTATGTGATAGCCAATAGTTCCCATTACCGGTTGATTTATGTCAGGCATAGAAGATGTTGGTAAACCCTCAAGTCCATAGAGTTGGTAAACGGATGAAGCCTTATGGGCAGATAAAAATTCACCTTTGGGATCCGCCCATCTATCATCTTCTGCACTTGCTATATAAACTGGTCGAGGAGCAATCAATGAGATCAACATGTGTTGATCAACCGGTAACATTTCTTCCTTCCCGTTGTATCGATTAAAGTTTTTACTAAACCAGTGAGGAAATCTTGTATTAATTGCGCCGACAGTTTCACCAAATTTGCGTTTAAAAAGAGCCGCACCACCGCAACCTGAATTATTAGATATGGTGATAGCAAAACGCTCGTCAGATGCTCCTGCCCACAATGCCGCCTTACCCAATCTTGAGTGACCCATCACAGCTACACGACGAGAATCTATTTCGGGATCCAATTCCAGATAATCCATCATTCTGCTTAG
>SKXL01000090.1 GCA_007128425.1 Balneolales bacterium | reverse complement strand
TTATTTTCATGCCGGTGTTTCGTGCCATTTGAATCCGCCGGTAACACGGGATGTAGCGCAGTCCGGTAGCGCGCCTCGTTCGGGACGAGGAGGTCGCAGGTTCAAATCCTGTCATCCCGACAGAAAAAAAGCCGACACCAGAAATCATTGAGGTTTTAAATGTCGGCTTTTTGTTCGATGAGATTACAGAAAAACATCCTCCCAGAGAAGTGACTTTCAAGATTCCCATATTCTTCTCTACTACTCGTTATCTTCGGAGTTAGGCAGGGTAATAGTAAAGGTGGTTCCACGCTTGACCATGCTTTTTCCGGTTAGCACACCGCCATGACGATTGATCATCTCCTTGGTCATAAGCAGTCCAAGCCCGGATCCCGACTCTTTACCGGTTCCCCTGGTTGTAACGGTTTTCTCCTTTGCAAGAATTTTCTCCAGAGTATTCTGATCCATTCCGACTCCATTGTCAATGATGCTTATTTCACAGTGTTCAAGCTTATCTACAGCTTTTATGATAACTTTTCCACCCCGAGCAGTGAATTTCAGGGCATTGCTGACAAGGTTTCTCAGGATGGATTGCAACATGTTTCGATCAGCAAAAACTACAATATTGTGAGGAATACTGGTTTCGATTCGGATCTCCTTGCTATCGGCAAGACTCTTGAACAGGTCCGCAATATCCTCGACCGTTTCAGACAGCTTTTGGGTTACAGGATTGTAAGGCATTTTGCCTGTTTGCAGGGTAATCCAGTCCAGCAATTGATTCAGTAATGAGACGGCAAGATTTGACGAATTGATAATCTGTGCAACCATCTCTTGTCGTTCTTCATCCGACAGCTCCTCAAATTCATCCTGTAACATGGTTGCAAATCCCATAATCCCCTGAAAAGGAGACCTCAAATCGTGCGAAACAATTTTTATCATTCGCTCATTGGTGAAATTGGTTTCCCTGAGCTCCTCTTCGACCTGCTGCCGCTGCTCAATCTCATCCTCAAGTTTTTGCACCATTTGCTTCAGATGATGAGTATGTTTACGGACTCCATCAGCCAGTTCCTTGTTTTTTATCCGAAGTCGTATGGAGTTCCATCTGACCAGACCGAAAATGACTCCGGCAAACAGCATGAGATAGACAAGAATCATAAAATTGCCTTGCCACCAGGGGCGCAGTATGACAAAGCTGATGGCCAGCGGTTCTGACCAATCCGTCGAATTGCGTGATGCCCGAACTTCAAAAGTATATCGGCCCGATCCCTGGAAAAACCGGGTGAACTCCGGAATCTGAGTAGGCTCAGACCAGTCTTCGCCAATTCCTGCCATACGATTCTGGAAGACAACGTCATCAGATGGAAAGTCCAGCGTGGTGAAAGAGAAAGACATACTGCGAACGTGGTTATCAAGCCGCCTCATTTCTGTGGTAGTGTAGGTCGTGTCCTGAACTCTCCAATAGCGGAGCCTGACCGGTGATGATTTTGAGATAATTTCACCATTATTGTAGTAGCTCACTCCCACATTTGTACCCATCCATAAATGGCCATCGCTGTCAAGAGATGCCGCTCCATGTGAAAAACTTGTCGATACAAGCCCGTTGGCTAATGAAAAATTACGGTTTTGTGAGATCTCATCATTCTCGCATTTGGATAGAAGGAGCAGATGGCGGTTGGAACCAATCCAGACATTGTCTTCATTTGACCGAATCCAACGAATAGATCCGCCAATATTCGTCGGAATCTTCTTGATTGATGGTATGGATGCAAAGGGATCAAATGAGTATAGACCTTCAGAGCTGCCAATCCACAAATATCCATCGGAGTCTGGATGAAGGTAGTTCATTATGGAATAATCAGGTGGAGAACCTTCAAACTTGTCCCAGTTTATCCGTACAAATGATTCATTTCCAATGTGATACCATGCCAGATAACCGGAACTGCCTGAAATCCACACCAGCCCGTCATGAGTTCGGGTGATGCCTGAAATCGCCTGATCGACACCCTGATCAGGACCTGTTTGCTCCAGGGTGTTACGGGACGGGTTGAAAAGGATCAGATTTCCCGTATTGGTCACCAGCCAAATATCACGGTTGTTCGCAGCAATGGAATTGGTGATTTGAGCATATTCACCAAGGTCACGGAGCAACTCTCCATTGTGTGTACGGGTGTCGATGGCGTGTATTCCTTCATGAGTGAATGCAAAAATTCGGTCCTGCTCCCTTATGAGACGAGCGTGATAGATGAGCTCCTGATCCAGATAATGCAATTTTTCCACGTTTGTACTTCCGGCCTTCCGAAAAAAAAAGCCTTCATAAGTGGCAATCCACAAGGTTCCATCATCATCCTTAATCACATCGGTTACATAGCGGCGGGGAAGTCCCTCATCCGGGCCGATATTTCCGAATGGCATGTTGGGTATGAAGGCAATACCATGATCTGTACTGACCCACTGGTTGCCGCTGTTGTCGATATGATTGTGCTTGACGAAATTTGAGAAAAAAGAGCGATGCTTTGTGATTTGGTAATCAGTGGTACTAATCCGCAACAAACCGTCCCCGTCGGTCCCGATTTCTATATGTTCGTCATCGATGATCGTTATGTTGTCAACGATGGTGCCACGGGTAGAATGAATGAATGATTGTCCGGTAACCGTTCTCAGGTTGGCATCCCAGGTGATGAGGTACAATCCGAAATCGCTGGCTACCCAGTACATGGAGCCGCCGGCGTGCCTGATATCCCGTAACTGATTCGGGAGCCCCGTGTTCGCTATATGTGAAATGGACTGTTCGCCTTCGGCCAAATAGAGCAGGTTATTGCCGGCCGAGGCAATGAGCACGCCACCTTGATGGTCATCTTCAAAGCTGTAGGACCGTACAAGCTGGTTCTGGTTGACTGGTCTGAAAGCAAAAGAGAGAGACCGAATTTGAAGTTGATCATTCAATAGATAAATGGCATTCTGTCCGGCCAGTAAAATGCGGCCGTCAGTGGTCTTGTGAAGACGACGAATCTGCCGGTCACCGTCAGTCGGATGAAAGTCAATCGGGACGAATGAGCCGGGTGGATTATGATCGTTTAGATCAGCGACGGCAAGTCCGTTGTCCGTTGCTACGAACAAGCGATTCTGGTCGTCGAGCAGGGTGTATTTAATGAAGGAATCGGGCAGCCCGTCCTGGAGGCCCCGGTTGTAAAAGGTATAGCCGTCGTAAAAGGCAAGTCCGTCATCAGTTGAAATCACGATAAGTCCGGATGGAAGCTGTTGAACGTGCTTGACGAACGTCGATGGCAAACCATCCTCTGTGGTGTAAAGACGGTGCTCAGGACTGCTTCCAGCGGAAAGCGTCGATAGAAGCAGCATCAGAACAGTGAAGAAAAATGATAGTCTGCCAATCTGCATGTTAAAAACTGGTACGAGAAAATAGTTCACTTGCGGTAAATCAAAATCATAAACCGGGGATGCTAGAATAT
>SKXL01000143.1 GCA_007128425.1 Balneolales bacterium | reverse complement strand
CAAAGGATGAATTTTTTCGAGTGCATCTGCCCCTGAAGTGAAGACGTGGGTGATCCCTCCATTTTCCTGACGGAATGCCAGCTTGTAATCATCTTCAATGGACGAAAACAGCAACGTGCCCACTCTGACCAACTTTCGGGTTCTGCCGGCATGATCAGGCATTCCCAGATAGCCATCATCAGTAACAAAAACCTTCATTTCGCCCACCATACCCATCAATATTGCAATTTTTGTCATGGATTTGCGGCTGTAACGGGTATCACGGTAATAGCCGGTAAAATCACGAAGAGAAAGTCCATCCCGGATGTCCACATCCACAAATTCGTGTACCTTCGCAGCCCGGATATCATTCTGATCCCTGTCTCTTTGTCCCTCAACAACCGGCAAGAATGTTTCAATCACTGTATTGGTCACTTCTGAAACGAACCACATATTCATGGTATTGGTGAATATAAACAGTGCCGAATGCTCATCGGGAAGCAGCATCAGTCGGCTGGCAACACCCACATATCCGCCGTCATGGACGGCAATGTTGTGCCCCCCATATTCCTGAAGTGACCAAAGGAATCCTGAACCCCCCTTGAGAGCCGCATGATGAGTGAATTGCATCGATGTTGCTTTGCCGATCAGTTTCTTAAGCTGTTGTTTTTCACCGGAAAATTCCTCTGATGATGTCACAAACTTCATAAAACCGATCATGTCATCTGCTGTTACAAGCATCTGTCCGGCCGGACCGTCTTTGAGGTAGTCGAATGGGAACTCAGCCAGGTTGTTTCCGATTGTATAATACCCTCCTGCCAAATAGCCAAGCTCTTCCTTTCCCGGTTCGAAGGTGCTGTTTTTCATTCCCAGCGGTTCAAATACCCGTTGTGTTACTACGGTATTAAAATCCTGTCCGGTGGCGATTTCTGTCAGATGTCCGGCCAGCGCCACGCCATAATTTGAATAGGATCTGATGCTACCCGGGGCTATAAACTGACCGGGCAAATATTTGCGGACAAACACATCAAGCGGCGGCAACTCCTCCCGGCTGCGCACGCTTTTGTTGATATTGAAATCATCGAACCCGGCCGTATGAGTGAGCAAATGCCGGAGGGTGACAGGCTGATCATTTTTTGCAGGAATAATTGGTCTCTCAAACCAGGTATTTATATCGGCATCCAAATCCAGCAGCCCCTCTTCAACCAGATCCAACACAACAAGTCCGGTAAACGGCTTTGCGATGGAACCGATGCGCATGAGCACGTATGCCGGATCTATGGGAGTCTGGTTCTCAAGCCTGCCGAAACCATAAATTTTGCGGTAGACCAGCTTCCCATCTCTGACCAACAACACAACCGCACCAGGGGTATTGTGTCTCGCAACAGCTTCCTCTATGAACACATCCACCCGTGCACAATCCGCTGCGATATCCCCGGCAATAGTTCGTTCCTGTGCTACCTCAAAATCAGATTCATAATCCTGATCATTCCTTTGCGCAAACGCCATATGTCCCTGTAAACAGATCCAAAACAGGCATACGGCGCAAAATGTCCGGTATATTGTATCCATTCCCTTATTCCATCAATATTAAGAATAATGATATCCGGCTGTCCCGGTTTGCCAATTCGATACGAAGGTGCCGTGCTGATTAAATCTGAATACCAATACAAATTTACGTCTCTTCACAAGTTAATAAAACAGCATTTTTTTATCTTCAGGCATACTTGTTAACCAGCACTTAATTTACAAGACTCATGGGTCAAGAAACCGTACTTTTCAAAAGCAAAGAGCGTAAAGGTCGGCAAGAAATCGCGGACTTTTTACATCAGCTGGCTGATAAGATCGCCGCCGGAAACCTGATACTGAGACAGGGGCAAGAGGAAGTGAACCTTGAAATACCTGATAACCTCATTCTTGAAGTAGAGGTTGAAGATGAGCACAAGTCCAAAAAAGGAGTGCGAAGGCAGCTTGAAATCGAAATAAAATGGTACGACAACGAAGACAAAAGCGGTTTGACGATAGCAGGGGAATGATTATTTCAGTGAGAGATGGCTCTCTTGCCAATTAAGATATTAGTCGACGGAGCCATTAATCTTTCTTTTCTCAAGCATTTTTAACAATGCATCCACATGGCTGTTCATGTTTAGGTTGTCCTCATGCCGCAACAGGATCTGTTTTCGGGTATCGATTAAAAAAGTCACCCGGCGGCTTAGCATACCAAACAATTTAAGGCAGCCATATTCTTTGTGGATGGTACCATCCGGATCTGAAAGCAGCATATAGGGCAGTTTGTTTTTGCCGATGAATGCGGTGTGATCGGCAACAGAATCTCTGCTAACCCCGGCAACCGAAACTCCATGTGACAGAAGAGATGCATGGTTGTCCCGAAAAGAGCAGGCCTGGCGCGTACATCCGGGTGTATCATCCTTGGGGTAGAAGAAGAGTGCAAGTGGCCCCCTTTCAAGCAGCGTATCCAGATTGACTTCGTTACCGTCCTGATCGGCAAGCGTAAAATCCGGAGCGTTATCACCGACGGAAAGTGCCATAAATTTTAAATTTTTGAACGTCTAAAGCATCAAATAACGCCTGATAAACTTATAGATGAGCCAGATGACAACTATTGCCAATATGATTTCAAATATCTCCTGCAGCATGGAACGCTCCGGTTAGGATCTGTCTGCGCATGTTAATTATGCTTACATCTGAATAAACGCACAACCAAGAGGAATACCTGCACCTGAAATATAATCAAAATGCAATAAGTATAAACTTCCAACCGACATTACTGATTATAAAAAGTGGTCGAAATGGAGGAAAAATGGTATCATCGGCAGTGTTGACCAACTTTCATGTGCCTGCAAGCACCAGAGTAATCGATCACAATGAAGAATATCGGACTACTACCACGGCTTATCACCGGTATCATATCCGGAATACTGATCGGACTGTTCCTGCCGGAATGGTTCGGTCGCATCCTCTACACTTTCAGCCACTTTTTCGGTGAATTCCTGGGCTTCGTTGTACCACTGATCATCATCGGATTCATTACGGCGGGTATTGCGGAACTGGGTGCCAGGGCCGGAAAGTTGCTCGCGGGAACGGCCGGACTCGCATACGCATCCACCCTGGCCGCCGGTATAGCCGCTTTTTTCATTGCCGTGCTCATCATCCCGGTTCTTATTTCCCATGGTGATGCCGGAGATCCGGATGCCGCCGGGCTCATCCCCTATATTGAAATCAGTTTCCCCCCCATCATGGGCGTCATGACTTCCCTGGTGGCCGCCTTTGTATTCGGACTCGGGATCAATTCGGTAAAACACAAGAAAACCCGGTCGGTGATGTTCGAATTTGTGGAGGAGTTTCGCGTCATCATTGTCCTGGTCATCATGCATGTGATCATTCCATTGCTGCCGGTCCATATTGCCGGGATTTTTGCCAATATGGCCGCAACAGGCGAAGCATTCCAGACACTCGTGGTATTCGGACAGGTTTTCATTCTGATTGTACTGATGCATTTGGGTTACCTGGTCGTCCAGTTTTCGATCGCCGGATTGCGCACCGGGAAAAATCCCTTCAAGGCGCTTAAGAATATGGCTCCGGCCTACACCACCGCTCTGGGCACCATGTCAAGTGCGGCCACGATTCCGGTGACATTGCAAAGTGTGAAATCAAATGGCGTCACCGAACGTATTGCGGAATTTGTGGTACCACTCTCCGCAACCATTCATCTGGCCGGCAGCACCATCACGCTGGTCACTTGCTCTGTGGCTGTGGTTGTTCTGGCCGGGGCAACTCCTGATTTTGCTAATTTTCTGCCGTTCATCATCCTCCTTGGCGTGACCATGATTGCCGCTCCCGGTGTGCCGGGCGGTGCGGTGATGGCGGCGCTTGGGCTTATGTCATCCATCCTCGGATTTACCGAAGCCCAACTCGGGCTTATGCTCGCTCTGTACATGGCCCAGGACGGTTTCGGTACCGCCTGCAACGTGACCGGCGACGGTGCCATCTCTCTGATGGTGGATTCCTGGGCTGATAAGCCCACGGATAATGCATTAACCGGAGCCGATGCAAGTGGGTAATATCTTATCGGATCAGCGTCATCTTGCCATGTGATTGCCAATTTGGAGTTTCCACACGATAAACATACATCCCCCCGGACAAATCCGATGCATCAACCCGGATCGTGTGATACCCGGCTGTCAGTCGCATGTTGTCCCGCACACGACGTACCAGCCTTCCATTAATGTCATACAGGACTACCGTAACTTGCGTTTCCTCCGGCAGGTATAACCGAATATTTGTGATGTTATTAAAGGGATTGGGATAATTCTGTTGGATCAGGGGTTCCTGAATCTCCTCTCCATCACGCATGCGCTTATGATCCGCCGTAACCACGATATCAGCAACACGAAGCTGGGCCCGTGCACCACTGTCGGTCGAAACCTGCTCACCGGTGAAATAGTATTTCCAGCGAAGTTCAACATATGGCTTGTTTTCCGCGACCGCCGGCAGCCGGATATTTTCAAATCGATAGCTGTGACCGGTTTCGTGATGACGGCGGTATTCTACAGGATCGCCCCACTCATCCATAACATCCCGATACGCTCCTTCGCCGTTGATGCGGTATTGCAAACGCAGATGGTAGACCCTTGAATTGGGCTGCACCGTGCCACCGGTCCAGCTTACTCGGATATTTTTCATATCCCGTGTATCCAGCGCAAGTACCGCGGCTCCAAGCCGGCGACCAGGATAACCGGGGTTCCCCTCCCTGCTGCTGGTGTTGATAAACGCAAACCCATCCTCACCAAGACCATTGATACGCGTTCGGGATTCCAGATCGTAAGCTCCACTGGTAAACCCCGCTGCCGGACTGTGAAGCCCAGGCTCGGGATCTTTCATATATTGGAAGGCCATGTGGTCTGGCCAGGATCCGGGTTCAGCATCGGCAGGCCAATAGTGAAAATGGTATGGACCATGGGACAGACGATACGCTGATGGAATCAGTTCATCGGTTTCAGAGTCCGTTATTGGGGCAAAAACCGCCCGCAAGGCAATGTCGGAATCAGAAACAAGCGTAATTGAGGCTGTGCTGGAATAAAATTCAACTTCGTCAGGAGACAGTGGTTCATATTGTTCCCAGTGTGAAAAGCGGTGTCCATGATAAGGACGGGCAACAATCTTCAACGGGATCTCCATGAAATAGGTGCCATTCCAGGGCCAGGGGCTTTCCCTGTCCGCTGTTCCCGGAGTCTGCTCGTCGATCATAACGTTATTAACCTGTACGCGACCCATCTGTAAACCGGATACATCCACACTCAGCCGATAAGTGCCGGGAAGGTCGAAAAAATCCCTTACATGTTTATAAACATACCCGGGGCGATTTTGTGCAAAGTCACGCAAACGCTCTACATTTTGGTGCCAGTGGTTTTTGGACTGGATTTGTCCCCAGCGGTCAATGTGCTCTTCAATTACCGGCTCCAAATGGTCTTCAAACCGGTCAATGAGCGGAATGACATGTCCGGGCAGGAACAGGGTATTCAGATAATCGGCAGTCCGATTGATAAATTCGGTGCGAAACTCTTCATTTTGTAATAAACTGCGGATTAAATAAGTGGACCATGGATCGTTTGAAAAACCGTCGTGTTTGTCGTTGGTCATATGTCGAAGCATGTCAAAGCTGGCCACCCGCCATGGGTTCATCAGACCGAAGCCTGCATCCATGTCAACGACTTTCCATCGCCAGCGTCCGTCATGACCGGGTGGTGCTTCCGGGTTCCAATCCGTTTGCACCCGCCAGTAATCGATGTTATTCCCGGGCCAGTCCACATTTCTGACAAACATTTGGGCAATAAGATAGTCCAGATAGTTGTCCACGTCCATCATTGTCTGAATATGCGCATAAACAGCGTCGCTGGCCGGATCATTATTTTCGATGTAGTTGATCATTGCCGCATAATGCAAACTGTCTCCGGCCTTTATTTCCATATTCCGGGAAAGCATGTCGACATATTCGGGATCCACGCCCCAGGTTCGGGCCAGATAATCCTCATCGTACCGTTCCCTGAAGTTCTTGATCCCCCAGTACTCTCCGTTAATAAACACAACGGCAGGCCGATAGGCCTGGGTATCCAGGTTCAGATCACTTACCAGCGTCTGCATAAATCCATCCCGGAACATTGTGGATCGTCCAAAAAAATCCTGTCCTGAATTTCTCAGGATGAGCCTGTTGTATTCACGATACGGCAAATCCGGAAAAACAGGATAGTAGAAACGGTTTTCGCCATATTGACTGCGGGCATACAGTCGAAGCGATTTCAAGGGGATGGATCGGGACCGCCCGCCATGAATGCGGATGCCGATATTCTGCGCCAAGGCCCGCTCACCGGTATCCTCGAACAGCTCGAAGGATGCGGGGCGCTCCCATTCGATGCCCCGCTGCACATAGTTGCCAAACAGATGCGGCTCATCTTTCTTTTCGTCGTCTTCATCTCCCCCAAGGTCATAGTATTTCCCGGGAACATAGATTCCGGTCTTATAATCGAACAGATGCACAGAATCAGTGGCAATCGATACCACCGGCAGGTGATAACGGTCCGGACCCCGATTGTCCACAAAAAAGGTATGGGTGACGGTTGAAGATGGGCGGCTACCCTCTTGGAAAGCTCGGGCTCGGACTACGGTACCCTTGAACAGGTTGTCCGCCGGCTCCACCCACTTGTATCCAAGGATCAGCGGAATATCCTCTGGTGAGGTAGGAATTGTGGAGATGCTGTTGGGTTCCAGAGTGCGATCCCTAATATGAATGGGCCCGGTATACAGTGGACTGTTTTTGTCCGGTTCTGATCCGTCAAGAGTGTAGCGAATGAGCACACCATCTGAACCCGGGCTCAAATAGTTACCGGATGTGTGAACAGAGGTATGGATGGAATTACGATTGGCACCGTCAAAGGTTGAATTATCTGACGAGTTTCCGGATCGGTTACCGGCATTTGAATCACTTGTGAGAACGAGATCAAATGCACTGGTGTAAAAACCACCTTCATGAGAAAAGGCAGGTGGCTGCAGGATATTGTCAAATCCTTCCATCCGATTGGGAGTGCCCGGAGTTGGATGTTCAAAGTATGCCCAGGCATCCGCTCCATCCGGATAACGCCCATAGGAAACATCTACCGGCATGAGTGTAGGTGGAACCCGGTCGATTTGCTGCCCGTTCACATCCGTAAGTGTCAGCGGCTCCCCATCCCGGCTGACCCGGAAATTGGCATGAAGTTGATGTCCAGGCTCGGAGCGGTCCTTTCCGGAAGCAAAGATCAATAAAAATTCTCCGGGGTTAAGCGTGGTATCCGGGAGCAACCATCGCCATGGACGTTCAGGGTCATCCGACAGTCCGAAAAAACCCAGATTGACCGGATCGTCACCTCTGTTATACAACTCTATCCAGGGAACTGTCTCTCCATCTTCGTCCTCAATACCGGTGCTGTTGGATGCCAGAATTTCATTGATGGTTATTTCGGAAAAATCAGATTGGGCACACAACCAACCTGGCAAACCGGACAAAATCAGGGATAGCAATAAAAGTCGAGAAAAAGGCATGATCTTGCTTAAAAACGTCGTCCAAAACTTACGCCCGGGATCACCATGAACCCGCGAGGATCGACGATGTCACGGAAATCCAGCACGCCCCGGTCATCCAGCTCCTCAAAAAAACCCGATATCTCATTTTGAATGGGTATCATATATAGCGGATGCAGCCCGATACGGAAGAGATAATTTTCGAGAACGAGGCGATAACTGATGTTCGAGGTCACTGCCAACCCCAGGAAGCGATTCCCGATTTCGATATCGTTGTATCCGACCGGGTATGGGCCGCCCCAAAATTCGAAATGAAACAGCGTGACTCCCGCTCCCAGCTCCAGTTTGCGAATGCCACTGAAAAACGAATAGCTGACCGACACAGGAATGGTGTGCAACTTTACGCTGATATCTTCCCCGGTTTCCTCGTAGGTAATCTCATCAACATAGGTAAACCGGGAGGCTCCCAATCGAAAATGAATGTTGTCTCGAACAGTACGTTCGTAGTTTAACCCATAGAGGTTAATCGAACTTCCAAGAATTTCGATGTAGAGGGCATTTCGGTTTGGTGCAGACAAACCCGGCGTTTCAGGTGTGTCCGTGTTGTTTATGCTTTTTGAAGTCAGTGTTGCCGGAAAAAGAAGAAGTGCAATAAAAAGCAGAACGATCAGGTGGCTTCGGTCCATCATGATATCAAAACTCGTTTTTAAGACACCATCACCTTAATTAAGGCATTTTTAAAGCGTGCTGCCTAAGATATCATTGTATAAAAGATATACATGTCACCTGCAAATATAGCAATATCAATGATTATAATCACTGCGTGATATCCAATTAAAAGACATAAAACAAAGAAACTTTCCGTAGAGTCCCTTAACAGTTCAAAACAGCACACCAATCGATGTGGATATGGTGCCGTGCCGTATATCTCCACTTAATTTCGGATCTTTTCCTATATCCAGCAGACTCACGATATAGCGAATATCAAATGTAAATTTTGCCAATCGTCCGTATTCAAAACCGGCCCCAATAACCAGGCTGACATCGGTTTCATTAAACTCATCCCGCACCCTGTCGGAAAAAGATTCATTGAAATCAACACCAAACAGATCTCCACTCAGGTCACCGGAAAATCGAGAATAAGTATTGTAACCCAAGGAAATACCAGCGACTCCATGATATGTATAACCGGGGGGATGATATCGCGGCGGATCGGGGTTCGGCAACCAGGTTCCGAATCTGAAAAGCACAGGAATTTCAACATATGACATCATCAAACTGCCGTTAATGCGCATGTCCTGGTTCCTGATCACAGCCCGTTCCGTAAACCGGGCACCATGTGTCGTGTATCGTAACTCCGTCTGAATGGCATAATTTTCAGTGAGATGATAACGGATATACGCGCCCCCGGAAAAACGGGAGGCAAACCTGGAATTAAGCGTTACTCTGATATCGTCCTGCGCGGTGACAACATAGTCACCAAAAAAATGGGAGAAGTTCTTGCTGGCGTTGAAGCCGTAATAGGTACCCTGTCCGATGGCAGCTGTACCGAATAACAGCAACGGCAGGATCAGTAATATTTTTTTTAATGGGGTACTCATCTTGAACTACATGTTGCGTATGCTTGAAGGTATATGACGAAAAGTACAAGAAATTTCTGTGATATAAAAAAGCCCGCGGCTTTCACCGCAGGCTTTTCCAATTCCGGGTAAAAAATCTGAGCTTATTCTACTTGTACAACATCCAGGTGAATCAGATAGTAGTCAAAAGCATCCACCTCAAACTCCATTTCATCTCCTCTGAATTCCATGAAATGTCCTGGTGCAAGACTTGGGGGATCCCAACCGATCGGTGCATCATCATTGATCCCCTTGATCTTTATGGCTTCGCTGTCAAAATCGAGTTGCCAATTATCCGTAAAGGCCAGGCTCATGGTAACTGTACCATTGTTTGGGGTGATGGTAATGTAACCGATCTGATCGAATTTGGCACCGACGTAGATACCCTGGGTTGAACTTCCGCTCATATCAAAAAAGGAATAAAAGCGTGTTCCCTCTCCGTCAGTGTCTCCACCCCATGCCGTTCCACTATCCACTATAATTACGGTCTGGGTGGGTTCACCGCTGGTTTCATATATCGACATGTCGGCAAATACAGCGTGAGCGGTACCTGGTCCATGCTGGAAGCTGTCACCATTCGCCTTGACATCGCTCATGATGGCATCAAAAGCCTCCCGGTTCAGGTTATCAAAAATCTGATTTTCGTCGATGTCAAACTCCTTGAAGTCAATCAGGTTCCATATAACGGCCTGCACTTCCCTGTAGGATACCCCTTCGATATTTCTGAAGTAATTCACCTTGTTATTCAGAACATAGTTCAGTTTGTTCCAGTTTTTATCGTAACGGGTGGAATACAATGTGACGTCATCATAAACTTCGCCGCGGGCATCAATCGGAGCGCTCCAGTGTGCACACCATCCAAGATAGCTGCCATCCAGAATCTCTGATTCAAGTCCGACATTGGACAGATCGATATTGAAATAGCCCCTGTCATTGTTTCTTTCCACTTTCACAGATACACTCTCGGCTCCCGGCATTACTTTGAAATCAGGTACCTTGTCGGTGGCATCATCAAATGAGCCCACACCTGAATTCTGGATATCGCACTGTGTGATTGTAAACGCAAAAAGCAGCACAGGAAGCAGTAACTTGATTGCTTTCAACTGTTTCATTATTGATCCCTCGATTTTGATTAATTGATGTATGATTTAGTTCAACTGTGTGTCATAAGCCCGTCATAGCTATGCTACATAATAAAAAAAAATCAAGGACGGTATTATTAGATTTTATTAATATACCGGTTGCCACTATCATTTTGTTATTACGGTATTTCTCAGATGCGTCAAACATACAGGCATCTTGCGGGCAAGGCTAATTCGCGACTTCAACGATTACCGACTGTGTGCTTTTACCATCGGTTTCATGTTTGGACATATCTGCCAGTATAGCACGAATGGTGGTATCTGTATGCTCGAAACTGTCAGCGTTTTCACGCACATCATTCAGCATGGCATGAAAAGCTTCCTTGTCGACATCCTCCAGAACATGATCTCTTTCGATGTCAAATTCATTGAATTCAATTAATGCCCAGACCACGGATTGCATCTCCTTGTAGCCGGCCCCTTCAATGGTCTCGACGTAGTGATCCCTCATGTTCAGAAAGTAATTCATCTTTATCCAGTTCCGGTCGTCACTGGATGAATAGAGGGTGATACCATCATAGTCCCGCTCCATATCAATCGGGGCATTCCAGTTTGCGCACCAGCCGTAATACTTTCCGTTTGCAATGCCTGTTCCGGACTCGATCAGCGACAGATTAACATCGAAGTAACTGACATTGTTATTTCTGTTCACCCTTACGGTCACGTTATCGGCACCATCAATCGGATGCAGGTTGGGAACCAGATCACTCCTCTCTCCAAAGGACAGTCTGGTGCTGTTATTTACATCACAACTTGCTGTGAATACCATGGCCAGGGCCAGAACCAGTGAAAAATTTATGCTGTAATTTGCTTTTTTCATAGCTACATCTTTTTTTAGCATGTTCGTGTTCATAATTTGCCGAACAAGATACTCCTGACACGCTGAAGCACTTGCTAACAATTGATATCGGTCTTCTGAATCATCCCGTATATCGCATGCGTATTTTGACTTCCTGTTTTGCCAGTATTTGATTTAATTACCTCCATACTAATAAATTATCAGTATCTGTGCCGTTAGACTTTCTTAATGTTGTTGCGGCTTGATCCTGATGTTTAATATCTGCAAAGTCCCGGTTATATTGCTTTTACTGACTCTGGAATCAGCCAGGTATTTTTCCAGCGAAATAAATTCACCCGGAAATGGATGGATGATAAAGCCGGCGCAGCCGATGAAACCATTCCGGATACCGGGCGGTTCGAACCTTTCTCAAAGACGCACCCCGTCTATCCGAAAAGATCTGAAACTGCATCTGAACAACCCGCATCCCGGCAATCCAAACCTCGAAAGAACAGGGACCGATACCCCATCCCCTCACATTCGAGCAGCTTTGGGGCGATGCCATAACAGAGCTGAAAGAAATCGATCCGGATGTCAGCCTCATCAACCTGGAGACGGCAGCCACCACATGGCATGAACCCTGGCCGGAAAAAGGAATTCATTATCGCATGCATCCTGACAACGTCGCATTGCTTGACACCGCCGGCATTGATGTCTGCATACTGGCCAATAATCATACCATGGACTGGGGACGGCCGGGGCTGGTGGAGACCATTCGTTCTATTCGATCCCTTCGATCCTCTCAAACCAATCGCTCCGGCCAGGAGCACAAGGTGTCTGTTTCCGGAGCCGGCCCGGATGCAAAATCTGCCGCGCTGCCTGTGATCAGGGAAACCCAAAGCGGCCGCTTGCTTGTATTCTCGTACGCTTCGACCTGCTCCGGCACTCCCCTTTCCTGGAAAGCAGCTCAAGGCACACCGGGAATCAACGTGCTGAACGGACCGGGCACGGCAAGCATCAGCAATGTCATCCGCGATCTCCGCTCTCATCGAAAACCGGGTGACCGGGTGGTGATATCCATTCACTGGGGTGACAACTGGGGATATGACATCCCATCTGAACAGCGCACATTTGCCCACAGCCTCGTGGATGCCGGTGCCGCCGACATCATATATGGCCATTCAACCCATCATCCCAAACGGATCGAGATCTATGAGGGCCGGCTCATCTTGTACGGGTGCGGGGACCTGATCAACGACTATGAAGGCATCGGCGGATACGAAGACTATCTTGACGATCTCTCGCTGATGTATTTTTCCCGAATTGATGCAGCGGGCGTCCTGGTTTCACTTGAAATAGCATTCATGAAAATTCATCGCTTCTCGTTATGTTACCCCTCTGAGGATGAAGTAGCGAAACTGGTAGAAATATTAAATAATGATCAGCATTTACATACATGGATTCAACTCGGTGTTCGATCCGAATGGGTACAAAATCGCAGTGCTGATAAAGATCGGAAAGGTCACCGGTGCCACTTACGATTCATTCATGAAAAATCATGATTT
>SKXL01000177.1 GCA_007128425.1 Balneolales bacterium | reverse complement strand
TGGGCATGCTCACCAGCTGCGCCAGCGGCGTAAGCGTGGTCAATATCGACAACGGTTTCGGAGCGGGGTATCTTGCCGGAATGATAAACAGGCTCTAAGCCGGAAAATCGCCTCTATCATGATCATTAATTATCTGATTTCAAACCTGGCGTCATCCGTCGTTATTGCCTCATCCATTGGACTCTTCGCTCTTACCGCCTGCCGGCCCGAGACCACAGAAAGCGGTCAGCCGATCCCGGACCGATTAGACTATGCCATCACCCTGCATGGCGGTGCAGGGGTTATTTCCCGGGATATTGACGATCAGGTACGGGACGGTTACCTCACTTCGCTGGAAGATGCATTAACGATCGGACGTGATCTTCTGAATGAAGGAGTCAGCAGTCTTGATGCCGTGGAGGCCGTCATCCGGTTTCTGGAAGATGACAAGCGCTTCAACGCCGGTAAGGGGTCAGTATATACCAGCGAGGGACAGCATGAGCTCGACGCATCCATCATGAACGGACACGACCTGAATGCCGGGGCGGTCGCCGGCGTACGCACTGTCAAAAATCCGATTACGCTCGCACGCAAAGTGATGGAAGAGAGCCGGCACGTCATGTTTGCCGGGGATGGTGCGGAGCGGTTTGCCGATCAGATGGGTGTGGAGCGCGTTGAAAACAGTTATTTTAGTACCGACCGGCGCCGGCAGCAGCTCAACCGTGCACGTGAGCAGGCCGCTTTGCAAAACGAGGCGCGAACGGATCGGGACCCGGTCGCTCTGAATTCAGATAAAACGCATCCGATACAGGTCACGGATCCCGATTTCTACCCCTTCGGTACAGTCGGAGTGGCCGCACTTGATCGGGACGGCAACCTTGCCGCAGGCACATCCACCGGCGGTATGACCAACAAGATGCCCGGACGCATCGGTGATTCCCCCGTTATTGCAGCCGGTACCTATGCTGACAACAACACCTGCGCGGTATCGGCCACCGGACACGGCGAGAAATTCATTCGCAACGCCGTAGCCTACCAGATCTGTGCCATTATGGAATTTCAGGGTGCCTCACTGCAGGATGCGGCCCGCACTGTCATTCATGAGAAGCTGGATGAAGGCGATGGCGGCATCATCGCCGTGGACTACCTGGGCAATATCGCCATGGAATTCAGTTCACCGGGCATGTTCCGCGGTGCAGCCGACTCAAACGGGCGGTTCGAGGTAGCCATCTGGGAGTGAGAATCAAAACGGTGCCCTGCCGGCATACGCATCAGGCAACACACTATTCGGATTCAGCATCTCTCATCAGGATCTATCTACTCACCCTTCCTGTGCGGTATACGCCCTTTCAATCCTGTCGCGGATCCGGGACTTCCACTCCGGCGGACAAAAAGCATGATCGATAGCTTCGAGATTGCATTTCAGAATCTGCTCCGGTCCCCATCCAAATACCGATTCCATGACTCGGTACTCATCCTCCAGAGTGACATTGGAGATGGTGCGCGTGTCGGTATTGATGCTCATGGAAATGCCCGAGCGGAACAACAAATCGGCTGCATGATCTTCGATTCGATTGAAAACGTTGGTTTGCACGTTGCTGGTTGGACACACCTCCAGGTGGATGTTATTATCGCGCAGCCAAACCAGCAGTTCGGGATCTTCGGCGCTGCGGACACCGTGCCCGAGCCTGCTCGGCTCAAAATTCCTCAGAGTCTCCCAAACACTACCGGCACCGCGAGCTTCCCCGGCGTGTGCCGTCCTCGGAATATCGTGCGCCTTGGCGTACTGAAATGCCCTGATGTGGTTGTCGATAGGGTAAGCTGCCTCATCAGCGGCGATGTCGAAGCCGAAAACACGTGAACCGGGTCCATGGAATTGCCTTGCCAGCTCTACGGTCTGCATGCTCTGCGCTTCAGTGTAGTGTCGCAAGGTACTGAGAATCAATCCTGCCTGAATCCCGGTTTGCCGAACGCCCACTTCCGTTGCCTCGTTCACCGTCCGTACTACCTGCTCCGGTGTGAGACCTTTCGCCGTATGCAGCATCGGACCGAACCGGATCTCCGCATAGATGACATTGTCGGCTTTGAGCTGCTTGAACAGATCCAGTGTGACCAGGCGGAGCTGCTCTTCGGTCTGGAGAAGCGCTACGGCATGGAAAGCCCGGGTCAGGTAGTCGGCCAGGTCAGCGCATTTGGGCGGTGCTATGAATTTTTTACGGTATTCTTCGGGTGTGACGGATGGTTTTATTGCGGTGACCACATCATAACTCATGGAGCAATCCAGATGAAGATGCAGTTCGACTTTGGGAAGTGAGGAATAATCCATGAAACGCTCCGCTTGTTAACATAGAATTTTTATAAAGTACACCAATGCCGTTTAATTGACAATTCCCAGCATATGCATTAAGCCATCTTTTGCCTACCCGAGACCAGCCGTCGTCTTCCTGAAATTACGGTGATTTCCTTCGAGAAGTCACATAATGTCCCAAAAGGCCGGACAGATCCAGCCGGTGCATCTGCTGCGGGAACGTGAGCACCGATATGGAAAAATGCTCGTTGGTGATGTAGTAGGTCAGCCCATCACGGGTAGTGACCGCCTCCACCTGGTGACCGCGTCCCATAAAATTGCCCGGCAGGTTGAGCGCGACCTTCCTTCGGTTTCCTCCAAAAAAATCCACCCCCTTGAAATCGTAGAAAAGGTAGAGAAACGGAGCCATGTCCGAGCTGTAGCCGGTGAAGACCAGCAGGTCCAAATCCTCCAGATAGACCGAACCGGTGACCAGTCCCTGCACATTGTAGGTTTTCTGCAGTTGCGCTACATGATTGCCCGGCTCGTTGGGCAGCAGGTATACGGAGGTCTGCTCGCTGGTCCACTGCTTGGTGAACAGGAAAATGCTGTCGCCGCGGACCAGGAACGCCTCGCAGTCAAAATCGGTCTGGTTGGATCCCGGCGAGGTGAGGTCATGCTGGTCGGAGTAGGTGAAGTTGATCACTTCCATTTTTGGATCGCCGGCCAGGATTGACTCCTTGCTGAACTTCAGGATTCTGAGATTGTCTCGGCTACCGTAGTTGTTCCCGAAATCGCCGATGTAGATGTGGGTGTCGTCCTGCGTAATCTCCTCCCAATCGCGCTTGGGTACATTACCTAGCGGTACCGTCACGATGCTCTCCACATCGTCGAACTGCAGTCCGTACATGTTACGGGGACCGGAGTCGTTGATCAGCCAGAACCTGTCGTTCCAGAAGATAATGCCGGAAGTATCTTCGTGTCCATCGGGCAGGGAATGTGATTCTTCGGAGGATATGGTTGCGGGTGGATAGGTACAGCTCCCATCGTTAACAGTGGCTCTGGCTTCATAATTGGCGGCCGGCGGGTCGGTGCAGCCGGATGATTGCGGGGTCTGTCCTTCATCGCGGTTTACCGCGACCGGTTTTCCGTCCGTTGCCAGGATTACAGGGAGTGCCATGATTGCCAGGAGTGCCATGA
>SKXL01000169.1 GCA_007128425.1 Balneolales bacterium | reverse complement strand
TGTCACCGCCAAACCATGCTTTTCCGGACAATTCGCCGTTACGGTTTACTACACGATGACAGGGTAGCATGGTTTCATGACCGGACAGGGTCTTATTCAAGGCCCACCCGACAAGTCTTGCGCTACCTCCCGTACCCAGATGCCGTGCAATGGCTCCGTAAGTCGTCACCTTGCCCGATGGTATTTGAGCCACAAGCTCGTAAACCCGTTCATAGAAATCCAGGCTCTCATCCGGTCCTGTCTGTCGTGATTGTTGTGACCGTGTTTTGTTTTGCCTGGTTTTCCTGGTTTGCCTGTTTTGCATATGCCTGAAGCTTTCTTTCTCTGTTGTAGCTTCTTTAACGATTCTGTTTAAAAATGGTATTAACGGTTTTTCAGTGCAAAAACTTTTTGATACCATCCGGGTCGAACAGTCAGATTCTCTTGAATCGTGAGTTCAGTTCACCATCGGATGAAGAATCACGCTCCTCAATTTTTCGCGCCAGTGACAACGTTGCTTTCCCGAGCTGGCGATAAAGGGTATCCCATTTAGGCGAATCCTTCAGGATATCCAAATGCTGATCAATAGTGCCGACATCACCCCGAACAACGGGACCGGTAAGCACTTCAGCCGGCGAATGATTGAGCAGGGCTTCCACTGTCTGCCTGACCATCGGACCAAAAAGATCACGAGACCGCACATCAACACCATTATCCTTGAGCAGCTCCTGTGATGCATAAAACAGAGGTGCCATATAGTTACAGACGAACACGGCAGCAAGATGTATTGCCGTTTTCTGACGACGATCAACCAAAAGTGGTCGCGCCCCGATGGCTTCTACTACCTTTTTTAATTTGCCGCAGAGATCGGGATCTCCCTGAAGTGTCACAAAACATTGATTGAACGCTGTTTCGCGATTTTTTATGGTAAACGTCTGCACCGGATGCATCGAGGCGATACCGGAACCATCGGTGGATAGCGGTTTGAGGACTTCAGCAGGAGTTGCTCCCGAGGTATGAACCCAGGCCACACTCTTTTTTAAAGGTCCCATTTTTTTTGCAAAAGGGGCAATTTGATCGTCCGGCAGGCATAGAAAAACAACATCACCCAGATCGGTCGGGGTCGCAGGAAAAGTACCAAAAATCTCTGTCTCGGTGAGTCCGGCTATTCGCTCACAAGTAGCAAGCGATCGGTTGTACAGACTTCTTATCACATATCCCTTGTTATGCAGCCTCATTGCGAGTGAAGCCCCAAGCCGTCCGGTTCCTATGATCGTGAAGCCTCCAGGGAATATCTGCCTGCTTGACTCAAAAGGTGTCATAACATTCTTTATTAGGATAGTTTCAGGTAAATTGAAACCCGCAGGTTCAAGAAATCAGCGGTCCGGAAAACCTGCCTTGGCTGCCAGCAAATTCTGGGCGGGATGTTCGGCACTATTACGGTAAAAACGGATTTCCCGCTCGCGTGCCCTTGCCGCCATCACACCGGCAAGAAATACTCCGGCACCTGATATATGCGATTCGCCACCATAGATCAGATTAAGGAGTCGGGTGTCATTCTGCTCTGTAATGACATTTTTCAGCGTTTCGAAAATTTCCTGATTTCGCCCTTCCAACTCACAGCAAAAAATGGCAATGGCATTTTTGAAAGGCAAAATCTCCTTCAGTACATAGATCAGTTCGCCGACAATGGGCGGTGACTCATCCAGCAGCTGAAGTCCGACCACCTCAAAATTCTCCTGGACCAATTGCAACATGGACAGATGATCAAAAAAGCCCAGGTGGCTCACATCTGTTTCAGGGCGAATGAAGAAATCATCTTCTTCATCACAAAAATCATCACGCAATCGCTCTGCCATTCCAACCGGGCCGAAAGCTGTTTTAACCACGCTTCCTGGCAAGACAGGTATCTTGCCGGGAGATTCCATGCTGTCCTGTTCAATGATCACAGCCACATCATAGTTCGTATCCATTATCTGGCTATAGATATAGCAAAATTCATCTCCGTTATCTTTTGTCAGCCTGGGCGGAAGAAATAACATGCGAATGCCATCCTGATCGGCATAAGGCTGTTTTTTTATTGTTTCCAACAGCTCCTCTCTGGTGAATGGCAAATTGCGTGGTGATCGCAGTGATTCTTGTATCATAAACAGGTATTGTTTTTTTTAGATCTGAAACGGATGATTCAATTGTTCTGAGTGGCCACGGCAATCCAGTGATCTCGAAAGGCAAATGAGTAAACCAGGATGCTACCCTGATCTATATTCGCCAGAAACTGATTCTCGCCGATGATGTCCAGCCTGATCTTGTTCATAGCCATGCGCAATCCGGTACCGAGATATTTGAGCGTGGCTTCTTTAATGGTCCACATACGAATGCAGCACAAATCCCCGGAGAGCGCGGTCACTTCCTCGGGATGGCATATACGTTCACGCAAACGCGGATGCAGGTTGCGATTGCAGGGCTCCACATCCACACCGATTTCGCCGTCTGTGTGAGTAGCACACAAAAGCATGCTGCGACAATGAGAAATGCTCACTCCTATTGTTTTGCCGCCAAGAAGCCCGAATGGTTTGCCCGAATCGTACTTTTTCAGCTCGAAACAACCGGTATCGAATCCTTGTTGCTTGACAAGTCGGTTTAAAACCGAAAAGATTTGTGTGCGTGACTGCAACCCGGTGGTTGCGGCATCATCTGCTATTAGGAAACATCCTGCTGGAAATGTTACCGGGGCATATGTATTCAAAACCCATTGCATCAAGGTGGTTCTGGTCCTGGATGTTGTTATGTGATGTGTTTATCATCTCAATATACAAAAAGTACCAGGAGCATATCAGCGAAGTCTGGCGTAGTCTTTATCACCATTCGAATTAATCCCGTTTTTTAGTGATCATTTCCTTAATTTTGGTGCTTGTCGGAAAACTCCCAAGGAGGCGGCCGGTTTGGCCCGCCAGTAGTATCTGAAAATCTTGTAACAATCACAGAAACCCAATGAATGAAACCGAACTGAGTCTGACCGAGCAGGCGCGTTTTCGCCGCGAAAAACTGGATGAAATACGAAAACTGGGGGTGAATCCCTATCCGCATTATTTTGAAGCCGATCACCATACCACGCAGATTCGGGAGACACCCGCACTGCTTGATGGAGAGGAAGCGGAGCGAATACGGGTTCGGATAGCAGGTCGCATCATGACCCGCCGCATCATGGGCAAGGCGGCCTTTTTCAATCTGCAGGATCAGTCCGGAACGATCCAGGTCTATATCCGCCGCGATGATGTCGGCACTGAGAATTACAACACGCTGTTCAAAAAGCTGGTCGATCTGGGCGATATTGTCGGTGTGAGCGGTTTTGTGTTTAAAACGCGTACCGGAGAGCTGACGGTCCATGCCGAAGAGTTTGTGCTGCTGACCAAAACGCTGCGCCCGCTTCCGGTGGCCAAGGAGGTCGTGGACGAGCAGGGCAACAAGGTCACCTACGACGCCTTCGCCGACAAGGAGCACCGCTACCGGCAGCGCTATCTGGACCTGATCGTCAATCCGGAGGTGCGTGATGTTTTCCTCAAACGCAGCCGCATGATCCAGGCGATGCGCGACTACATGAATGCCATGGGCTACCTCGAGGTGGAGACGCCGATCCTTCAGCCGATCTACGGCGGGGCAGCGGCACGCCCGTTCGAAACGCACCACAACGCACTGGATATGAAACTCTACCTTCGCATCGCGAACGAGCTCTATCTCAAGCGGCTCATTATTGGTGGCTACGAAGGAGTATATGAATTTGCAAAAGATTTCCGCAACGAAGGCATGAGCCGGTTCCACAATCCGGAGTTTACACAGGTTGAACTCTATGTGGCTTACAAGGATTACAACTGGATGATGGATTTTGTGGAGCAGATGATCGAACACGTGGTCAGGACACTCTACGGAACCACGAAGATCACCGTCGGCACGCACGAAATCGACTTCAAGACGCCTTGGCGCCGTGTGCCGATGCTTGAGGCCATCGCTGAAGCGACCGGCCGGGATCTGTCCGGCCTGAGTGAAGACCAGATCCGTCAGACAGCGCGCGAACTTAATGTACCCGTAGACCATACCATGGGCAAAGGCAAGCTGATTGACGAGATTTTCGGCGAAAAGGTTGAACAGGGGCTGATCCAGCCGACTTTTATCACTGACTACCCGATAGAAATGAGTCCGCTTGCCAAGAAACACCGCACAAAAGAAGGTCTGGTCGAGCGGTTCGAACTGATGTGCAACGGAAAAGAGCTCTGCAACGCCTTTACCGAGCTCAACGACCCGGTGGATCAAAGACAACGGCTTGAGGAGCAGGCCCGGCTTCGCTCCGAAGGCGACGATGAGGCGATGGTCGTTGATGAGGACTTTCTCAAGGCTCTGGAATACGGCATGCCACCGGCTGCCGGACTCGGCATCGGCATTGACCGTCTGGCCATGATCCTGACAAACCAGGAATCCATCCGCGATGTTCTTTTCTTCCCTCACATGAGACCGGAGTGAACCGGATCCGGTCAGGACAGACAACATCCACCCCTATTAATTCATGCCCGGCATACCAACCGGCTGATTCTACCGTAACAACAGAATGAACTTCAAGTGGTTTCTCGCATACCGGTATTTCCGTGGACGCACGACGGGCAGCTCTTTTCTGTCTTTTATCAAGATTATGGCGGTTGCCGGTGTGGCCATCGGCTCGGCCGGACTCCTGATCGCCCTGTCGATCGTACACGGTTTCAAATCGGTCATCCAGGAGAAGATTCTGGGATACGGTACGCATATCTCGGTCATGACCTTTACCGAAGAACCGCTATATCGCGGCGACACGCTCACCATCTACCTGCACACGCTTCCCGGGGTGGATGCGGCCCAGCCGGTCATCTACTCCCAGGCCATGGTGCAGACACGCGACTTTGTCGAAGGCAGTTTTGTAAAGGGAGTGGATGTTGACGGTGATCTTTCGAAAATTCGCCAATACATACGAGAAGGTGTGTATGATCTGAGTACCGGTGAAAATGGCCTGCCCGGTGCTGTCATCGGTGCACGGCTGGCGCGAAACCTCAATGCTTCTCCAGGAAGCGTGGTCACTGTTTATGCCATTCAGGGAATACCAACCCCCTTGAATTTGCCACAAATCAGACAGTTTCGTGTATCGGGCATCTACCATACCGGAATTGATCAGTTTGATGATGTCCTGGTGCTGATAGACCGCCAGTATGCCCGTGAACTGTTTGAAATCCGTGCGCCCAAGGCAACCCAGGTAGAGTTGCGTGTTAATAATCTGGAGGAGATAGATGAAATCCGGTTGATGCTTGACGAACGCCTGCCCTTCCCCTACTACACCGAAACCATCTACCAACGCTACCGCAACATTTTTGCCTGGATAAATCTGCAGGAACAGACCATCCCCTTTGTGATTGCAGTGATGATCATCGTGGCGGCGTTCAACCTGATCGGCACCGTGCTTATCATGGTACTTGAGCGTACCCGCGATATCGGCATCCTGAAAACCATGGGAGCAGATGATAAAAGCGTCCGTTCGATTTTTCTGATTGAAGGGGTCATCGTCGGCATTGCCGGACTTCTGATCGGGATCTTCCTGTCACTGGCGTTTTATGTGATTCAGGATACATGGCATATCATCCCGCTGCCGGAAGAGAGTTACTACATGAGCTCGGCGCCGGTACAGCCGCGATGGTACGATTTTGTGATTGTCAGTGCGGTTACTTTGTTACTTTGCGCTATGGCCTCATGGCTGCCGGCCAGAGTGGCCGCTCGCCTCAATCCGCTTTCGGTTATCTCTTACGGACGCTGAGCTATTTTTTATAAAAGAGTTCTCAGTTTGGTTTACCCATTAGTTGAAAAGATTTACAAGTCGGTTCGTCACTTATTACATAGAATTTGAGACTTTGAGCCAAAATTATATATTATGTTACATATGTGTATTTCAAATTCTAATTGATCCTACCTGTCGGTATAAACATATATTTAGTTGTAATTTTATTAAAAATATCATCCAATGAATATGTATTAAATTTCTGGAAGTATTATCTATTATCTATAACATTTTATCTCTATACCTTTAAGAAACGTATAACATACCGGTACCACAAAAAACGGAGATTATTATGAACGGAACATGTGATCGCAGATTATTCTTAAAAAAAAGTCTTTCAGCAACAACCGGAATCGGTTTGACGCTTTCAAGTGGTCTTATGGCAAAAACAGCAGCTTGGGCCAATCAACCTGCTTCGGGTGTCATGCCCAAACAGCCACTGGGCAAAACGGGGCATAATGTAAGTATCTTCGGTCTTGGCGGGGAAACAACGGTTGAGCAGCCTGCGCGCCGTGATGAAGCCATTGAGATCATCAATCATGCTATTGACCTGGGTGTAAATTACATTGATACGGCTGCTCTTTATGGACGTGAGGATAGCGGACGGGTGCCCGGCGCCAGTGAAATCAATATAGGTGCTGTGATGAAACACCGACGTGATGAAGTCTTTCTTGCCACGAAAAGCCATGACTACACCTATGACGGCACAATGAGGCTTTTTGAAGATAGTCTTCGCCGGTTGCAAACCGACTATCTGGATCTATATCAGCACCATTATGTCGGTAATTTTGGTACGCTGGACGATCTAAGGCGAAAGCCGAGTGCGCGCCATGCGTTCGAGAGATTAAAGGAAGAGGGGGTTATTAAAAATATTGGTATTACCGGCCACTCGTCCCGTTTACTATTGGAAGCGCTAAACGACTACCCCTATGATTGTGTATTAATCACATTGAACGCAGGCCATCGTGCCATGAATGACACAGAATATCTGGACCGGTTTTTTGCAGTGGCTACTGAGAAAAACGCAGGGGTCATTGCTATGAAAGTAGCCCACCGTGGCAGAATGTTCCGGCCTGATTTAACCATTCGGCAATTGCTGCCATATACCATGAGCTATCCGGTTTCCACAACGATCATGGGAATTTCAGCCAAAGAATACCTGGACGAAAATGTGCGTATCGCATCTTCATTTAAAAAGCTCAATGAATCCGAGATGGCAGAAATCCGCCGGCTTGCCCAAAGTTGAAACCGGTTGAGCGAAACCTGTTTGTGCCGTAACCCTGGAACTGAATTCAAATACCTGCACATCCGGAAAAATCCTGCAAGATCTGCCCGAATTGTTCACAGTGCGTGATTTGTAACAGATGTAATAGTTGTAGCATGCAGGATGAAAAATTCATCAAGTGGTATATCAGTTCATAAAATGCTCGGCAGGCTTCCATTCCAGGTCAAATGCGGCGGCCACGTCTTTGTGGGTGATTTCACCATGGGCCACATTGAGTCCGGGCACCAGGTCACGGTTCTCTCGAAGCGCCTTTTTCCATCCTTTGTCGGCGATTTGCTGTGCGTAGGGCATAGTGGCGTTGGTGAGTCCGACCGTGGAGGTATAAGGCACGGCACCGGGCATGTTGGCCACGCAGTAGTGGATCACATCTTCAACCACATAGATCGGGTCATCGTGCGTGGTGGGCTTGGCGGTTTCGATGCATCCGCCCTGATCTATAGCCACGTCCACAATCACCGAACCCGGGCGCATCAGCTTGAGCATATCGCGGGTTATGAGCTTGGGCGCTTTGGCGCCGGGGATGAGTACGCCGCCGATCACCAGATCCAGAAGCGGAAGCATATCACGGATGTTGGCTTCCGAGGAGTAAATGGTGGTAACGTTTTGCGGCATGATGTCCTCGAGATGACGAAGTCGCGGCAGGTTGATGTCCATGATGGTAACATTGGCTCCCATTCCCGCAGCCATCTTGGCGGCATTCACTCCGACGATGCCGCCGCCGAGAATCAGGACGTTGCCCGGCTTCACGCCCGGAATGCCGCTTAACAGCACGCCGCGCCCACCCTGGGCTTTTTCCAGATACTTGGCTCCCTGCTGCACGGACATACGTCCGGCCACCTCACTCATCGGAATAAGCAGCGGCAGAGACCGGTCGGGACTCTCTACGGTTTCATAGGCAATGGCGATACAGCCTGATTCCATCACGGCGCGGGTCAGTGTCTCACTGGCGGCAAAGTGAAAATAGGTAAAGATAATCTGGCCCTCGCGCATGCGTTTTTGTTCCGGTCCGACCGGCTCCTTGACCTTCATGATCATATCGGCTTTCGTCCAGATCTCATCGGTATCGGCGACAATCTGCGCTCCGTTTTTTTCGTAAGCCTCGTCAGGGAATCCGCTGCCGTTTCCGGCTTCCGTCTCCACCATGACCTTGTGACCTTTTCTGGTAAGGCTCAATGCCCCTGAAGGGAGCAGCGCCACTCTGTTTTCATGAGACTTGATCTCTTTTGGTACCCCAATTAACATGTCACAATCCCCGTTGGTTAATGGTTGCAATAGCATCTAAAAGAAGAAAGGTTGAAATAATTCAATGAAAAGGCAACAACCCACCCTGCGTTTTAATATGGTCCGAAAATACAAAATATCCCTGCGGGTAAACATAAATATAAGTCTGATTCGGCGAATGCATTGAATTACCACCCCGGACTTCCGTATTATAGACCTCATGTTATCAAAAGAAATATTTAAAAAGATCCGGTGGATTGAAATCCGCACCAAGGGCCTCGTAAACGAAATCTTCGGAGGAGAGTACCAGTCTGCCTTCAAGGGTCGGGGTATGACCTTCTCGGAGGTACGGCCCTATCAGTTCGGTGATGATGTACGGCAAATAGACTGGAATGTTACCGCTCGAAATGAGGAACCCTACATCAAAATCTACGAGGAGGAGCGTGAGCAGACCCTCATGTTATGCGTTGACATCTCTCCAAGCGGCCAGTTCGGCAGCGGCATTCAGCGCAAGCTGGATCTGGTCACCGAGCTGTCGGCAGTGCTTGCATTCAGTGCCATCAAGAACAACGACAAAGTCGGATTGTTGCTGTTCACCGACCGGATAGAGAAAGTGGTAACGCCACGCAAAGGGCGTGCGCATGTACTCAGGCTCATACAGGAGCTGCTGACGACACAGCCACTGGGAAGGGGAACCGACATCGGCAATGCCACGGCGTACCTCACCAAAATTCTTCGCCGCCGGTCGATTTTTATTCTGATTAGCGACTTCCAGTCATCCGGTTACGAAAAACAGCTTCGTATCGCCAACCGGAAGCACGATTTTGTCAGCATCGTAATTGATGACCTGCTGGAACGGGATTTGCCGGATCTGGGGCTTATCCCTCTCCGGGATGCCGAAACCGGCACCTACCGCATTATTGATACTTCCAGCCGGCACGTACGCCATCAGTACAGCCGGCGCAGGCGTGTACGAATGGATCGGCTTCAGAAGCTTTTCCTGCGCCACCGAATCGACTCCATTACCCTGCAAACCAACGAGTCTTATATTGAGCCGATCATGACCTTTTTCGAAAAACGCGTCCACCGTCACTGAGAACGATCCGAAAGAAGATGCGCAGCTGTCATCCATCCATATTCTATCTGTTCGTAACGCTGGTGTTCCCGGTTATTCTACTTGTTATACCACGCGATACAAGTGCTCAGCGAGCCTACAGTGCCATCGATCAGGACACCGTGCAGACCGGAGATCTTATTACTTATCGTGTGCGACTCACCGGCATTGAAGCTTATGATGAAGTGATCTATCCTGACAGCGCCGCTTTTGCACCCGATTTTCAGATTCGCAGCATCAGGATCGGGTCCGACCAGGACGGCGACACGCTGACCTACTCCCTGCGCTTTTTTGGTGTGGACCGGCAGTCTGTGCCTCAATTGCAGGCCGGACTGGTTCGAGGAGCTGATACACTGTTGCTTGCCATACCGGAGATCCCTTTTATTTACAAAAGCCGGGTGGAAGACCCGGATGCGGGTTTGCGTCCATTGAAACCCATCTACCCGTTTTTTCGAAGCTGGTGGCCGTTTCTTCTGCTCGGCCTGCTGCTGGCGGCAATCGCGGCGTGGCTGATGTACCGATATCGCAAAAAGCTCATACCCGATGTTAAGTCTGTACCCAGACCGGTGGTACGTCTTGAGCCCTTCCGCAATCCGCTGGATGACCTGCGTCGTGAGCTGGACCGTATCCAGTACGCTTACAATGAACCGGAGAAACAGGCCAAGCAGTTCTATACCGAGCTGAGCGACGCTTTCCGGTTGTACATTGAACGCACGTATAAGCATCCGGCGCTAGAGTCTACCACATACGAGCTGATGCGTTTGCTGGAATCCGACAAGATGGATGAACAGACGACAGAACTGCTGCACAGCATCCTGCAGGAAGCCGATCTGGTCAAATTTGCAAAATACGCACCCAATGAATCGGAATGCAGGAACGTTATGAATGATGCATTCAAGCTCTATGGGCATATTGTGAACAGTGACAGATACCGTATTGCCGTAATGCGCCGCAAGCATGAAGAGGAGCAAAAAGCAAAATTAACCGAAGAGACCAACTATGATCTGGGATAATCCGGCCTGGTTCTGGGCGCTGCTGCTCATCCCGCTTATCCTGTGGATGCAGTATCGTTATTACAAGCGCAAGCAGGTTCCCTATCTCACCTATTCCGACACATCCGATCTGGATTATCTGCCGGGAAACTGGCGTTCTTACGGGGTATATGCCGGTTTTGGACTGCAGATCATTGCTGTGATCATGATCATACTGGCTTTGGCCCGGCCCCAGGCGGAGCGGACCTACACCGAGCGTCAGGTTGAGGGCATCGACATCATGCTGGTGATCGATATCTCTTCCTCCATGCTGGCCGAGGATATGAAACCCAACCGACTGCTGGCTGTCAAGGAGGTGGCCTCGCAGTTTATCGACCGGCGGGGTACGGATCGCATTGGAATCGTGGTATTTGCCCGGGAAAGTTTCACACTCGTCCCCCCGACTCTGGATTACAACCTGCTGCAGAATCAGCTGGATCATGTGGATCTCGGTATGGTCCGTGATGGCACTGCCATTGGCATGGGACTGGCTACAGCCGTTAACCGGCTTCGCAGCAGTGATGCCGAAAGCCGGGTGGTTATCCTGCTCACCGACGGTGAAAACAATGCCGGAGAAATCGACCCAATGACAGCCGGCGAGCTGGCTGCCACATTCGGAATCAGGGTCTACACCATCGGGGCAAGTACCGATGCCCGTACAGCTCCATACCCCGTCCACGACCCCATTCGTGGTACCCGATACCATGAAATCCGGGTAGAAATTGACGAGGAAATGATGCGGGCCATCGCCGAAAACACGGGTGGACGCTACTTCCGGGCTACGGATAACCAGTCCCTGGAACAAGTCTACCGGGAAATCGACCAGCTTGAGCGAACGCCTTTCGAGGAACTCATCTACCAGGAATTCACCGACCTGTATCGCGGACTGCTCAACTGGGGAATGATACTGATGATGCTGTCGTTTATTTGCGACAGGTTTTTATTCCGAATCGGATTGAAATAACCTGTTCACCTGCATAGGATAACTGTTACCCCGACCGTTCGAAGATCCGGATTTAAAATCCTTTCTTCTTTTTTTTAAGAATGTCTTTTTTTCACCCTGTTACTTTTTACCATGTCACTGACGCAAATTGCGCAGATTTTTTCCCGGCAGTTTCCCGTCGATGAAATCTCACGGCAGCTCAAACCTGGAAGGGTGATCAGGTTGCAGCAGTTTATCGGTTCCGCGGCATCCCTGACACTGCTTAAACTGGCAGAAAAACACCTGCCTCTGATCGTAATCACGCCGGATGCCGAGAGGGCTCAATTTCTCAAGTCGGATCTGGAGACACTGGGAATCGAACAATCGCTTTACTTTCCGCCCAGCGGAATGAAGCCCTACGATGCCGGACGCATACGCGATACCGCTGTCGCTGCACAGCGATCCGATGTGATAGATCGTATTCGTGAATCGAACCAGCACGTGGTTGTCACGTCAGCCGAGGCCCTGTTTGAAAAAATGGCGTCTCCGGAAAGTTTTTCAGAGGCTTCCATAACGCTACGGAACGGGAATGAGATGAATCCCGATGATCTGGCTGGAAAGCTTGCGGAACAACATTATCAATCCGTTTCTTTTGTCAACGAACCGGGTGAATTTGCCCGGCGTGGCGGTATTATCGATATTTTTCCCTTTGCCGGTGGATATCCGGTCCGCATCGAGTTTTTTGGTGATGAAATTGACACCATTCGTGAATTTGATCCCGATTCGCAGCGCTCGGTTGCCTTTCTGGACCAGATTCGCCTCATTCCGAACCTTGAATCGTTTTCTGACGCGGTACGCCAGCCGCTCATCTCATTTTTCTCCACCGATACTGTTGTTGCCGCAGTGGATTATCCCGGCACCATCGCCGAGTTGAACCGTCTGTACGAAGAGTCGAAACAGCGATTTGGGGATCTGAACGACGGCGAAAACAAAGATACCGTTGGAGCACCAGATGAACGCTATTTGTCTCCCCATGAATTTACGGATCAGGTGCGCCGTTATCCCCGTGTGCTGTTCGGCGCCCTCCCCTCCGACCTGGACGCCGACTATGAGTTCGCACTGGGTTCCCGCCCCCAGCCCGATTTCAACAGTTCGGTGAAGCTGCTTCGCAGGAATCTGGCGGACCTGAGCGGCCAGGGCATCGATACATGGATTTTGTGCGACAATGAAGGGCAACGGAACCGTTTTGAGGAGCTGCTGGGTGAACCGGATCCTGAATTGCGCTACCGTCTGGTCGTTGAAACACTGCACCGCGGCTTCATCCTGCCGGATGCGGCCGTTGCCGTATACACCGACCATCAGATTTTCAACCGTTATCACCGTCCGAAGACCCGGGGTGCGGTACGACGCGGTGGCATCTCCTTCAAAGAGCT
>SKXL01000053.1 GCA_007128425.1 Balneolales bacterium | reverse complement strand
TTCACCGGCCAGAGCAGCAGGCGGGCCTTGTCCAGGTTCACATTGTCGGGCCAGCTGTTCAGCGGGGCGAAACGCTGGTTGCCGGTCCCGCCGCCGCCGCGACCGTCGTGCACGCGGTAGGTGCCGGCGCTGTGCCACGACATGCGGATGAACAGCGGTCCGTAATGGCCATAATCGGCCGGCCACCATTCCTGGGAATCGGTCATCAGGTCATAGATGTCTTTTTTGACGGCAGCCAGATCCAGTTTGCCGAACTCTTTGGCATAATCGAATTCTTCCCCCATGGGATCGGCCAGGTCGGAATGCTGACGCAATACGTTAAGGTTGAGACGGTTGGGCCACCACTCGCCAAGTCTGGAAGCTCCGCCTTTTTCCTGTTTTACCGCTCCGCCACTGAATGGGCACTTGCTTTCACTACTCATAATTATCTGCTTGATTTAATGATTTGTTTCGTGTTATATGCTGCATTTGGAAGATGGCAGATCAGGCTCTGGTATGTTTCCACCGCATCCGTATCTGCCATGCAATAATGGGTTGTGCAGTTACATCACTGTAACGCTTTGTAAGGTGGTGTGGTTCCGAACCGGGTTTGTCAATGATAGTTGTATTCATAGAATATGGGAAGGCCTGGTAGCAGATAATTGTATTACACTGTAAGAAGATATTACAGCGCAGACAAATCATGGAATAGCTTCTGAAGTTCTGTATCAGAAAGACGATACTTCTTTGGCAATGCCGATAGCCCGAAATCAATATTAAAACCCATAACCTGGCTCAGCCATGCTGAATGCATCAGCAAAAATGCACATGGGTAATAGCAATGATGGCTTTTAAAAATGTGGTTTTCCTAATGCATTGAGCGTGAAAGTTGGATAGTCTACTCATTTTCAACAAATTCTCATTCAGGACAAGTAGTTTTTGTCATTGGCTGCGTCCTACAGATAAAGAATGCAAGTTTGATTTAGAGGAGCGGCAAAACCATACCGGGCTGAAATTTCGGTGATGCTTTACTTCTGCTTTAATGTCCGCTTCTTTTCACGCCTTGCATCTGCTTGTTTCCAGAATGGTCTTCTTTGCATGTTATTAAAACCGATCATGAACAGAGATCTGCTTAACCGGATAGAGTCCCGTCTCAACCGAACAGATGAATACGAAAGGGAGCCGGTCCCCGAGAGTAAACTCAAGGGCTGGCGCGCATTCCTTGGCATGTACGCCGGTGAACACACGGCCGGAACGGAATTTGTCATCGGCGCACTCTTTGTGGCTCACGGAGTGTCGGCGGTGGACCTGGTGCTGGGGTTGATTGTCGGTAATTTTCTGGCCGTTCTGAGCTGGGCCTTTCTGTGCGCACCCATTGCCGTAAAAACAAAGCTGACATTGTACTGGCAACTGAGAAAAATTTGCGGTGGAAATCTGGCCAATATTTATAATATCGTAAATGCAATTATGTTCTGCTTCCTGGCGGGTGCCATGATCACGGTTGCGGCAACAGCAGTCGGATTGCCATTTAATATTCCAATGCCTGAACTGGATGATTGGCTGCCGACCAGTATCGGCTGGATTGCAACCGTGTTTGTAGTGGGCACGGTCATCACCATTGTAGCCATTGCCGGATATGACTACGTTGCGCGCTTCGCCAATATCAGTTTTCCATGGATGTTTCTTGTGTTTGTTGCCGCCGCCCTTGCTGTGTTGCCGGGATTGGGCGTAACGTCGGCAGCCGACTTCTGGCCTGTGGCAAAGGAGCGCATCTGGACCGGTGAGCCGTTAGCGGGTCTTACCCGGTTCACTTTCTGGCATGTTGTCTTTTTTGCCTGGTTCGCCAATATGGCCATGCATATCGGCATGTCCGACATGTCTATCCTCAGATTTGCAAAAAAATGGCAGATGGGTTTTTCTTCTGCTGCAGGTATGTTTTTCGGACATTTTTTCGCCTGGATATCTTCAGGAATTCTGATGGCGGCAGCGGCAGGTGCCGTGGCACCGGGAATGATTGCCTATAACAGTGCCGGTATTGCCGGTGCGGTTTGTGTCGTGATCGCCGGATGGACCACCGCCAACCCTACCATTTACCGTGCCGGACTCGCATTTCAGGCAGTAACGCCTGACTGGAAACGCTGGAAAGTGACTTTGTTCACCGGACTTTTTACAACCATCATTGCATGTTTCCCCGCCCTGGTAATGAACCTTCTGGGTTTTGTTGCTCTTTACGGACTCGTCCTCATGCCCATGGGAGCGGTCATCTTTATGGATGTCATGCTTTTTAACAAACTGAACCTTACGAGCAATTATGCTGAAAAGAAAGGTATTTCCTTCAATATCGCTGCCGGATTGACCTGGTTTTTAACCCTGACCCTCTGTCTTTTTATCAATCTCCATTTCGGTGTGGAAATTTTCTTTCTTGGATTGCCGGGATGGTTTATCGCTGTCCTGCTCTACATCATCCTGAGTAAATTGCTGCAAAGAAGCCATCAACCAATTGAATACCCGAAATAAGCCTTATCAAAAATCCATCTAAATTGATTTACACAAATGAAAAGTAACACAAAATATTTCAGACAAGTTGACAACATGTGGGAAGAAAACGTTGCCGAAAAACTTGACCCGGTCGAACGCCTTGTTTACCGGTCAAATCTGCTCGGCAGCGATTCGTACATCAATAACACCGGGGGAGGAAATACCTCCAGCAAACTCATGGACAAAGACCCGATCACCGGAGAGATGGTTGAGGTGATGTGGGTCAAAGGTTCCGGGGGAGATCTCAGAACTGCAAAAAAGGCCAATTTCTCCTCCCTTTACCAGGACAAGCTTCTGGCACTGCAGGAAGTCTATAATGGCTTTGAAAATAAAGGATTGAAGACACCGGCCGAAGACTCCATGGTTGAAATGTATCCCCATTGCACTTTTAATCTCAACCCCAGGGCCCCCTCGATCGATACTCCCCTGCACAGCTTTATCCCGCACAAATTTGTGGACCACACTCATCCGGTCCCGATCATCGCTCTTGCTACTGCCGATAATGGAAAAAGCCTGATGAAGAAAATCTATGGTGATCAGATGGCCTGGGTAGACTGGATGAGACCCGGATTTGAACTGGGATTGAAATTGCAGAGGGTCATCGAAGAAAATCCGGGCATAATCGGGATTATCCTTGGCGGACACGGCCTGATCAACTGGGCGGATGATGACAAGGAATGCTATGACAGAAGCATCGGTCTGATCAATCGCGCAGCCGCTTATCTTGCGGAGCATGATCCAGGGGAGATGGCTTTTGGCGGTCCCGGATATGAGTCACTGCCCGATGACCGGCGACATGACATGATGGCCCGGATCCTTCCGTTTTTGCGTGGACAGATAAGCCGGCAGAACCGGTTTATCGGCACCATCCAGGATGATCCGGGAACCTTGCAATTCATCAATTCGAAAGATGCTCCCCGTCTATCCGAATTGGGAACATCCTGCCCCGACCATTTTCTGCGTACGAAAATTAAGCCTCTTTATGTGAACTGGAATCCACAAAATGAGAAGCTCCCGGAGTTGAAGGAAAAAATAGTTTCCGGACTGGAGCAGTACCGCGCAGATTACGAGGCGTACTATTCGGATCACAGACTGGAAGATTCGCCCCCTGTCAGGGACCCGAATCCCACCGTTATTCTAATTCCGGGAGTGGGACTAATAAGCTGGGGTAAAAATAAAAGCGAATCAAGGGTAACGGCAGAGTTTTACAATGCCGCAATCGGGGTGATGCGGGGTGCGGAATCGATCGGCAAGTATACCGCACTGCCCAAACAGGAGGCATTCGATATTGAATACTGGGCGCTTGAGGAGGCCAAACTCAGAAGAATGCCCCCGGAAAAGGAGCTTTCGCGGCAAGTTGTGGCCGTTATCGGTGCCGGGAGCGGCATAGGAAAGGCGCTTTTATCCAAACTGATCACGAATGGGGCAACCGTTACCGCCCTGGACCGCGACAAATCAACGGCTGAGGAAGCGGCGGAATCAGTCCTTGATCAAATAGGCATGGGTATAGGTGTTGCCGGGTCCGGCATATCAGGATCCGGCGATATCATCGGCCTGGAGTGTGATATCACCCAGCGAAAGTCGGTCCGCAATGCCCTGAAGAGCGTTTTGCTGGCTTACGGAGGCATTGACAATATTGTCGTTACCGCCGGTTATTTTCCCTCTCCGGACAAAAACGGAAACGTTTCAGACGAAGACTGGAAGCGTTGCTATGATATCAATGTGACCGGGAATTATATCGTTGCCAACGAAGCTTCACACATCTGGAAAGAGCAGGGCCTTTCGGGAAGCCTGGTCGTTACCACAAGTGCAAACGCCGTTGTACCCAAAATCGGGAGCATGGCCTATGACACAAGTAAATCCGCCGCCAATCATCTTGTCAGGGAACTGGCGATTGAACTGGCTCCGGACATCCGGGTGAATGGTGTTGCTCCCGCAACAGTCGTCGAGGGAAGCAGCATGTTCCCCCGTGAACGGGTGATCGCATCCCTGAAAAAATATGGTATCGGATTCGATGAAAAGGAAGATACCGTAACACTTAGAAACCGTCTGGCCGGTTTTTACTCCAGCAGAACGTTAACAAAGAAGCCGATAACACGGGATCAGCAGACAGAGGCTATCCGCCTTCTGCTCAATTCCAGCCTGGAGAATACGACCGGACATATTATCCCCGTGGACGGAGGATTGGTCGAAGCATTTTTAAGATAACCTCGAAAGAAAACACCATGAACCTGCTTCTTAAATTGCTATCGTTTACAGGGCTGGCACTTACCGTGGTGCCCTCCGTTCTCGTGTTCAACGATGTCCTGGCTTTCGATATGCACACCACGCTTATGGCAGTGGGGATGATCCTCTGGTTCGGTTCATCCCCGTTCTGGATGAAAGAAAAGAAACTATAGATGATTTCGGATTTCTGCATCCGGATGATTGTTATAAGTGTTTTTGATGTGCATTTTTCGGAAATTTAATCATGGATAGATGCCAAACTGTACTCGGTTTACTTCCCGGGTCATTTGATAGGGTTTAATCATTTGACTTTTTTGTTTAAAAGCATTTCGATGAGAATACAAAAGGAACAAATTGAAGATCACAACCGGAAAACAGCGAAGAGTCATAGCGACGGCCTGTCGAACCTGCACCGCCATATGGATCAAAAAAAGATCTCCTTTGAAGCGGTGGTCCAACGTCTGTCCGATTTTCAGGTAGCCATTCCAAGTTGGTCTCTCGGGGCGGGTGGGACTCGGTTCGGCCGCTTTCCCATGGGTGGGGAACCGGGGAGTCTGGAGCAAAAAATCGAAGATGTCGGATTGCTGCATTCTCTGAACAGATCCAGCGGAGCCATTTCGCTGCATATTCCCTGGGATATTCCGGAGAATACCGATGCGATCAAAGCACTGGCCCGGGAACATGACATTGTCTTTGACGCGGTCAACTCCAACACCTTTCAGGACCAGCCCGGCCAGAAGCATTCCTATAAATTCGGTTCCTTGAGTCATACCGATGCCGATGTCCGGGAGCAGGCAATTGCACACAACCTGGAGGTCATTCACCATGGAGAAGCGCTGGGTTCAAAAGCGATTACGATTTGGCTGGCCGATGGCTCCAATTTCCCGGGCCAACAGAACTTTCGTCAGGCCCTTCGCCGCACCTTCGAATCACTGGAAAGTATTTATTCTCAAATGCCGGCTGACTGGAAAATGCTTGTAGAATATAAACCATTTGAACCCAATTTTTACTCGATGGTGGTTCCGGACTGGGGTACTTCTTTTTTGCTCGCCACCAAACTGGGAGACCGTGCCAAATCGCTGGTTGACCTCGGCCATCATTTACCCAACACCAACATTGAACAAATTGCAGCTATCCTGATGAACGAGGGGAAATTGGGCGGTTTCCATTTCAACGATTCCAAATACGGCGATGATGATCTTACCACCGGTTCCATAAACCCATATCAACTTTTTTTGATATTCAATGAACTGCTGGATGAACCTGATGGGCCATCCGGACCCTGGTCGCAGATCAGCTGGATGATCGATGCCAGCCACAACATCAAAGATCCACTGGAAGACCTGTTGCAGTCGGTGGAAGGAATAAAAACGGCACTTGCTCAGGCTCTTTTGGTTGACAGGGCGGCACTTCAGGATGCCCGCGGTGCTAATGATGCGGTGATGGCGCAGCAGATTCTGGAGGATGCGTTTCGTACCGATGTGAGGTCGCTTCTCAGAGAATCTCGCATTCAAAAAGGTGCCGCCGCCGATCCGCTCGGCCTCTATCGCGCCCTGGAGATGAGAAAAGCACTGATTCGTGAACGAGGCCGGGATTCTGTGGCAACCGGCTTGTAGCTGTCAGCTCAAATCCGTCCAACCGAAACCGTCAGATCAAAGTCATCCGGTCAAACACGTCAGCACAAAAAATCCGCCCTGCAGTTCTTCTTCATCTTCATCCTTTGCTCAATGCAGTTTTTTAAACCAGGTTATTTCCTGATTATGAATTCTCCGATTCCGGTAACGGCAATATTTGATATTGGAAAAACAAACAAAAAGTTTCTGCTTTTTAACCGGAAAAGTGAAGCCGTTTACCAGCGGGAAGTGCGGTTGGATGAAACGGTGGACGATGACGGGTATCCGTGCGAAGATCTGCAGCAAATGGTTGCGTGGATGAAAGAATCATTCCGGGAAGCAGTCCTGAACAGGAGCTTCAGAATAGCTGGACTCAATATCGCTGCCTATGGTGCGACACTCGTACATCTTGATGAAAATGGAGAGGTTGCTGCTCCGCTCTACAATTATCTCAAACCTTTTCCGGAAGAGTTGCAGCAACAATTCTACCATACTTACGGTGGGCGCAAACCCTTTTCCTTACAAACCGCTTCTCCTCCTTTGGGGATGCTCAATTCCGGATTGCAACTCTACTGGCTAAAGCACGGGAAACCGGATATGTTTCGTAAAATTGCCACAACGCTGCACTTACCTCAATTCCTGGTTTATCTGTTTTCCGGCCGATTGTCTTCCGAACTCACCAGCATCGGCTGCCATACCGCAATGTGGGATTTTGCACAGGGTGGCTACCATCGCTGGATCCAGGATGAAGAGATGATGGGTATGTTCCCGGAAATTGAGCCTGTCTCCACTGTGGTCCCGATTGAGTATGACGGGCTGCGCCTGGATGCGGGAATCGGCATTCACGACAGTTCGGCGGCGCTGGCTCCTTATTTGTATGCCATGGAGGAGCCCTTCATACTGCTCTCCACCGGTACCTGGAATATTGCGATGAATCCGTTTACCGATGAACCTCTGACATATGAAGAGCTGGAAAAAGACGGGCTACTCTATTTGAATATATACGGAAAACCGGTCAAGGCCTCACGACTCTTTCTTGGAAGTAAATATTCCCGGCAGGTCAGGAAACTGGGCAGCTTTTTTGGCAGAAACAGGAATGAAATGGATTGCAGTCCGGATCCCGCCATATTCCGGAAGATCCTGGCGGAGAACCATCCCGAACGCAAGCTGAAAACCGAAAAGACCCGTTCGGACGGACCTGAAACCCTCAAGAAGCCCGAACTCAGGGATGTGTCCGTTTTCAATACCTATGAAGAAGCCTGCCATCAGCTGATGCTGGACCTGGTGGTCTCTCAGTTGGAATCGCTGAACCTTGTGATGGATAAAGTGGGGGACCGTTCCGGGGGGCATATGGCTGCTGATGCCGGGGGGCATATGGCGGACGATAAGCACAATCATATTCTGGTGAAAAATTCCCATTATCAAACTCGGGAAAAGGTCCGGCCCGGCCAGATCATCATTACCGGTGGTTTCAGCAAAAATGTATTTTATACCCGGCTTCTGGCTTCCTTTCTGCCGCATACAAAGATCCACACCGCAACCACTTCCAACGCTTCGGCGCTGGGAGCTTCCCTGGTGTTGAGCGAAACATCCAAAGAACGTGCCGGTCTGCAATCCCTGCTCGGACTGGAGCGCCACGAGCCCTTTGAAAACCTCAATCTGGAAAGATATAGATGAACATATCCCTTTTCATTGCCTGTTTTAACGACACCCTGTTTCCGGACACCGGCAAGGCGACCGTACGTCTGCTGGAGAGGCTGGGACACCGGGTTGATTTTCCAATGGAGCAAACCTGTTGTGGACAGATCCACAATAATACCGGTTATCAGGAAGAAATAATCCCGCTTGTCAAGCGATTTGTTGACATTTTTTCAGACTCCGAAGCCGTAGTGGCGCCGTCGGCATCCTGCGTGGCGATGATCCGTGATTATTACCCGAAACTGGCCATCCTGTCGGGTGATACGGATTTGATGGATCGCGTGGACCGGTTGCTTCCCAGGATCTATGAGTTATCCCAGTTTTTGGTCAGCAAGCTTGGTGTTGAGGATGTTGGCGCATATTACCCCCATCGGGTGACATATCATCCCACCTGCCATGGCACGCGCATGCTTCATATCGGAGATGCCCCGCTTCGTCTGCTGAGAAACGTTCGTGGCATCGATCTGGTGGCGCTGCCCGGCGCCGAAGAGTGTTGTGGCTTCGGAGGGACATTTGCCCTTAAAAATGCGGATACTTCCATGGCCATGCTCACGGATAAAATCAGTGCTATCAAAGCAACCGGCGCTGAAGTATGCACGGCTGCCGACAACTCCTGCCTCATGCATATAGGTGGCGCCCTGAACCGGCAGCGGTCAGGTGTCAAAGTTGTGCATTTTGCAGAAATACTGGCATGCATGGATTGAAACCCGGAGAATAAAACAGTCACCAAATGATACTCCGGGTACGGCAAACCGGCCATTTGATAAAAACCCGGATACTACAACCCAGGCACGTGATGAAACTTCAATGCTAATAAAATCTCATAGTTAATAAAACGTTCGCCTCTTATGAGCTCTTCAAAAACCGCTGTACCACAAGCATTTGAAAAAACGGCCAGAACATATCTGGACGATGCCCAGCTTCGACGAAATCTTGGCCATGCAACCCGGACGATCCGAAACAAGCGAAACAATGTTGTCGGGGAGATGCCAGACTGGGAGGAGCTGCGTGAGTCCGGACGACAAATCAAGCAAAACGTGATGATGAATCTTGACCGGTATCTCTTGCAGCTGGAAGAGTCGGTCATAAAGGCAGGCGGCGTGGTTCACTGGGCGCATGATGCGGCCGATGCAAACCGGATAATCGCAAATCTGATCAAAGAGAAAGGCGAATCGGAAGTAGTGAAAGTCAAATCCATTACAACCGATGAGATTGGCCTGAATGATGCGTTGGACAAAGAAGGTATCCACGCCCTGGAAACGGATCTGGCTGAGTTGATTGTCCAGATGGCCGGAGATGAGCCTTCGCATATTCTGGTACCTGCCATCCATAAAAACCGTTCCGAGATCCGGGATTTGTTCCGTGAGAAGCTTGGAATCGAAAACCTGAGCGATAAACCGGCCGAGCTTGCGGATGCGGCCCGGCGTTATTTGCGGAAAAAATTTCTTCATGCGAAAATTGGTGTAAGCGGCGCGAATTTTGCGGTTGCCGAGACCGGTACGGTGGTGGTGGTGGAATCGGAGGGGAACGGTCGAATGTGCACGACCTTGCCGCAAACTCTGATATCAGTACTGGGAATCGAGAAGATTATTCCAACCTGGCAGGATTTTGAAGTGTTTATGCAGCTGCTGCCCCGCTCTTCAACCGCTGAAAGAATGAACCCCTACAATAATTTCTGGACAGGTACAACCGCGGGGGATGGTCCACAGGAGTTCCATCTTGTGCTGCTTGATAACGGGCGCACAAGCGTATTGGCCGATGAAACGGGGCGGGATACCCTTCATTGCATTCGCTGCAGCGCCTGTCTGAATGTCTGCCCGGTGTACGAAAGAACGGGCGGACATGCCTATCATTCTGTTTATCCCGGTCCGATTGGTGCGATACTAACCCCACAGCTTCGCGGCCCCGATGATGTTGCCGCGGCTTCCCTGCCTTATGCCTCCAGTTTGTGCGGTGCCTGCTATGAAGTGTGCCCGGTAAAGATCAATATCCCCGAAATCCTGGTGCATCTTCGGAACAAAGGGGTCAGGCATAAAAAAAGGAGAGGGTTTTTTTCGGGGGTAAGGATCGAACCTGTTATCATGAAAATGGCGGCACATGCTTTCCGGAGACGGGCGCTCTATGAAATGGCCCAGAAAGTGGCCCGGATCGGTCAGCGCTTGTATGTTCGGAAAGGCATCATATCCAAACTTCCATTTCAACTTTCTTCCTGGACCGAAATGCGCGATCTCAAGCCGATACCAGAGCAAACGTTTCGCGAATGGTGGAGGACACGCTCATGAAAAATTCAAAGGATATTATTCTGAAACGCATTCAGTCCGCCTTGCGAAAGGAAAACGGAATGAAACCGCAATTGTCCGGAATGGAACCGCCGCTTCGCGGGATCGACCGAAAATATGAAACCCACAGCAAGCTGAGTCAGGTTGAGCGGTTGCGGTTGTTTATGGAACGGGTGAGCGATTATAAAGCAAACGTTACCCGAGCCGAAGAGAAAGAGCTGCCGAAAGTTATTGCCGATATCTGTGCGGTGGAACAGGTAAAAAAGCTGGTCATCCCGCCCGGAATAGATACAAACTGGCTTCCGGAAAAAACTTCGGGAGTTGCGTTAATCAGCGATGAATCAGGGCCGCTTTCCATTCAGGAAATCGATCAAAGCGATGCCGTACTCACGGGATGCTTCCGTGCTGTTGCCCAAACCGGAACAATAGTTATGACCGGCGGTGCAGGACAGGGTCGCCGGCTTCTGACATTACTGCCCGATTTCCATATCTGCGTGGTTCGCACCGATCAGGTGGTTGGCATTATTCCTGAGGCTTTTTGGGATCTGGACCCTTTGATCAGAGAAAAAAAAGTGCCTGTTACCTTTATATCCGGACCCTCGGCAACATCGGATATCGAGCTCGACAGGGTGGAAGGTGTACACGGCCCCCGCCGGCTTCATGTTGTGATTGTTTGAGCTCTGTTTTCCATGGCCCATCACGGTTTAATCTTCTTGCTCATCTGCGGACTGCATCTGTTTGCCGTATGGTGGATTACGGATGGATAGCTATGATGCTCAACTTTCCATCGTGAATTTGGAAAAACAATTGACATTAGAATCCGAATTCAGTATTTAACCGAATGAACAAATGTATATAATTGAACATATGTTCACAAAGTTTTCGATCAGCCCGATGTAACGGCTGGTTTTTCTGTAAAATGGATCATTGGAGGAGGGATCTCATATTGTAACGGAAGATTTCCTTCTTTGTCAGGTAAACCACAAAAAAAAAATTCAATCAGAAGATATTTGCGTATGCAGGAACAGGCAGCTGCAATACCCAAGCATCCATGTGAGCAAAAGTTGTGGTCTGATATCCAGGCAGATAACAAGCAGGCTTTTGGTTCCTTTTTTTCCATGTATTATCCCAGGCTCTTCCAATTTGGATACGGGATTATCCCACAGGAGGATTTTGTAAAGGATTGCATTCAGGAGCTTTTCCTGAAGTTGTGGGATAAGAGAAAGTCGATTGGCAAAATGTACTCTGTCAAGTCCTATCTGTATGTTTCCATGAGAAGGACACTTTTCAATAACATCAGAAAGCAAAATGCCTTAATTAATCGAAATGTCAGGTATATGGAGGAATCTTTTGACGAAAGTCCTGCCTGGGAGGATCCATTCGTTTATATCGAAACCAAACGTGAATTCGGGGTGAAACTTGAAAAAGCGATATTGTCTTTGAGCAATCGAAAAAGGGAAGTGATCTATTTGAAGTATTATGAAGAGCTGTCAAATTCTGAAATTGCAAGCCTGATGCAAATCAAACCGCAAAGTGTCTATAATCATGTTTCCGAAGCCATAATTGAGCTTAAAAGGCAGTTCAAAACAGATGAATTCTGAACCGTTGAATACCCCGAATACGAGATGAACGTATAATGCCAATTACTTGTGAAAGAAGCAGACGGAAATTCCTGCTTTTCCCATGTTTTATATATGCAGAAGGTAATATTTGTTTCCTCCTTCTATTTTTTTACCGCCAAGTAAAAAAAGGGTGTGTAACGTGACCAAAATCAATGAAGTGGAAGGCATTCGTCTGATTCATAAAATCAGTTCGCTGTACTATAGCAAAGGGTTTTCTCAACAAGAGATTTCGGAACGATTGAAAATATCCCGGCCCAGAATATCCAGGTTGCTGAAAAAAGCAAGGGAACTCGGCATTGTTCAGATTATTGTAAATATTCCGGATGATCATCATGTCGACCTTGAAACAAAACTTGAAAAAAAATTTAATCTTAGAGAAGTTATCATCGTGGAAACCAGTGTGTCGGAAAGTATTCATGAAAACGACATCAAAAACTCCCTGGGGTTTGCCGCATCTAAATACCTTGAGAGAACCATCTCAGACGGGGATATCATCGGAATGTCATGGGGTACTACGCTGAAGTCGATGATTGAAAATGTATCCTATATTTCAACAAATGATGTTCATGTGGTGCAAACATTGGGGGGGGTTGGACCCGCGGATGCAAGGGACCACGCAATGGATATTTCCCGGAGGCTCTCAATTCAGCTGGATGCGCGTTTGACTCTGTTGCAGATTCCCGGAATTGTATCCAGTCCAGAAATTAAAAAGATATTGCTCACAGATCACAGATTGCAAGCGAATTTTGAGCTCTTTTCCAAAATTAACAAGGTATTTGTAGGAATTGGTTCTTTGAAAACCAATCCCATTTTAAATAGGGAAAACAAGGAGATACCAAATGCAATATTGAAAGACATATTACATTCAAAGGCAGTTGGTGATATTGGATTAAACTTTTATGATATCAACGGAATGGAGGTTGACACCGGATTTAAAGACCTGTTTATCGGAATG
>SKXL01000148.1 GCA_007128425.1 Balneolales bacterium | reverse complement strand
TAAACCCCATCAGTTAAACCCTTCACTACAAGATGATAAAATGAACAATGAGACTTAGACGACAACCAACAAACTCTACATCAATGTAAACGTTTTCTCCAAAAAAAAAAATTTTTTTTTAAAAGTGGCATATCGAACTCACTTCGCATTTGACAACAAAACCCATCAGCTGCTGTTATGTCTGATACTCTATTGCCGTTAAACCCTGCAGAACACAGTTATAAAGCCAAACAGCGACAGTAATCAACAAGTGTAGAATAAATAACCTTAAAAAAATAAATCCACGCAAGCGCAACTTGCGACGTGTTGCCATTCTATTCAGAATTAACAGGATTATATGAATTTGTTGAAAGTCTTGCCCCAACCCTGTTTTGACGATTCAAACTATCATATCATCGAAATAGCCAACTGCCCTGTTTCCGTGGATTCATTAGCAAAAAAATGCGAATACTCAGTATTCCAATTGTAACTGTTGTGTGTATCTTTAAAACAATGTGACACATTGGAATAATCTTTATAACATTTTTATCGAATTCAACATATAGCTTGCCTGTGTCAGGGTAGTATAATTATTTTTGATCGATATATGCAATCGTGTTCATTTGCTGAACTTTTTGAACAGCTTATGGATATGCGGAGGCTATACCGACTTTAATTCACATTACTTACTTACAAGCAGGTCCCCAGTCCAAACAACGTTTACACGTAAGTCCGGCGACCGAGTGGGTCGATTACATCGAAGGCAACAAGGATGGATCGCATAGAGTCCGACACGGTCATCCTCAGCGACAGGGTATCAACGGCGACATGATATGATAGATAAGGTGTCAACCTGAGAAGAAAAAAGAACGTGAACTACCAAGTCGTCAAAACACCGAACTACAACCAATTATCACTTAAATTATTATAATTGGACAGCTTCAATAAAAAATTCAAAAAAAAACCAAAAATCTTGGCATTTGCCGAGGTAAACGATTACATTATACTGCAATTAAGAATTTACAGAAAAATAAAAATATCACCAGAGGATATTTTCATACAGAATATATTTTTACAACCCGAAAATCGAACTATATGCCAGACATTATGGATCAAATTGAGGATACGGAATGACCATCATAGATACCATTGTTTTTATTGCTTATCTGATTGGAATCATAGTATTTGGAATGTCCTTCTACAAGAAAAGCAGGACATCACTGGAATACTCAACAGGCCTTGGCACCATTCCCTCCTGGGTAATAGCATTATCCATTTTTGCCACATTCGTCAGCAGTATCAGTTTTCTGGCGCTTCCCGGAATCGCTTACCTGTCAAACTGGAATGCCTATGTTTTCAGCCTTTCCATACCCGTTGCCATTTTTATGGCAATACGTTTTTTTATCCCTCTGTACCGCAGCGTCGGCAGCCCGTCGGCTTATACCTATCTGGAGAAACGCTTCGGTGCCTGGGCCAGAATGTACGTAGCCACTTTCTGGCTGCTTACCCAGGTTATGCGCGTAGCTGTAATCCTGTACCTGCTTGCACTGCCCATGTATGTGATCCTTGGCTGGGACATGAGGCTTATCATCATCATTACCAGCGCAAGTGTGATGATCTATTCCATCATGGGCGGGATCAAGGCCGTTATGTGGACCGATGCCGTTCAGGCTATAATCCTGATGACCGGTGCGGTAATAACCCTTGGCATACTCATCTTTTCATTGCCGGGCGGAATTGTTCAGTATGTTGAAGTGGCATCGCGATTTGAAAAATTCAGCCTGGGCAGCCTGGGTTTAAGCTTGACGGAATCAACATTCTGGGTCGTCTTCATTTACGGGATATTCATCAATCTGCAAAACTACGGGATTGACCAAAATTTCATCCAGCGATACATGAGCGCCAGAAATGAAAAAGAAGCGATAAAGTCGGCCTTTGCGGGGGGATTGCTCTACATTCCCGTTTCCCTCTTGTTTTTCATGGTAGGGACCGGCCTTTTTGTCTATTATCATGTCTTTCCGGAGGGACTACCAATAGAGTTTCAGCAGGATGGGATGTCGGACAGTGTCTTTCCGTATTTCATCGTCCATGTGCTGCCTGTTGGTGTAACCGGCTTGCTGATTGCTTCGGTGTTTGCAGCGGGCATGAGCACTATTTCTACAAGCCTTAATGCCGGTGCAACGGTCATCTTAACCGATTTTTACAAGCGTTTAAAATCCGATGCCGACGAAAAAGAATCGGTCTGGGTACTGTATGTGACTTCTGCCGTGATCTGCATCCTGGGCACCTTTATTTCATTTTACATCATTCAGGTAGAAAGTGCCCTCGATATCTGGTGGAACCTTTCAGGTATCTTTAGCGGTGGAATGCTGGGACTGTTCCTTCTGGGCTATTTTGCACGAAAAGCCGTTAATTTACCGGCCATAATCGCCGTCATAACAGGACTTCTTACCATTGCATGGATGAGCCTGTCCCCTGTCTATTTTACAGATGCACTGGAAGCCTGGCAAAACCCGCTGCACGGCTACATGACCATTGTAGTCGGAACCATGGTCATCTTTTTTGTCGGTTTTCTGCTTTCCTTGTTAATGTCCGCTTATAACGGCAAAGTTTCAACTTATAGCCCCAATGACACAGATAAATAACAGATATTATGACGATAACAGATAAATACTTTGTCGGTTGTGATGTTGGGTCCACATCCGTCAGAGCCGGACTTTTTGACCCGAATGGGAAAATGATAACATCGGCAACCCACCCGATCCAAACCTGGAGGCCGGAAACCAATTTTGTCCAGCAGTCCTCTGAGGATATATGGCGCGCTTGCTGCCAGTGTTTTGCTTCCATATTGAGTGATTCGGGAATTCCTAAAAATCAGGTTCACGGGATAGGATTTGATGCCACCTGCTCCCTGGTTGTTTTGGGGGAAGGTGACAAACCCCTGTCCGTCGGGCCCGATGACTCCGATGAACAGAACATAATTGTATGGATGGATCACAGGGCAATCCGTGAGGCTCAGGAGATCAATGAGAGAAACCATCCGGTATTGCAATATGTCGGTGGAACCATAAGCCCGGAAATGCAAACACCCAAACTGCTTTGGTTAAAACGCAACAAGCCCGAAACCTGGAAAAAGGCACGGAAATTTTTTGACCTTTCCGATTATCTGGTGTACCGGGCCACCGGTCAGGATGTTCGTTCTGTCTGTACCACTACGTGCAAATGGACCTATCTCGGCCATGAAGGCAATAATTCCGAGGACAGTATCGGCAGATGGGATGACTCCTTTTTTAGAGAAACAGGATTGGAAGAGTTCATTTCTACCGGATATGCACAGATTGGGGAAAAAATCCGGCAGGTGGGTGAAGCCGTTGGGAACGGGCTAAACAAAAAATCGGCGGATGAAACCGGTTTTGAAGAACACACATCCGTTGGTGTGGCCATGATTGACGCGCATGCCGGCGGTCTGGGACTGCTTGGCATGGCGGCGGATGGATCCAAAGCAGGTGCTATAGATTTTGAACGTCGCCTTGCCCTCATCGGAGGGACATCCAGCTGTCATATGGTCGTTTCCGGTGAGCCCAGATATGTAAAAGGAGTATGGGGACCCTATTACTCGGCTATGATACCGGACATGTGGTTGAATGAGGGGGGACAGTCGGCTACCGGAGCACTTATAGATCACGTGATCTTCTCTTCGTCCGCCGCTTCCGAGGTCTCTCAGATCGCTGAAAAAGAGAACAAAAGTGTCTATCAGGTGCTCAATTCCCGTCTTGTTGAGCTCACCAAAGAGCAAAATCTTGAATACTACGGAGAGTTAACCCGTCGCTTTCACGTACTCCCCTATTTTCATGGCAATCGATCACCCAGGGCAAATCCCAATTTGAAGGGTGGAGTAAGTGGATTCCGATTGTCATCTGGAATAGATGATCTGGCGGTCTATTACCTTGCAACCGTCCAGGCGATCGCATACGGAACCCGTCATATAATTGATGAACTGAATAATAACGGATATGCCATCGACACGATAATGGCTACGGGTGGAGGTACCAAAAACGAGATTTTCCTTCAGGAACATGCCCATATTACGGGCTGTCACATCATGCTTCCGGAAGAACAGGAGGCGGTATTGCTTGGAAGTGCCATACTGGGTGCCGTTTCTTCGGGAATGTACCCATCCATTCAAAAAGCCATGGAAAAAATGAACCGTGCCGGAAAGGTGATTCCACCGGTCAGCGGACCACCGGCTGTTTACCATCAAAAAAAATACGAGATATTCCACAAGATGTATCAGGATCAGAAGTCATACGATACCATCATGAACAAGGATAATTAAAAGAACAATCTTAACAACCTCGACTATGAATAAAGACACAAATACTTTTGCTGATGAAATGGCTCTCATTAAACCCCGTACGAGACTCGTTGGAACTGTTCCCAAGGTGGGAATCAGGCCGGCCATCGATGGGCGTGACGGGGCCCGTGAATCCCTGGAAGCGCAAACAATGAATATGGCCAGAACGGCTGCGAGGTTTATCTCTGAAAACCTCACGCACCCCAACGGAATGCCCGTTGAATGTGTCATTGCCGACAGTTGTATCGGTGGTGTTGCCGAAGCAGCAGAGGCAGCGCGAAAGTTCGAAAGAGAAGGAGTCGGTGTTTCACTAACCGTCACTCCTTGCTGGTGCTACGGTTCCGAAACCATGGATATGAACCCGATGACACCCAAAGCCATATGGGGGTTCAACGGCAGTGAACGGCCCGGCGCCGTCTATCTCGCAGCCACAAAAGCGGCTCATGACCAAAAGGGCCTTCCCGTATTCGCAATTTATGGCAAGGACGTTCAGGACAGTGACGATGACTCCATACCGGAAGATGTACAGGGCAAGATCCTGAAATTTGTCAAAGCCGGCCTTGCTGTCGTTGAAATGAGGGGAAAATCGTACCTGTCTATCGGTTCGGTATCCATGGGGATCATGGGGTCCATGGTTATACCCGATTTTTTTGAAGATTATCTTGGCATGCGCGTTGAAACCGTTGATATGTCGGAAATTTCCCGACGCATTGAAAAAGTGATCTATGATGAGGAAGAGTTTGAAAAAGCTCTGAAATGGGTAAGGGAGTATTGTATTGAAGGAGAGGACAACAATCCCGTCGAAAAACAACTTACCCGTGAACAAAAAGATGAAAACTGGGAATTTGTTGTCAAGATGACGCTCATTATCCGTGATCTGATGGTCGGTAACCCTGCTTTGAAAAACTCCTCTTCCGAAGAGTCATTAGGCCATAATGCCATCGTATCAGGTTTTCAAGGACAGCGTCAGTGGACAGATTACCTGCCCAATGGCGATTTTTCTGAAGCCATCCTGAACTCATCATTCGACTGGAATGGTATCCGCGAACCCTATATCGTTTCAACGGAAAACGATACCCTGAATGGTGTTTGCATGCTTTTTGGGCATCTTCTGACCAATACGGCTCAAATATTCGGCGATATTCGAACATACTGGAGTCCGGAAGCTGTCAAACGGGTTACAGGTAAAAACCTTACCGGTCTGGCCAAAGACGGGATCATTCATTTTATAAACTCGGGGTCAGCTACTCTGGATGGAAGCGGCCGACAGTCAATGGATGGCGAACCCGTGATGAAACCCTACTGGGAAATAACTCCGGAAGAAGCCATGGCTTGTGTTGAGGCGACCCGATGGTGCCCCGCCAATCTTGAATATTTCAGGGGAGGAGGCTTTTCTTCGCAATTTTTAACGCATGGGGAAATGCCGGTGACCATGACCCGCATTAACATCGTCAAGGGTTTGGGCCCCTTTCTACAAATCGCTGAAGGGTATGCCGTAAACCTGCAAGATGACGTGCATGATGTATTGAATCGCAGAACCGATCCAACCTGGCCAACTACATGGTTTGTACCTGCATTGACAGGAGAGAATGCATTCAGGGATGTCTATTCGGTTATGAACAATTGGGGATCCAACCATGGTGTTATCACCTACGGACATGTCGGTGATTCGTTCATCACCCTGGCCTCCATGCTTCGCATTCCGGTATCCATGCACAATGTCCCGGAAAACCGTTTACTTCGCCCAAGTGCCTGGGCAGGCTTTGGAACAAAAGACACCGAAAGTGCCGACTACAGAGCATGCCAAAACTTTGGACCAATGTATGGTAAACTATTGAGCTGAGTCAAGAAGCTGAAGTAATGGGCTGAATAGTACATCAGATTACTCAGACTGATTAAAATCCGGAAATAATTTATGAAAAACGCTCTATGGTCGTTTAGCGTCCTGTTATTGCTATTTTTTCTGCCCTATCAAAATTCCGGTGCCGAAACGTTCAACAAAGCTTTCATTCTCGTTTCTCAAGATGCATCAGACGTTGAAATACGAGTCGCTGAACTGCTGGCTTCACGCCTGCAGGAACTGCCCGGCATCACAGCAAGGATCGAAACCGGAAAGAAAGAAATTAAACAAGAAGAGCTTTTAATACTGCTGGGCATTCCTGAACACCATCCCGGCATATTACGCCAATTCGAAGCATATCGTCTGGAACCCCTTACCTGGTTGAATCCGGGTAAGGAAGGTTTTCTGCTGCAAAAGCTGACTATAAATGGCCAACCGGCCATAATGGCTGCCGGGATTGACCAAAGAGGGTGCCTTTATGCCGTCGGAGAGCTCTTGCGTCAGATCAATTACACCGGCCATGCCTTTTCTTTTCCCGAAAACCTGTATGTGCGAACAGCTCCGGCTTTTGAAATAAGAGGTACAGAATACGGACAAAGTGGTGTCGCAAGAAATGTCGCAAAGGTGCGCGATTGGACCGAAGAAGAGACCCAAAGGGTGATTATTGACTATGCCCTTGCCGGTGCAAATGTATTCACCACCTGGCCGGGCAGGAGATTTGAAGCATACGAATTTATCAAATCATACGGATTGATGACCCAGGGCAACTATGGAGCCAATACCGCCGGTACTGCGGTTCCCGAAGAGTGGGAAGCTTCCGAATCCATTGGAAGACTTGGATACGTATGCCTTTCGGTTCCCGATGCCGTGGAATTTATGCTGGAAAAAGCAGAGCGGGATTTCAAAAACCTGCCTCCTTTCGATATCATACGATTTTACGGGGGTGATGGAGGCGGCTGCGAATGTGACAATTGTCGGCCCTACGGACATGTTTTTATTCAAACGGTAGAAAAAATGGCCGAAATCGTCCACAAATACCATCCCGATACACGAATCTATTTCACCAACCAGAAATTTGACAACGAAGGGGATATCAAAATTTTCGAGTATCTGAACGAGAAGCCGCGCGAATGGCTGTGGGCATGGGGGTACGGACCGGGTTCCGATGCAACAACCTGGCAACCCGGGCACCGGCAGAATCACCGTATGGATCTCTTCCGCTATCCAGGATTCGGGCCATATGGACTGTACCCGAAAGAAATTCTCCGACAGATGCCGGCCCGGCATAGCCTTTTATACTTCAATGAGATAACCCACTGGAGGTATGCCCAGCACGCTTACATTCAAATGTATCCCAGAGCCGATAGAAACGGCGACCTGCCGCCCCATTGGAGCCATGAGATCTATGAAAGAAGGCCGGACCAGTACCTGACCATGGTATATGACCGTGTTACCTTTTTTGCCTGGCCACGTTTTTATCACAGGGTGTTCAACGATTTAATGCCTTATGGCATAGGTGACATCACCCATTCCAGCGGACACCATGACCATTTCAACCAGTGGATGTGGCAGCGGCTCTTATGGTCGCCCCGTATGAAGACAGAAGAAGCGGTGGATGAGTACAGCCGGACCTGGTTTGGGGAGGAGGCAGCCTCCTTTATGGCCAAAGCCATTTTTCAGCTGGAAGAAAACCTTCCGGAGCTGCCCGATACACCGATTACGGAAAAAGAAGGTATTGACCGGTATTATGAACTGGTAAAAGAAGCCGGCCGTAGAATGCCCGCACACAAAATGGAAAATGACTGGCTTTGGCGGTTGTATATGCAGAAAGGGGCTCTTGACAAATACATTAAACTGGCAGTGATCCAACAAAAAGCTTTGCTAACACAAATTGAAGAGGAACTGTCTTCGGCTTTGGCGGAAGTAAGGGTCTCCGACCATACGATTGCAACCGTACATTCATGGATCGAGGAGTTGTCTGAAACCGAACAGATGATACGCTTGCGTGAGGAGGCCGGACGCCTGGGCGAGGAAAGCAATCGGATTTTCGGACTAAGAAACGACGGATATTTTAATCTGCTGGATCGGGATTTTGTCGGCCTGGGTTGGCTTAAGCGCCAACTGGACCGCTCCCTTGCTTCATCAGGCGAGAAAAGAAGACAGCATCTGAAGATGATCACCGATTACGAAAATCCCGGTGAGGGTGGTTTTTATGATAATCTGGGGACATTTAATCCAGCTCCCAATGTGGTTCAAGGCTACCCCTACGATCACGGTCAACCTTTCGTCAGAAACATGCTCTCTGAGGGCAACCGGTCAAGCCAGAAATCCATGCATTTTACTCAGGATGAAGATCAGGGAGTCACCCTTCACTACCGGGATCTTGATCCCGAAGCCGAGTACAAGATCCGGTTTACTTTTGTCCGTCCCTGGTTCCAGGACAGGTATGCCCACCGGATGAATCAGACGAATCAGTCCATCTATGTAAACGGACAGCTTCTGGTCAAAAATGTCGAACTGCCTCTCAGAATGAGCGACTTTTTTACTTTTGACATACCCAGGGAGATTACCGGACAGGGTGAATTGGTTATCCACCTTGAACGAGGTGATGATGTCGCCCGGGGAGACCGCGTTGAAGTAGAGCAGTGGCGAAATTCCGGCGGCTGGGGAACCATCGTTTCCGAAGCGTGGCTGATCAGGAAAAACGGCAATTGAAAACATAAAACCGTCACGACGTGCAAACAAGATTAACCCGAAGAGGATTTTCAATGAAAAGAAACCTTGCCTCGAAACTCATCTGTTACACCCTTTTGCCTGGAATGATATCCATATCCGCCTGTTCCATTGCGGAAAGCCTTTAACCAGATAATATAGCGCAAAAGCGCCCGTCAGTCCCGAGGCCAGCCTCAGCACCCAACCCTTCCAGCCAAGTTTTGCACTGGGATAGCACCAGGAAATGCAAGCTCCAAGCACCCCGACCCTCAATAGTCCGGTGAAAAAAAGAGTAGAATATCCTATCCAGGGAGCGATATCCCTGCCTGTTTCCGGACGGCTTGAATCCAGGTAAAACGTACCCTCTTGAACCCAGCTGATATAAGCTCCCCACCCACCACTGCCAAATAGCAAGCCGAAGGTGATGGCCAACATTATCCAGGGTGTTGATAACGGACGTTTATCGCCGTTGCGATCCCGGTTGGAAAAATAGAGCCAGAGAAGTCACCACCCGGGTGCAGGCTGCATGAGATTGGCCCCGGCATGACCACGTATGGCCCAGAAAAAGGCACCCATCAGGCCCATAATCAGGGCTATGAGCAGGTTTTGGGATGGTTGAGACAGGTCAAACGTGCGCCTGGAGAGCACAGGGGAGTGAGAAGAAGATGTCATGGATCAATGAATATTATGGATCAGAGACGCCAACCTTGTGTATCCGGAAATAAAGGATCAGGCTCAATACGATAAATACCGTATAGATGCCCACCAGGAAATAATTATACAATAACATGGGTAAGTGTACGCTCAATATCATTCCCACCGCGACAATAAGTACCGTTAAAGCCAGAACCACCCAGTCCGGTATGGGATAGGCGCCCTCTGCCATTCCGTCAAAAGCCGATTTGGGATGATAAAAGAACACGGCCACCAGTATGGTTACAGGAACCAGGTAGAGCAATCGAACCTCGTAGATTGCCACACTGAAAAGCACAAGCACGGCCAGGAACCCGATATTCTGAAGGAGCATCTTGTCCGGCTGATGGGCTCTCCGGGCAAATAGGAAAAACAGGATGGAAGCCGGTATCAAATACAGCAGTGAAAACAGGATCATATATTCCTGATGAAACGTCAGATCATGTCCGATATAATCTTGGGTCAAGCCTCTGTAAAAATTCCGGAATACAATCGTTGATGCAAACCAGATCGGTAATCCGGCGCCGATGATCCATGATTTGGGAGTGAACCGGTATGTGGTCGCGTCGCTCACCGGCCGGTTGTAGAGATAGAATACCAGTCCCATCGCCAGGCCGCCACCCAAACCGATGCTCATTTCCCAGTTTTTCCACCAGTCAAGCCGCAAATCCGTCTGACCGTGCATCGTGTGCCAGTAGGCACCTGCCGAAAAGAAGATGGCAAATCCCAGGGCCATGATCACCATGATGCCGACCGCTTTCCAATCTTTGCGGGCCATTTCAAAAGCCAGGAATCCGAAGAAAAAGCCCAGATGGGGAGCAATATTCAGATGGGAATTCAAGGCACGAATACTGGTGCGATTTTCCGGATTGTCATAGATACCCTCGCCATAGAAGGGAAGGAACCACTGTGGAAATCCTTTGATGAGGTAGTACACCGCAAAGGCGCCCGCCAGGCCCGAGGCCAGCCTCAGCACCCAGCCCTTCCAGCCAAGTTTTGCGCTTGGATGGCACCAGGCCATAAATGCTCCGCTCACACCGCCCCAGTGTATTCCGCAGAAAAACAGGGTGAGGTATCCCGTCCATGGAGCGATATCCCGAACTGCTTCCGGGTGGTTCAGCCAGTAATTTCCGCTGACCCACCCGATATAGGCTCCGTATCCGGTCATTCCGCCGTAAGCCATGCCAAAGGTGATGGCCGCCACCATCCACGGATTTGACAAAGGCCGCTTGCCGCCGTTGCGTTCGCGGTTGGAAAAATACATCCAGAGCAGCCCCCAGCCAAGGCCGGCAAGCAAGCCGCCCTGATGCCCGCCAAATCCGGCGGTGCCGCGTATAGCCCAGAAAAAAGCACCCATCAGGCCCATAATCAGAGCTATGATCACATAATCAACTGGCCGGGAAATGACAATAATTCGATTAACAAACTTTGAATCGGACATAACTGTATGAAAAAAATTAAAAATCATATCTCAATCCGACTCTGAACTCACGGCCAGACCTTAGATTCACCATTGAAGGATAATTATTTCGTGTATGTGTGTATATGAGCGTATCGTTTGTTAACAGATTTTTGATATCTGCCCATAACTGAAAATTCCCGGAAAGCCGGTATCTGAAAGAGGCTGAAAGATCAGTCCATCCGTCCTGATATTTATCCAGATAAACATTATTAACCCGGTCAACAGAGGGAGCCAGGCCAGGTTGTCCGACAGACAATAGATATTCCGCTGTCCAGTGGTAGGCTACCTGGGTAAAAAATCTACCCATTGAGTAGTTAAGTGCTGCATTTACAACATGTGGGCTCTGATATGTCATTGGAATGCCCTCCTCACGCTCGGTTGTGATATCCGAATATGACCATGTATAATTTACATATGTCCCCATGTTGTTTAAGAAGCCGGGCAGGAAACCCAAATCATGCTGCCAGCTTACTTCAAAGCCATATAGTGCCGCATCTTGATCACTGTTGCGGTACATGGATTCATATACGCGGATTTCGTCGACATCTGCTGCGAGCATACCATCAATCCCTTTGTAATCACCTCTCTTTGCCTGAATTACTCGCTCTTCGAATACATGGATATTGCTGATTCTCTTGTAGAACAGCCCAAGAGAAAAAGATCCTGAACGGGGAAAGGCATGACTCATCCATAAATCGAAGTTATCTGACGTTACGGGTTTGATCTCCATATTACCGCGGATTAGCACCGTATCTCGACGATTTACAAACTCATACGGTGCGAGCACATTATAAGCTGCCCGGTCTATTGTTTTTGAGTAAGCAAGATGAAACCTGGTGGCATTTCCCGGGGAATAGATTATCTGGCCATTTGGAAACAGATCCGTATGGGTATGGCTTCTGGTTGTATCAATTGTGGAACCATACCTTCCAAATCTGTCCATAACCGTGAGGCGTCCGTCGTTCTTTAAAAAGGTATGCTCCAAGCGCACTCCACCCAGCAACCTGAAGCCCCCAAAACTGAGTTCCAACATTCCATAGCCGGAGTAAATATTTTCCATGATTTCATAATTCAGAGGATCTGAGGCCAGGCGCATAGCTTCTCTGTTCAGTCCCAAAGTCGGAATATTATTTCTAAAAAAACTGTTTACGGCATTTCTGGTAACCAGCCATGGCAGGTTGTAATTCTCAAGTACATTTTTTCCATCAGTCGCATTTTGCATGTTAAACCTGTCCAATCTCAAAATGCCAAGATGGGTTAACTTCTGTTCAAGGTATTCTCCAGGATTATCCATGTTGATGGTGTTGAGCAGCGCGGTTGACCCAAATTTTATGGATACGCTGTTAAATGGTGCTTCAAGATGCATTCCACCCGAAATTGCATTGTTGTCCCGACGGGACAACACCCTATCCATTGTACTTATAGTCATGGTACTGCTCCGGGGCAGTGTTCCATCATCCAGTATGACAGAAGGCCTTGTACGATCTTGAATGTCTACCATGTAACCCACTGTTCCAGATTGAAATGGCATACTGAAACGCTCATCAAATGCTCTGCTTTGCGTCCATCCCAGGTTATAGTCAAGATTTAAAACGTTAAAACGATGTCTTGCACCACCCTTGACACTGATTGTTTCATAGCTGCTTTCCTCAACGCCGACATTATAAAAGTAATGACCTGTGTTTATTTCCGATGCACTTTCATGACTTTGGTTGGCAATCCATTGATTTTTGTGGAAGCCGGAAGATTGATTTGCAAAATTTACCAACCCCCTGAGGTAGTAGGTATCTCTGTGAGTTGGTTGATAGGTCAATTGTAGGCCGCCCCCAATGCTGTTCCGGGTATTGTAATTGAATCCGGGTGCAAGCCGCTCCAG
>SKXL01000249.1 GCA_007128425.1 Balneolales bacterium | reverse complement strand
TTTCGTGGTGAAAAGGCCACGACTTTTGACGGCGGTATACGGGTTCCGTTAATCATACGATATCCCGGGCATATCGAAGAGAACTCCGTTTCACATGATACGTTCTTTTCCATCGATCTGTTGCCTACTTTTGCTCACCTGACGGGCGCCTCTTTGCCGCAGAATGAAATCGATGGTAAAAACGTTTGGGATTTGATCGCAGGCAAGGAGGATGCTGAAAACCCCCATGAGTATTATTCAATTACCCTTCGGGGTGATTTTCACGGTGTAATGCGAGCCGATGGAAAATGGAAGCTGCAACTTCCACATGCCTACAGAGTACCATTGCGTGGGGGAAGGGATGGAAGTGCCGGTGTTTACACCCATACAGAAATTGACACTTCGCTGTTTGACCTGGTTCATGATCCATATGAAAAGGTCAATGTGATCCGGGAGTATCCTGATATTGCGCTAGAACTTATCCAACATGCCGAACAGCATCAAAAGAGGTTCTATGATTGACACAATAACCACACGGGTATATCTCCGGGCTGCACGATCCAATCAAAAAATCGGCTTCCATACCATAATATGAAATACCGGTTCATGATAAGAGTATTTTACGGATTCATTTTCGCGTCCGTGTTGCTTGCAGGACTGCTTTGGTTTCTGCTCCGAACAGGCATCTCTGATCCCGGAGCGGCCAGACAGGTGAACAGGGTGATTCAACCCGGGGATATGCAAGTGCCTGAAGCAAGGATTTACCCCTCTTCGGCCGACTCCTATTTGAGACAGGACCTACTAAACTACTGGTCGGCGCGTCCGCTGCCGCCCAGACAGGAAAATCTGATGGTTACGGCTCCCCGAATCCTGCTGGCATCGTTGTTCAATGAAACCCGCCTGGAAGAGGTTAACAGCTACATCCAGTCTCTGGAGCCGCGAGGTGTATCTGGCTCCAGCTGGAGGCTCAATCCATATGGAAATTATAATTTTACGCAATCAGCTCTGATACCAATGATCTACTTTTTTGGGGACAAACCGGGTATTCTTTATCCGGAGACCCTGAAGCATCTGGTAGAAGAAATGATAGTTGAAGAAGGAGACGGTTTTAATTTGAGCGTACCCAGAACCCTGGGATTGGTTGAGGATACGGAAAATCACATTCTGATGACCGAGGGTACCCGCTATCTCAAAAATAAATGGCTTTTCAGCAGAGGTGAAACAGACCCGCTGTACGATAATCAGGAAAATGGCATGGAGCAAAAGCTGGGCGGGTATCTGAATGACATGTACAAGTATGGTGTCTATGAATTCAATTCCGATCCCTATCTGGCATACACCATATCTGCTCTGCTGAATCTGGAGGCTTTCGCGGAGGGAGAGGTTCAGACGCTGTCCCGGAAGCTGCTGGATCGCATGAACTGGGAATATGCACTGGGCAGCTTCAATCTGCGCCGTCATCCTCCCATCAGAAGACAGTATGACAAACACACGGTCACGGCAATTAACAGGGATTACCACTCTGCCGCGATGAAAGTGTGGGTGAGCTTTTACAAGGACACCCATGATTCCCACTTGGACCTTGCCATTGAAAGAGGCAGGCATGTTGCTCTTTGGGCAGCCATCATGCCCTATCGGCCGGCCGATAAGGTGATTGACTGGTCAATGGCCAAACCGCAAGCCTACTTTGTGAAAATTGGTCGCGGGGCAAATTCCTGCCCGGAAATCTACTCCGGAGACCCCGATTTTCTTTTGAGTGCCGGTGGTGCGAACCAGGGCAGGAGGTCCCTTATCCTCCCCAGGCCCATCATACTCTTCACCCATGAGGAAGAAACGGATTTGACCGATGTCTTCCACATAATGGGTCCCGGTGAGGATTTCATGCAGTGGAACAATACCGGAGTCTATAAACGGTTTGCCGTTGCCGCCGGTCCGGTAAGGGTTCCCAGGACAAGGAACCCGCTGGTAAACCAGGAGGAATGGAGTGTGTTTGCACTGGGTGAGGACCATTTTCTGGTTACGTTTTCCACCCAAAACCTGGGTATCATGACCATTTGCGATCGAAATGGATGGGATGCCGGTACCATCCTCCGCGAGATGATGCGCCAGAATCCCCGGGAGCGAGTGACGGGTGGGGATTTCAAGCAGCAGGACGGCATGGAGATCTCATTTGATGAGAGGGCGCCGAATCATCTTTGGGTCATCAGGACTGTCAATGGCGTTGAGGTGAACAGGCAATTCGAATCCTGGCCGGCTTTCTCCAGCGGCAACTTATAACTAATCACACGTAACACAATACGCTATTACTATGGGAAAATATTTATGGATATGGGTTCCTGCCGGTATATGCTATATATTCATGGGCTGTCAGGAAGAGGCGGTCCTTGAAGAATCGGAGCGGCTGAAACGGCCCAATATTCTGATCGCCATGAGCGATGATCAGTCCTATCCGCACGCGGGTGCCTATGGTGACAAAACAGTTCATACACCGGCGTTCGACAAAGTAGCTGAAAACGGTATTCTTTTTCACAATGCCTTTGCTGCGGCACCAGGATGTGCTCCCTCGCGGTCATCTTTGCTCACGGGTAGATATCAGTGGCAGAATGAGGAAGCGGGTGGGCACTTTACCCTTTTTCCGAAAAAATTTGTCACCTATCCGGATGTGCTGGAAACCAACGGGTATCACATCGGCTATACCGGCAAGGGGGCTCATCCTTTCAACTTCAGGGCCAGTGGCAGAGATCGCAATCCAGCCGGACCCGAATACAACGCTATTCGGTATGAAGAAGACCAGGAAGATGATCGCTGGACCCATACCATGAACACATCCAATTACGCTGCCAATTTCGAAGCGTTTCTGGCGGATCGGCAAGCTGGGCAACCATTTTATTTCTTCTATGGCGCCTATGAACCGCATCGGGCATATGAAAAGGACTCAGGGCTCAAGCGCGAGAAGCGTCTGGAGGATGTGGTGGTTCCGGGGTTTTTCCCGGATCGGGAGGAGATTCGCAGGGATATGCTGGATTATGCCCTCGAAATTGACTGGTTTGACCGCCATTTAATGAAAATGATGGTAAAGCTTGAAGAGCTTGACGAACTTGATAATACGATTATTATTGTCACATCTGACCAGGGCATGCCGTTCCCGAGGGCGAAAGCCAATCTATATGACTACGGGTTGCGTGTTCCCATGGCCATCTCCTGGCCTGACAGGATCCTGTCGGGCAGAGAGGTGTATGATCTCATCAATCTGAGTGATATCGCTCCTACTCTGATTGAGATTGCCGATATTGATCCGGAACCTATGAAACCTATGTCAGCCAAAAGTTTTACCGATATACTGTATTCTGATCAGTCGGGGCTCATTGATACAACGCGGAAAACCGTATATGCCGGCATGGAGCGGCATTCTTCAGCGAGATGGGCCAATCTCGGATATCCGAAGCGGTCGGTCCGTACGCACAAATTTCTTTATATCCATAATTTCGCACCCGAACGCTGGCCTGCCGGCGCACCTCAGATACTCAGCAGGGAAAATCCCGACGAATTGTATTACATGCATGGTCTGGATGAGAATGGCAGGTT
>SKXL01000236.1 GCA_007128425.1 Balneolales bacterium | reverse complement strand
TACTCGGTGACTCCGGCCCATCGTGACCACCTGTTAAAAAGTGAATCCCGGAAGCGAAGCCATATCGTAGTGGTATCACCTTCTCTGGTAATCGTCATATAGACCGCACCCGCGCGCCAGTCGTTGCCCATAGCGCCAGGACTGACATCTACAAAACCGTATCCACGGTAATCCTCATCAAAGTTCCAGTTGTGCCGGTGACCGCGCATCCACATGATGATATTGTAATCATCCCAGTTTTTCTGCAACCAGCCCCTTCGCTCCGGATCCCAGAAACAGGGTCCGTCATCGCTATCTCTCTCATACATACGCTTCAGTCCCTGATGAGACAAGAGTACCGTCGGCTTGCCCGGATCGCGATCGAGTTCTCCTCTGAACCAATCGTCCTGATCGGTCATCAAATTTTTTTCCGTTTGATAGGCTTCGTAGACATCGCCCGGAAACCAGGACCCTGCCCAGCTACCGTCGTCGGAAACAGCAATGAAACGTATTCCTCCGATATCCTTGCTGAAAAAAACGCGCTCAAAAAGCCGTTTTCCAGACCCATGTCGGTCGAAATCATGATTTCCCAATACATAGGTCCATTCATGATCAAGCTGGTTCATTGCATTTTCAAAAGGTTCGACAAACTCTGGAGAATCATGCACCAAATCACCCAGTACGATGGCCTTTTGCGAAAGACCTAATTCATTGGCATCTGCAACGGCTTTTTGCAAGTTTTCAAGGGCGTTTTCTTCATTATCACGATGTGAGCCTATATGAGTATCAGCAATAATCCACCAGGTCTCTTCCATATCTTCTCCGACTTCGCGGTATTTAAAATATACATCGGCTTCTTCGTGATCATTTATTTGTGACAAATCGCCTCGCAAAACAGCAGAACTGTCCCCTAGTGCCGACACTTCCAGTGTTGTAACCTGACCAGCGGCATTCAAAAATGTACCAACGATCTCGTTTCCAAGTCGGGCAAAAGCAAACAATCCAGTACCCAGGATAATGACAAGTACAGTAATAGTATATTGAAATCGAAAATTCATGATTGTAGATTTTATGAAGAGAATTGACAATGAGCAATTTGACCTTACTTTAATGCAATACACTTCAACGGATATTTTGTATTAACTTCACAGATATAAAACCGAAATGGTAACTCAACTGTCGAAGTTACTGGTTAAGTGATTACCGTCAATAAGCTTACGCGGATCATATTGTTAGAATTATGTATTCGTCGTAAAAGGCTGTTCAAAAACGAGATAATCGGCTGCATCAGGTTGTGACAAATTAAGGCAAGAAACTCCCACTTCAGCATCATCAGGCAATATTCAACGGTATCCAGCTTCTGGATAACTCACTGATTTAGCCACCTGTCCATCGTTCTTGTTCAGGAATGAAAAGATGCCTGCGTCGCATCAGTTCCTTTTATTCAATCTTAAATGAGGCGTGTTACAACCCGGCGTTTTTCTTAAAAAACTCTCTCATAAACTTTAAAGCATGATAGTAATGAACTCTGACGGTATTAACCGAGATAGATAATTTTTTGGCAATTTCAGAATTGGAAAAACCGAATACCATTTTTAATTCAAAGACCTTTCTTCTCTTGCCGGATAATTCATCCAGACCTTTGTCCATGATACTTTTTTGCTCCGAATGAATTAGATCCTGCCATACATCGCTCTCTGAAGAATAATTTGCTTCATCAAATCCACCGTCCAAAAGCAATTTATTATGTTGGTTTCTGATCATATTCATGATATGATTCTTCATGTTAACCAATAAATAATACTTCACCGATTTACCGGGATCGAGATTGCCTCTGTTTTGCCACAGCTTTGTAAAAATATCCTGAATGGCATCTTCAGAAAGTGATTCATTTTTCAAGTATTTCAATGCCAGAAAAAAAAGGAGTTCGTGATACCTTTCATAGAGTTCCTCAAAGGCCGACATGTCTCCTTTAATAATTAACCTGACCAGATCCGAATCACTGCGGCCCATGGTTTACCCCTTTTAGATGTAAAAATCTGATTATTCCCTGCACGTTTCAAGAAAAATCCATCTTCAAATAATTTAACTATTAAAGAAAAAAAAAGTTTACTGTATTTTACAAAAGGATATAGCCTGAGCTGCCATTGCCATTGCCATTGCCATTGCCATTGCCATTGCCATTGCCATACTTAATCTACTACAGGAAACCTGAATTATCAATTTATTTACGTATCCTCCCCTGAATAAAAGTCTAATACGTAGGCAAATAACAAATTAAGCCCTGACATATCCTGGATAAATTGCAGAAATAGCCATACCTAAACTGGCGACTACACCAGAACCCGCATATTCATGCTGATGATGTATGTTAAGCGAAAATCGATGTACGACGTTACGCTCAAAGTAACCTGCAACGTCTCATAAATCACGACGCTTTGCATGACGTTCTGTCTGACTCGCATCGTTTTGCAGCTGTATTCCGGAAAAAACTGGATAATTTGAAAATGATCAATACCTTGTTCGTGTTGACATCCACCCTTAGTCGTAGTCTGCCAGATACATGCACTATGCCAATGTCATCATCATCGGCGCGGGAGCAGCCGGACTCACCGCCGCCATCTTCGCCGCCGGCGGGACAAGCGGAGTCATCCTGCTGGAGCGCACTCCGCAGCCCGGACGCAAGATCCTGATGTCCGGCGGCACCCGCTGCAACGTGCTGCCCGTGGAGATACAGCTCGACGATTTCGTCACGGACTCGTCCCGCAAGCGGATGCGCAACATCTTCCGCTCCTGGTCGCTGGACGCCTGCCGGCACTGGTACACCGACGAGATCGGCCTGCGGCTGGCCTGCGAGCGCGAATCCAACAAGTGGTTTCCCGAGAGCAATTCGGCCCGCGAAGTGCGTGACCTGCTGGTCCGGCATGCATCCGGCCTCGGCGTGGAAATCCGTACCGGCGCCTCCGTAGCCTCTGTGCGGCGTTCCGGCCCGATGTGGGTCGTATCCACAGAGGGTGGTGTCCATTTCGGCGCACCTGTCGTCGTGTTTGCCACCGGCGGTCTCTCCATCCCGTCGACCGGCACCGACGGTACCGGCCATTCCATCGCCGAAGACCTGGGGCACACCCTGCATCCACCCTACCCCGCGCTTACACCACTCACGGGACCTCATCCCGGCAACAAGCCGCTGCCCGGCGTGTCGCTCGACGTAGATCTGGAGCCGGTTCTTCTGGATATGGCCGCAGCCGGCAACAACGTTTCGTTTACTGCGGCGGATGTGACCCATGCCGGCATCCGACCAGTACCCAAAGAACACTGCCCCTACCGCACCCGTCGCAGCGGATTCCTGTTCACCCACCAGGGTTGGAGCGGTCCGGCCGTGTTGGATGTTTCGCATGTGATCGTCCGGGCGCTTGAAGGCGCAGTTCCGGAGAACCCGGCGATGCAGGACAAACCCACCGGCAGTACTCATTTAAGTGGTGGCAAATTTGCCGGGTATGCGGATACCTCCGCGGCACTGCAAGCCACCAAAAAGCGCCGGTTGATCGCCGCCCTGCGCGTCAACTGGACCGGCAACCCCGCCGGATGGTGG
>SKXL01000227.1 GCA_007128425.1 Balneolales bacterium | reverse complement strand
CGTGCCTGGTAATTGTCTTGATCTCGCCAATCTCAACTTTTTTGGACGCTCTTTCCTCTTCAATATCAAAGTCATTTTGCAAGCCAAGCCAGAATTTCGCCGAGGTTCCAAAATATTTACTCAAACGCAGTGCCGTATCCGCCGTGATCCTGCGATTCCCCTTGATGATTTGTGACACCCTGGTCTGCGGAATTTTCAAGTCTTTTGACAATCTGTATGCGGAGATCCCCAAGGGCTCCAGAAACTCAAGAAGCAAGATTTCACCGGGATGAACATTTTGTAATTTTTCCATGAGCTGCTTTATTCGTGATAATCTGTAATATCCACATCACTGGCGTATCCTTTATTCCATCTGAAGATAATACGCCACTGCTTGTTAATGCGAATGCTGTAAAACCCGCTCAGTTTCCCTGTTAACTTTTTCAGCCGATTCGAAGGTGGAACCATTACATCATTTATGTTCTGCGAGTTATTCAACATTCGTAATTTTCTGCGACCAACTTTCTGGACTTCTATCGGCAAATTTTTAACGGGTACCCCATTCCAAACCTGCTCAGCCTGTTTTGAGCCGAAAGTTACAATCATAATCTTTCACATTAGTAACGCGTAAGATAAGTAATATATTTGGTATTGATCAGTACTCTTTTCCGTTTCCAATCTTTATCACAGATTATCCATTTCGGAAAATTTGCACAACCCCACCGCACAAAACAGCGACAACTTCCCGGATTTTGTGATTATGCCAATACGACCAAACCTGACTAATAACACCCGGCTGTTTTCTTGACCTCCAATAATCGCCATTACGTCCAAGATATATTCAGTTCAAAAAAGGTTTACCGAATGAAACCACAGCAATGCGTTGGCCTGCTGCATCACCCGGTGGGACCGACTCAGTGAGAATATGAAGGGTGGATACGTTCCAACATCTTCATTTGTTTTTCACTTGACTTCGTTTTTTTTATGCATAAAATACATTGAATCAAGGCTGTGAAAATAGATGCCGTTACCAGGACGGAAGCTTTGCTAATATTGTACTGTAAGCTTCCCTGCGAATCCTGAAATGGCAAGCTAAATTATTTACGAGGTTTTAAATGAATAAGCTATCAGACCGCAACGGTCTGAATCTGACGCAAGTGCCTGTCCTGAACAGATTATTGCTCTGGAACGGATTCCCCTATGTGTTTCAGTTTATCTTCTTGGTTGTCTTTATTATACTGGTGATCATGGGGTGGAATCTCTATGCACCGGAAGGGGTTCACAACCGGCTGTTTGCTCAAACCAATATGGTGAATTTGCTGGTCTGGGGTATCTGGTGGCCGCTTATGGTACTGACCGCCATACTATTCGGCCGGTTATGGTGTATGATATGCCCCCTGGAGATGGTGTCAAATTTCTCGGAAAGATTGAGCCGCAAACTGGGAGTCAGGCAGAAGAAATTGAACCGTTGGGTTCGATCCGGAGCCATTCTTCTTGCCTTTTATGCCCTTGTTCATCTGCTCATTGCCGGTATTGAACTGCACCGCATACCCGCTTATACCTCAATTTTTCTCATCGGATTACTGACACTGACGGCCGTGACCGGGTTCCTTTTCTCCGACCGTGCTTTCTGCAGGGGATTCTGTCCCGTCGGATTGCTGCTGAATGTATATGGACGGGGAAGCATGCTGGCAGTGCGACCGCGATCTTCCGATGCCTGCAGCAACTGTACCGGTAAGGATTGTGTCATGGCCTGTAATCGTTTCAAACCGGACGCCAGGAGTTGCCCCAGCCTGCTGAATCCTGCCGCGCTGAAGGATAACAGCGACTGCCTGCTTTGCGGGCAGTGTATCAAATCGTGCGGACCCGGAAATATGGCGCTATATCTCCGACGTCCTTTTCATCCGGACGACCGACGTGAATCGATGGCTCCGTGGATATTAACGATGTTTATCATGCTCATATCCGGTTATGTGACGTTTCGTATGACCGGGGGGTGGACATGGGCCCGCGTAATCTTTCTGTGGACTCCCGAACAGTTTGTTTCGCTTTTCAGCCTGGAGGCCTATTACGGTTGGATAAGAGGAATCTGGATGCTATTTGTGTTTCCTGTTTTGATCTGGACACTGATGGGTGGTCTGGTACAAGTTTTTACAATGGAATCTATGGGTACCATCTGGCGCCGGCTTGCCCTGCCGTTGGTGATTGTTTTTGCCGCCGCTCATCTGGCCGAGGGAATCTCCAAGTTATCCGATTGGGCCGGTTATTTGCCGTACGCCCTGAGAGCACCGGATGGCGTGGATGTAGCGCTGATGGTAACCGACGGATCCATGCCGGTTCCCGATCCTCTGTTGAGCCAGGCGACGGTCTCCGTGTTGGCACTTTTCTTGTTGTTGGTCGCATCCTGGTTTTCCGTCCGGGAATTCCGGCTTGCCAATCCGGAGTATGCCCGAACTTATCTGCTGCCCAAACTGGCTTTCACCGGAATGTTTCTTTATATCGCTTTCGGATGGGGCGCCGGACTCTTGTTTGGGTTTTAATGCCATCAACTTTGTTCCACCCCGGCCAACTGTAACATTTCTTTGCAGATGAATCCTCGCCCCGGACAGACTTTCAGCTCGGGTGGATATGTGATTGACATTGATCAGGATGGGTGTCTGGCGAATGATGGTGTTTCAGGGGGACGGTGAAAATGCTGGAAGCACTGCTTTCTCGTATCGAACTTCTCTTGAGATCACTTTTTTTTTGAGCAACCTTATTTTGCTATTTGCAGGTTAAAAGCCCTTCAGACAAACTCTTTATTGCTTTTTCTCAGCTGTTTGACAAGCCTGTTAATGCTCTTTAATTGCAACTCATTTTCTCTCATTTCCAGGGACTCGTTAATCTGTTTCAAGACAACGGCATTTTCATAAACCGCTTCATCGCCCAACTTACCCTTATCCATGAACCAACCGGTTACTTCCTGCCAACTCCATAGCATTGTTTTAGCGGTAACACCAGCCACCGGAATAGGAAAATCGGCATCTCCTCTACTCCCACTGATCAATTGTTGAATGGATTGCCTGCTTCGGGAAAGTCTTCGGGCTATTTCGGCGCTGGTTACCAGGTCTGAGGGCTCTACCCTTTTGACCTTCAGGTTTAGTCCGCTTTGTTCCACTTGCCTGATGGCCGACACCACTGCAGATTCCAGATTTTTGGCTTGCCTGTCAAAGTCCAGATAGGCGATACCACCTCTGAATGACAACAATGCATCGTCACATCCGGCTTCAAATAATCCATCTTCCAATTGATTCGTCATGCCGGCCGATGCTTCAATGACCAGCGTAAATTCATGATTCTTCATATTAATACTCTGATGCCGTTAACAATGTGGACATTTATCGACAGCCCGAATTATCTGTCGCATGTGGTTTGTTGGAACTCTTGGTGTGCTCCATATCGAAATGATGCAACCAGAGCGGCTTTCATCCGGACATTTCAGTCTTCCCCATGCATGTGAGGAGCCCCCAACAGCCATTAAACGCCAGTTTTTTGACAATGCATATTCAATGCCTGCTTGAACTTCCTTATTTGGGTGTTTCTTTCTCAAAACACGCTATACCAGGTTACGAATGGGAAGGTAATACTATTGTTGACAATTGT
>SKXL01000109.1 GCA_007128425.1 Balneolales bacterium | reverse complement strand
GATTTTGATGATGTGCGGTTCCGTGACTACCGGATTGCTTTTGGCGGCGGGACCGATGCAGCTGCTGCCGGATTTGCCATCAACTGGTACCGGGGCAATACGGCCCCGCAGGATCTGAGGGCAAATTTCACGATGGGTACCCTGTTTCGTCCGGCGCCGTATTTTTCGTTTGGCCTGACCGGAACGGCTACATTCAACTATGAGTATTATGAGGCGGTTGCAGATGTGGCGGTGCGGCCGTTAGGAACACCGGTCCTTACACTGTTCGGTGATTATGCGGTGGGTGAGGGGGCGAATGACTTCTTTGACGGCCGCTGGTCGGCCGGTGCTGCAATCGAGGTGCTGCCGGGTATGCGGTTTACAGGTCGCTATTTGGATGAGATGGGCTTCACGGCCGGAGTCCAGTTCAGTCTGGGTCGTGCCGGGGCTGGTTATCAAGCCCATCGGGACAGCGACGGCAACCATCGTTACAACACCTACAGCATCCGCACCGGCGCGATGGACCGAAATATCTTTGACAGCTACTTCCGAAGGGATAAAAAATATGTGGATGTTGGTATCCAGGGCAGCCTCCCATACCAGAATTACCGTTTCATGGATCAGCGGCAGACCTATCTGACCACCCTGGATGAGATCCAGGAGGCGGCTGCAGACCCATCGGTTTCCGGTATTGTGGTCAATACAACCCGCATGGGGATTGACCAGTCCAAGACATGGGAACTGCGCGAAGCGCTCAGGGTGGCGCAGGCTAATGGCAAGAAAGTGATCGTTTATATCGAACGTGGCGGGATGAATACGTTCCACCTGGCATCAGTGGCCGATTATGTGGTTATGGATCCGTACGGCGGACTCTTTATTCCGGGTTATGTCACCGGAACCACCTATCTGGCAGATATGCTGTCGGCTGTCGGGATCGGGGTGGATGAATTCCGTGAAATGGAGTACAAATCGGCATTTGAGGCATTGTCGCGCACCGGGATGTCCGATGCCGACCGGGAACAACGGCAGGCGATCATTGATGGAATGTACAGTCTGGTGAAGGCGGATGTCACCGATGGCCGTGGCATCAGTGAAGAGGCTTTTGATTCACTCATCAATCGCGGCATATCACTGTCACCCCTCGATCTGGTTGATGCGGGTATCGTGGATACACTGGCTCGCTTATCCGATATCGGAGATATCATCGAAAAGCTGGAAGGAGAGAAGAAAGACCGGGTGAGTCCGGGCGAACTGTTTGTTTACAACAAGCCGCGCGACGGACAATGGGGTCCGACGAAGAAAATCGCCGTGTTCTATGCCGAGGGGCCGACAATGAACGATTTCGGCATCCGGGCGCGGGTGCTTTCCGCTGCCATTCGCGAGGCGCGCAACGACAATTCGGTCAAGGCCGTGGTGTTGCGGGCCGACTCGCCGGGCGGCGATCCAATGGCATCCGACCTGGTGGCTGAGGAGCTGCGCAAGACCTCGGATGTGAAACCGGTGATCGTGTCTATGGGCAGGGTGGCGGCCTCGGGAGGATACTGGATCTCCATGTACGCCGATACGATTGTCGTGGCGCCAAATACCATCACAGGTAGCATCGGGGTGAGCTCGGGTTGGCTGTGGGATGACGGGATGAGCCGTCATCTGAGGCTGCATACCGATTATGTGAGCCGTGGGGAGTCGGCGGATCTTACGTTCGGTCCAACATTGCCGCTCATCGGATTGAGCCTGCCCAACCGGCCGCTAACAGCACAGGAGCGTGAAGGATTGACCAGCAGGATAAACCTTCTTTATGACCAGTTTATTGAGCAGGTAGCCGACGGCCGCAACAGGGAAACGGATGAGATTCGGAATGTGGCTGCCGGGCGTGTCTGGACAGGTGCCGATGCCAAAGAGATCGGGCTTGTGGATGAATTCGGAAGCCTGTTCCTGGCCATAGAGATTGCCAAAAAGAAGGCAGGCATCAGGCCGGGAGACAAGGTTGAAATTGTGGAAGGCCCGAAACCTCAACCGTTGTCGTTTCCATTGCTGCTCGGACGTGTGTTTACATCCGATCCACCGAAAGTTGAACACAAGGATCCGGTAGTTGAGTACCTTGAACTGATGATCGAACACAACGCCGATCCGTTGCTGATCATGCCGTTCGAGTACTTCCAGTGGATGCATTACCTCGAAAATAAATAGAAGTAACGCAGTAGCATCCCGAATGCAGTTATCATAATAATGAATGTTGTTTTCATAATTTCCTCAAGATGTAAAAGGCAGTTCTCAAAGCCTATGTTAGTGCGCTTATTTAGCACCTGAATTGAACTTAAGAAGTTTGACCCACTCAATTTCGCCGGTATCATTGCAAAAATCTGTTGTAAACTCACGAATGAATTTATTAACCATATTAGAATATGAGGACATGTAAGCTTCATTTCTTTCTTTAGCTTTATGACCAAGGGGATCGATTATGTCAATGAATAAATTTTTGTTTCCAGAGATAAATTCCCAAAAATCTTGTCCGCAATATTTAAAATGATCACCCTTGTCACGGTTATTATTTATTCCATAACAACAACCATTTACAGCGATGACATGCAAATTTGAATTACTGGTTCTTAATGTCCTTCTTGCCTTAATGAAATCAGTTTTCATTTTTGCAATTTGACTACTATTTCCCCAATTAGGTCCGGATTTAATTGTAACTATATATCTAATATTATCTTTGTCAAATTCGAGATCAATACCAGTAATTCCAGATTTCCATCCATTATATACTTTCTTGTTTATAAAAATTGCAAGTTCTTCAAGCCAATCGCCAAAAATAGTTTCTTCATGTGAAGAAATATGAGCATCAATAATTTTTTTAATTATTTCATCAGCAGATAATAAATATTTCGCTTTAAAGAGGTAAGGATTTTTTCTTTTCAGAACATTTTTTAGTCTTAATGTATCCAGACTTTCAATTCTCTTTTTATGGAATGAAGATATATTGTCTTCAACGTATTTACTTACGTCCGTTAAGTTTAGCTTCTGCATATTCAGTTTTTGGTTCGAGTAAATAAAGTTGCACTTCATTGAGCTGAGATTTTACAGCTTCATAATATTCCGGCACAATATCAATACCGATGGAGTTTCTTTTCATTCGCTGTGCAACTATGTTAGTTGTTCCAGATCCCATAAATGGATCTAACACAACATCGTATTCTTTAGTAAATAATTTTATAAACCACGCTGGTAGACTTTCGGGAAATGCAGCGCTATGATTTTTATTTCCACATTCTGTTGCCAAGTGAAGGACATTTGTAGGATAGGCTTTTTCTCGTTTAGTCCAATTTGAGATATTTTTACCAAATCCACTGCCAACCTTTGATTCATCTCTTAACTTATCTGTATCGCTTAATTTTTTTAATCTTGATTTAGCCCATTCTCCCATTGGTACCATAACCGCTTCCTGGTACATGTTAAATTGTTTTTCTTTATTAAATTGAAGTAGCCTTTCCCATGAATCTCTAAATCGATTGGGCCATTTACCAGGATAAGAATTTTTTTTGTGCCAAATGAATTCTTCAGTCCATAGCCATCCTTGTTTTCTCATTTCAAGAATTAGCTCCATTACATATGTACTTCTTTCGCCATTTACAACCTTTTCCTTAATGTTCAGTACAAATGTGCCTGTTGGTTTTAAAACTCGTAGTAATTGTCCAGTAATGGGAAGAAACCAATTCACATATTCATCGGGATGTATGCCTCCATACGTGCTTTTTCGTTGATCTGCATATGGTGGGGAAGTAAAAATCAAATCAACAGAGTCAGATGGTATGTCTTTTAATACTTGCTTTGCGTCGCCTATATGGAGGTCAGTTATAATTTCCATTATGAATTGAGTAATTAGTAGTTAAAAAGTAAGATTCAATCTAATGAAATTAAAGCAGATATTCATTTGCTTATAAGTAAACATATATTGCACATATATTATAAGTTGAAATTACCAAATTAGCAAGAGTAAAGTTTTAGCGCACTAACGGCCCTCCGTTGGTGCTGCCGGGTGATTAACATTATAGTACAGCAAGAATATGAACCGGTCAGCACGAAACGGTTATACAGTCACTAAAGAATATTTTAAATCACGAGTGACGTCAAATTAACCATATCGATAAGATATGGCTTCCCAAATCACTGTTTGCGTGTGGACATAAACACTGGTTAAAATTCGTAAGTGTACGAAATCACAGCACCGGTATTCATGTTGGTCGAGGCAATATTTAATTCCACACGCTCCCAGCGTTCTCCCGGGAACTCAGATCCTAAAATAAAACCGGCTAAACCACCAATACCACCGAATACTCCTGCATTTACAATTACACGGTTAACAACAGCTGGTAATAAAGCATGAGGATCAGAACGAGCTTTAGCAAATCCAAACACTGCACCACTTACTGCTCCCACTCCGAATCCGATTCCCAAACCACGCAATGCTCCCTCTCCACGAGACCGAGGATTACTAACTTCCAGTAAACTTATTGAATTAAGATCGAGCTCAACAGATTCATCTGAGGACTTCTTTAAAACCAATGTTTCATTGTTAAAGCCCTGCACAACGAATATTCCACTTTCTACCTCAACAGAATAGACGCGAACACGGTCACCTTCGGTTACCATTTCCTGCACGGTCTGGGCGAAACCTGAGAATGGTGCCGCGCACAAGATGAGAATAAAGACAACTTTCAAATTGATTATTTGATTTGGTATGTCAGATTGATATTTCATATTCTTTAAGTTTTTTGCATGATTTCAGAGACTGTATAACGGTTTGGCAATTCTGCTGCGGGGCAATCAATTTAAATGTCGAGCGACCAACGTAAACCCGTCAGCAGGAATTGCTGGTTATAGGGCTTATTAACTGGCTTATAAATAATTAATCACCAAGTAGTTAACTACTCAATTTACTTTCAATTCTTTCTAATTTTTCTCTTTGAAATAAATAAACAATAGGAGTGATCGAAGGAAATAGTACCATAAAGATTACCCAAAATGATTTATGGTAAAATTTTCTGTATGCCATATCTCCAATAACAATTAGCCAAGCTGCCGCCGATAAAATAATAGCAGAATGATTAACCACTTGAGGAACTGCCCATTGTTGAAAGAAGGAAATCAGTACAATTATTGAAAAAAGTACACTACTGATGACAATAGCCCAAACAAACTTGTAGTTTAATTTAAAAGCTGAATATTCCATATAGCATTAACTATTTGTGAAAGATTAATTATGTATAGCTCTATAACAAATTAATAATTTGCAGAAAGTTCTTTAAGGAAAGTAGCACAGAAGTGCTCGATGTGCAATAAGATTTGGATAAGAAAAGGGAGCTCTATTGGTTTTTAATCTTTTCAAAAGCAGGGCCGGCCGTTTTTTCCCCGGGTAAGGATTTGCCGTATAAGTCATCTTATGTGACGTGTCGTTGGGCGGCTGTCGTAGCAAGAAGTGATAAACGAAATCAATATCCTGCAACACAACAGGTTCATACAACGTGATGAATCTGATTCAAGAACTATCTCAGCTTGTTGGCCATGGTGCCGGGCTGATGGCGTTCGGGTTCTTCTGCTGACCCGACGGCTCCCGATCCACCTGAAGAAGCGGAACGGCCTGATTCCTCATCCACCACGATAGCTTCAAGATTTGCGACGCGTCGCTCAAGCCGCTCGATCCTGTCCCCGTATTTTTTTCTTTCATCCTCTCCGGATTCCAGTTTTTTCTGCAACTTGTTTTTCGAGCGCGCCTGAACCAGCTCCACGATACCCCAGACGATGACCGCAACGGTTAGAAACATCCATAGATCCATGATCAAAACTCCATTAATATGATTTTATCGGTACCTGTATCTTCCGGTGCAATATAAGCTTATATCAACTGACAGGAAAAACCCATACCGCTTTTTACGGCTGGATCTTCCCGGAGTTTCAATTGGCTATCATGGGGGCGGCGTCGGATTTCAGACCCGGACTGCATGCAAATAATTACGCCTGTTAATACATCACACTTCCAGCAGGATGCTCATGACCTGCCGCGAGGCAAGCGTGACAGCTATGACGCGACCGTCTTCATCCACAGATGCTCCTTCGGCTTTCTTGCGTGCGCTGAAAATGAGCTTGTCCGGACAGATATCCAACAGATATCCAACAGACATGCATTAAAGCGCATTCGACCAGATTATAAGCGATGAGTGGACGCTGAAGCTTTCCGCAATTATAGTGAGTGAGGGCTCATGCTTCCAGATTTATGGTATTCTGGGAAATTTACATGCTTACCGCATCAGAGCGGCACGGTAATGCCCATCCCGGCCTATACCGGTTCAGAGACTGGCGTACTTGACTTTGTTGACACCATCAATACCATCGATGAACTCCAGATCTTTTTTATCCAGCTTTGTGTCCACTGTAAAAGCCGTAATAGCCTGTGCATTTTCCAGATCTCTTCCGAGACTCAGCGAAGCAATATTGATGTTACGCTGGGCGAGCGCACCACTGGTCGCAGCCAGCATCCCCGGTTTGTCGATATTGCGGTAGATTATGATCTCACCCTCCAGGTGGATCTCGATGCTGAATCCATCGATGCTGACGATACGGTAGTCATTTTCACCGAACGGTGTCGCAGAAAGTTTACGGTATTCGGCTTTCGGACCCAGGTCGATCGTGATCAGATCGGAATAGGTCTGGGTTTCCCTGCTTTGGGTCTCCGAGATTTTAAGTCCGCGTGACTCGGCATGGTAGCGGGCGTTAATCAGGTTGACTACTTCATCCACACTGCCTTTCATGAAGCCGCTGAGCAGCGCATCGGTTAGAACCTGTGAGTGATTGGCGCATCTTCCGGTGTATGTGATCGAGAGCTCGTTGATATGCTTGGGTGCAATCTGCGAAAGCATGCGTCCGAATCGCTCAGCCAGCTCCAGAAAAGGCTGGACTTCCTTGTTCGTACTGAGTGCGATGGACTTGCCGTTGAGACTGCCGATAAACCCTTTCTGCTCAATGGCGTCAGCGATCTGCACGGCAATCTGTTCGGCAACTTTGCCCTGGGCCTCCTGGGTGGACGCACCCAGGTGAGGTGTGCAGACGATGCCGGGATGGCTCAGAATATCCAGGATCTTGTCGGATGGCGGCTCCTGACTGTAGACATCCAGCGCAACACCGCTGAGCGTACCGTAGTCCAGCATCGGGATGAGATCCTTTTCTTCAAATATGCCTCCGCGAGCACAGTTAACAAGAAACATCCCTTTTTTGATCTTTCCGGCGTTTTTCTTGCTGATGAGGCCCCGGGTCTGTACGGTGAGAGGGGTGTGGACGGTCAGGTAATCCGCGCGGGCGAGGATGTCGTCAATCTCCATCATCTCCACTCCCATCTCTGCAGCGCGTTCATGTGTGGTGAACGGATCGTGGCCGATCACCGTCATGCCGAAGGCTTTCATTCGTGTGGCTACATTCGAGCCGATTTTGCCGAGCCCGATCACCCCGAGGGTCTTGCCGTGGACCTCGGTGCCAAGGTATTTCTTGCGATCCCATCGACGGTCCTTGAGTGAGGCTACGGCGGCGGGGATGTTGCGAGAAAGTGCGAGGATGAGTCCACATGTGTGCTCTGCGGTGGATATGGTGTTACCGTCCGGCGTGTTCATGACCAGCACGCCGTTGCGGGTTGCCGCATCAAGATCGATATTGTCCACCCCGACGCCGGCGCGTCCAACCACCTGCATGTTTTTTGCTTTCTCGAGCAGCTTTGGGGTTATCCTGGTTGCACTTCGCACCACCATGGCGTGGTAGTCTCCGATGATCTCATCGAGGTCCTCCTGTGCCATTTTCGGTGCTTCCGTGACTTCGAATCCGCGTTGTTTTAAAATTTCGCCACAGATGGCATCTACGCCATCCAGTAAGAGTGCTTTGTAAGCCATGTTCAATAGGTGCAATAGGTTATTGTGATTTTTGTCGCATGGGAAGGGGGAGGTTGGCTCCGCTGAAAAGTATCATTTCTCTTCCACAAACTCCATCGCGAAACGGAAGAAATCATCAAGCGAATCAGGGCTGATGGCCGATACGGAAAAGACCGGAACATCAATATTCATATCCCCGAGAAGACGAATGATCGCCGATTCCTGACGGGCCGCCTGGTTCTTGGAAATCTTGTCGGTCTTGTTCAAAATGACACAAAATGGTATCTGATGCTCACCCAGCCAGTAGGTGAACTCCTCATCCAGTGAGGAGGGCCTGTGACGGATATCCATCAGCAGCACAACCAGCTGCAGTGTCTCTCGCTCCAGCAGGTAGCGCTTCATCTCCCGGCCCCAGCGCGCCTGCTCCTTCTTCGAGATTTTGGCATAGCCGTAGCCCGGCATATCCACCAGATACCAGCGATCGTCGATCGTGTAGTAATTCAGGCTACGGGTCTTGCCGGGTGAGTTGCTGGTGTGAGCCAGCTTCTTGCGGCGGGTGAGCGCATTGATGACTGAAGATTTGCCCACGTTCGACCGTCCGGCAAAACAGATTTCCGGCTTGCCGTCATCCGGACATACCGACAGATCCGGTGCGCTCAACAGGTACTCCGCTTTTACAATCCGCATTCGCTCCGTTTCAGTATTTTATGGAAGGGGGATGATATGGGGCATCCGTGACATCCACCCGGGTCAATAATATTCGTTCTCTTCCTTTCGCGTTTTTGAGGGCACCGGAACGGGGTAATCGCCCGTGAAACAGGCTGTGCAGTAGCCGGCGCCGTTCGGATTAGCCTCACGCACCGCCTGGACCAATCCACTCGGGGAGAGATACCTGAGCGAATCAACACCAATCACCCGGGCGATTTTTTCCGGGTCCCGGTCGTAGCGATTGGCAATGAGTTCTTCGGGACTTGGAAAATCCATCCCGTAAAAACAGGGGTGAATGATCGGAGGAGAAGCAACCATAAAATGGATCTCTTTCGGTTCTGCACTCCGGATCATCTGAACCAGGTGGGCTGATGTGGTTCCGCGAACAATCGAATCATCCACCAGAAAAACAACCCGGTCCTTAAGTACGCCTTTTACGGTATTGAACTTCGTACGGACCTTCACATCGCGGGAGGCCTGTCCCGGTGAAATGAAGGTGCGTCCGACATAGTGATTGCGAATAAGGCCGATCTCGAATTTACAGTCGTAGCCCTGCTTCTGGTTTTCGTGTGCATAGCCCAGAGCGGCCGTGTTGCTGGAGTCGGGGACCGAGATGACGATGGGCTGCTTGTCTGTTCGGGTGGAAGTAACTTCGGGAATGGGATGCTCTCTGGCGAGGTATTTCCCGGTCTTCCGGCGCACTTTGTCCGTGTTCTCGCCGAAAATGAGACTGTCGGGCCGTGAAAAATAGACATACTCGAAGATGCATTGGCTGACGCCGGTCTGTGGCCGCCGCTCCAGATAGAAAGAGCGGGGCTCACCGCTTTCCAGGGTCTCGCGGTCGATGATCAGCACTTCGCCGGGCTGCACATCCCTCAGATAACTGGCCTCGTTGATGTCGAAGGCGCATGTTTCACTGGCGACAAGCCAGCCGGCATCTTTTCGACCAAGAGCCAGAGGACGAAATCCGTTGGGGTCCCTGACGGCAATGAGCTTGTCGTCGGTCAACAGTACCAGACAATATGCCCCCTCGATCTGATGCAGGGCGTCCATGATCTGGTCGACCTGGGTGGATTTGTCGCTGTGCGATATCAGATGGAGGATGAGCTCGGTGTCGGAGGTGCTTTGAAAGATCACACCGCGGTTTTCGAGCTTCTGCCGCAGATATGCTGCGTTGGTCAGGTCGCCGTTGTGCGCGATGGCCATATTGCCGTTTTTGTAATGCACCCGGAAGGGCTGGATGTTGGTGGCGTTGATCGACGAACCGGAGGTGGAGTAGCGGTTATGGCCGATGGCCGAATTACCGCGGAGCTTGTCGGTGAAGACGCTCTGATCCTCGAATACATTCAGCACCAGGCCGAAACCCTTGTGCTGGGGCATGACCGGTATGCTTTTTTCAGGGTCGAACCAGGAAGTTACAATGCCGGCCGACTCCTGGCCGCGGTGCTGCAGGGCGTGGAGCCCGTAATAGGTATAAACTGCCGCTTCAGGATGGTTGAAAATCCCGAAAACACCACAATACTCGCGAGGTTTATCGGACATTCCGAACAGATAATAGATAAGTTTCAGTCAAAGATATAAAGATACGAAATGATGCTCTCAAAATCAGAAAAATGATCTGTTTTTCATGCGGATATGGTGCGCATCCCGCCGTGGACCATATCTGCGAAATTACGGAGAAGCTGTTCACCTGCCGGCCCCGATTTTTCCGGATGAAACTGTACGCCCATGAAGTTGTCGCGCGCGGCAATTGCAGCAAAAGGCCCCGAAGCGTAGGATGATGTGGCAACGGTGTGCCCGGTTACGGGGGCAAAGTAGCTGTGAACAAAATAAAAATGGGTCTCCTGTTCGATATGCCGCATCAGCGGGTGGTTCTTGTGCTCTGATTGAAAGCTGACGGTGTTCCAGCCCATGTGAGGAACCTTGTGCTGCGAAGCATCGAATTTCTCCAGGCTGCCCGGCAGGATGCCAAGCGTTTCGGTCGGACCCTCGGTCGTCGATTCATACAGCAACTGCATGCCCAGGCAAATCCCAAGGACGGGTTTTCGGGTGGATTTGAGCCAGGTGTCCAGACCGTGCTGTCGCAGCTCATTCATCGCGGGTGCGGCATGACCCACTCCGGGAAAGATCACCGCATCGGCTTCGTCCAGGTCGGGGATGTTGCTGGTGATGCGGTATTCAGCCATCAATCGATCCATGGCGTTCGATACCGATGCAAGATTTCCGGCTTTGTAGTCGATGATGGCAATCATAGCAATCCTTTGGATGTCGGGAGGATATCACGATAAGCCTCGTTCCGGTCCACAGCCTGCCGCAGGCAACGGGCCAGCGCCTTGAAACAGGCCTCTATTTTATGGTGGTCATTGTCGCCCTTGACGGACACGTGCAGCGTTGCCCTCAACGCCATGGCCAGCGAGTGGAAAAAGTGAGATGTCATCTCTGTCGGAAAATCGCCGACCTTTTCCCGATGGAATTCACCTTCAAAGACACACCAGGGGCGACCTGACAAATCTATGGCAGCAAGCGAGCGGGTTTCGTCCATGGCGACCACGAATCCGTAGCGGCCGATTCCCCGCTTGTCACCCAGTGCCATGCCAATGGCTTCACCCAATGTGATGGCAGTATCCTCAATGGTATGGTGCTCATCAATTTCCAGATCGCCGCGACATGTGATCTTAAGATCCATATAACCGTGGCGAGCTATCTGATCAAGCATGTGATCGTAGAACGGAATGCCGGTGCTGATCTCCGAAGTGCCGTTGCCGTCCAGGTTGATGTGAACCGAAATTTCGGTTTCACCGGTTTTTCGGTGATGGGTTGCCGTACGTTGTTCTCCAATGAGATGTGCGGCGAGTTCGACCCAGCTGCCAAAAATGAAATGCGGCTTGTTTTGGATATTTTGTCTCATTATATCGCGCTGGTCAATAGGGTCACCAGGAATGTTCGGCCCTTTTTGATTGCTCTTTCCCTCCTGACCTGTCGGCGCGCTTTGTTTTTCCTGATCAGGCCACACGCTTTGCAACACCAGACTATCATCTGGTCCGGTCGTCACACGCATCACATCCGGAGATTGCTTCTGCCGATGAGCGCTTGCGGCATCGACCAGATCTATCCCTTCCTGCTGCAATAGTGCATGAATTTTCGGATCCAGGCGCTTACTCTTTTCCACCTCCTGAACGTGGCTATGACTTTGACTCGGATTCTGACCCTGACCCTGACCCTGACCCTGACCCTGACCCTGACCCTGACCCTGACCCTGACCCTGACCCTGACCCTGACCCTGTCCTGTGAGAGCCGGCTGAATGCCCCGCTCCATCAGCTTGAGCAGGGAGCCCAGGGTGCCCGGCCGCATTGGGAATGTGCTGTCGGATTCCTGTAATCCAGATGTGCCTGCCCCGGAGGGCTGACGGGCTGCGGCCGAACCGGCAGGGATCAACGCATCCGGTTCAATAATCAGAAGCATTCGCGGAGTCATAAAGCTCTTTAATTAGTTGATCATTTTCAGCAGGGGTTCCGACGGTGATACGAAGGGTCTCCTCGCAGTGAACCTGATCACCGCGATAGCGCACGATTACACCGCGGGCCGCCAGGCGGTTATACCACTCTTTGGCGCCCCTGATACGAATCAGCAGAAAGTTGGTGTCGGATGGAAAGATGGTCTCCACATCCGGATGACCGGAGAGCCGGGAAGCCAGTCTGTTCCGTTCAGCTATGATCTTGCGTACTTTCTCATGCATCTTGTCTACATGGTCGAATGCGAGCATTGCTACATCAGCAGTAAGCTGATTGACGTTATATGGCGCCTTCACCTTCATCATCCACTCAATGATTTTCGGGTGTGCAAGGGCCGCGCCCATACGTATGGCCGCCAGTCCGAATGACTTGGAAAGGGTCTGCAGGATCACCAGGTTGGGGTATTGTTCCATAAGATGACAAAGACTTCCGCTATCGCTGAAATCGACATAGGCCTCATCCACTACAACCAGGCGTCGGAAGTCTCTGAGGATACGCTCAATTTCGGCAGGGTTCAGGGTATTGGCCGTGGGATTGTTCGGCGAGCAGAGCATGATCAGCTTGGTGTGCTGTGTAACCCGTGAAAGTACCGTTTGGGCCTCCAGTTCAAAGTTCTTCTTGAGCGCCGCCTCGGTCACACCGATGTTATTGATACGGGCCGCAACTTTATACATACCGTACGTTGGCGGAGTGATTATGATCTCGTCCCGGCCGGGTTCGCAGAAAACACGCATCAGCAGGTCGATCGCCTCGTCGCTGCCCACTCCGACAAAAACCTGATCCATCTGAATTCCGCGAAAATCTGCCCATTTTTGACGCAGCTCGTCAAGGCGTGTATCCGGATAACGGTGGAGCTGAGACTGGGTAGGAATGGCGGGTCCAAGGCTGTTTTCGTTGGCGTCCAGAAGAACACCCTCATGGAAATCGTCACGTGCGGCATGGTAGGGTGTGAGCGTTCGGATATTTGCACGTATCCAGGGCTCAGGATTGAAGTCTGGATGTTTGGATGCCACTATTGCAGATTCCGGCTGTTTGCGTTCAGACTGCCTGGGCTCCCGTTT
>SKXL01000237.1 GCA_007128425.1 Balneolales bacterium | reverse complement strand
GCCACCCGGACTGATGATGTTCATATAAAATATTACTGACCCCAAAATGGCACTTCCAGATCATCTAATCAAGTGATACCTGTTTTTTTCAGATATCTTCAGCCCCTCTGGAAAATCACTTATTTCACGATCGTTTTGAGTTCTAAAGCTTCCAGTATGCGGAGCATGCTCAGCTTTTCACCACGCCATGATCACGCCGGCTTCGAACCCGAAGAGTGGACGGTCGTGAAACGCACCGGCATCGAGGGCGGCGGACATCATGAGGTGCAGCCCTGTTCCGGTGCGGGGCGGTGTGCGTCCGAATACGGACGGATCGGCCGATGAAGTCCGGATCGGGGTGCCGGCTTGTTCGCTCTGCACGGACCCGTATCCCGCCCGTTGCGTGCCTGTTTGTGCCGCCATTTGTGCAGCCCGGCGGTCGGCATCCGCAAAGGGCCGGAACGACGACAGCACCGGAAACGAGGCTCTCAGCAGGAACGAATAGCGGTCGCGGCGCAGCGTGTGGTACGGTACATACTCTTCGCGCTCCCAGACCGGCGCCTCGGCCGAGCCGCCGCAGCTACCGCCGGATGTCTGGTCACGGCAGATCCCGTAATTACGCGAGTAGATGGCCATCATCTCCCATGAAACGGTTTCGGTGAGCCGGCCGGCCATCCCCAGGTGGTGTCCAAGGATCATGTTGTTCACCAGCAGCTGTTCCTCGGTGCCTGCCTTTGACGGATCGATGAGGATCAGCGGTGTGCCCAGCGTCTGTCCGTGATGCACCCAGCCGTCACGCCAGACGCGGTGCGTGTAGAAACGCGCGCGGCCGATGGCCTTGTACCCACCGCCATCCTGCCATTTGGTATTGATATGCTCATAGGTCAGGTAGCTCACCAGCCGCCGCGGACGCTGCGAATCGTGCAGATCCAGCCAGGCGCCCCAGACCCCGTCCCACGGACTGCGCAGGTTCATTGCCGTGCCGTCCTCGATGTAGAACAGCCGCCAGGTGCCCGCAGTCCAGGTCCGCGCCCGGTACTCCGCACCGAAATCATAGCCGCCCAAACCGTTGCCTTTCGGCGTGATATTACCGGATGCGGCGTCATCAGGCAGGGCCAGCACATCGCTCAGGTAGTCGAGGAACGAAGTGTGAAGCCGGCCATCTTCGGGATGCGTGCCGCCCCACATCAGATGGTGGGCGATGCCGGCATACAGATGCAGCTCCCGGACCGGCTGCACTTTCAGGTAAAGGTATTTCTGGTGGACTCGTGCCCGGTCGACAAAACGGTCGTCGGTGAGCAGCGCCTCGGACCAGCGCGCCTTGAACGAAATCGCTCCGCCGATGAGCGGCACAGGCAGAAACTCCGGAGTGGACAGACGAAGCTTGTACGGTTGCAGCGCATTGCGGCTCATTAGCATGGATCCGGTGGTGAGGTAGCCTGAATTGAGTCCGACCGTGTCGTAGAACCGGCCCGCACTCAGCTGCCAGCCCCGGGTGCGCAGGTGGGTATAGAGTTCGGTGAAATTGAACATGTTGGCATCGTCCGAAATGCGGGTGTCGATCCGGAGGCCGGTGTCCAGATCCCAGGTTTCCGAATCCCGAAGAAACCCCGTGTGGTATTCACCGTAAAACAGCGTATTGCTGCGCGAGTAGAGCGGGATGCGTCCGTCCCGGTTGGCATGCAGCCAGAAGGGCGTCTCCGGGGTGCCGAACGTTTGGGAGATACCGAATCGGACGGTTTGCGGCGGGGGCGGGTTGTCGGACAGTGATGATGTCGGGTTGGCAGGGTGATCCGATACCGTGTCAGCGGCCTGTTCCGATGCAGGGGCGTTTTCCTGTCCAAATGCTGCAAAAGAGATATGACACGGTGCAATCGCCAGGAAGCCGGCAACAAGGATGATGGCCGGCATTCTCCCGGGAAGCAGCACATAAAATACTGATACATGTTTCATCACCGGAAATTAGCCGTTTCCGGCTCAAGCCACAACCTCGCATCCGGACTCAAAACACTGTTCGACGGGGGTCGTCGGTAGCAATCCGAAACAATAGATCAAGGCCGGCTTTGGCATATTTCAGATGGGTGCTTGTAAAGCCCGTTACTGTCGGTCATTCCTTGTTGAAGCAGTGACTCGTAAATGTCATTCCATTGTTTTGCAATTGACTCCACGCTGAAATTTTCCTGAACGTGCTTTCTGCCGGCCCTGCCCATCATTTCCAGCTCTTCCACCGGCAATTCAACTATTTTTTTCATCGATTCGGTGAGTGCGTGCTCATTCCCGGGCGGGCAGAGGTACCCGCTGATTTCATCCCTGACAATTTCACTGTTTCCGCCGACATCCGTGGCCACAATGGGCAGCTGTGTCGCCGCCGACTCCAGCAGAACCATTGGAAATCCTTCCCAGTCGGAAGACATCACATACCCGTCGGCCATGTTCATCATGTTCTGCACATCGTTGCGACGCCCCAACAGATGAACCGAGTCTTCAAGATCATGCTCCAGAATGAACCTCTGAAGTTTGTCTTTTTCAGCTCCCTCTCCGATGATAAACAGGCGCAGATTCCTTTCTGTCATCTGAATCAGCAATTTCCATGCATGCAACAGATTTGCGAAGTTTTTCTGTGGAGACAGATTTCCCACAGCAAGCCAGACGAAAGCGTCGCTTACTTTGAAATCTTCTCGCATTTTGTCTCTCACCTGTACATTTTTTTGAAAATAATTCAGGTCAATACCGTTGTGGACCAGATGCAGGCGGTCTATTCGTGAAACCCTTTTTCTTTGATGGACTTCGATTGCGGACCGGCTCATGGCAGAAATGAAGTCAACACGGTTTTTGGTCAGCTTGTACATCAGATAGCGCAGCGGAGAGCCTTCATTGGTGTTGTGCACGGTATTTACAAGTACCGGGCTCCCACTCAGGAAAAAGGTCAGAAAACGGGAGAAAAGATTTGAAGAAACGATATGGCTATGGATGATAACACGGTTTCTGCTTTTGCACTTATTGATCTCGGTGACCAGTAATCTGACGTTTCTGGCGAATGCAAGGAAACCGGATGAGAAACCCAGCGATGAGAATGCCACACCTCTCTTGCCGAGTTCATCCCTGAATTCATTTTTATCCTTGATAGTAATGAGGCGGATATCCCAGTTGAGTGATGTCAGGTAAGGAATGATCCTGAGCAGCTGCGTTTCAGCACCGCCAACTCCCATCGTATCAATAATAAAAAAAAGGGTTTTTTCACTGTTTTTCATTGTCAGGAGCAGTTATAAGCAGGTAATGTCCTCAACAGCCGGGACTTCCAGATTACGTCGGCCCTTTTTTTTCAGCATAGTCAAAGCCCACCAGGTGAATGAGATGGAACTGCGATGCAAGACAAATTGTCATGCAAACGATTAAAATGTGATGCCGCATGACTTTACAAAATGGATTACGTCCTATGAAAAATCGATGCTTATGTCAATCTAACCTATTAAATAATAATAACATTCAAAAGCACCAAAAAATTCCTCATTTCACAAGCAACATCTGTTTGCTGTCGACAAATGAATCCGTCTGCAAGCGGTACAGGTACAAACCGCTGGACAGATCCGAAGCGTCAAAAAAAGCTTCATGAACACCGGCTTCGATCACTTCATTTCGCAATGTAGACACCCGCTGACCAATGATGT
>SKXL01000254.1 GCA_007128425.1 Balneolales bacterium | reverse complement strand
CCATATCCTCCAGTGGCAAATCACGCCATCCCTCATTGCTGAGTTCCAGGGTTTCGCGGTCGACGCGAATCCGGCCTTTGTCGCCGATGAACAGAGCACCTCCGCGCGGACGGGTGTGTTCGGAAAACGCGACGTGGATATCACCAGGATATTTCATGTGAATGACAGGGTCCGTGGCGCCGAAAAATCTGCCGGTGCGGTCTGGCCGTACAGCGATCCAGGGCCGGTAGGGTTTGCCTTCCGTCCAGATTTCAACCGGTCCGCTTTCGTCCATACCCAGGGCCCATTGAATCTGGTCGATATCATGTGTGCCCCATCCCGTAATTTCTCCGCCGCAAAAATCCACAATGGAGAGCCAGCCGGGAAACCCCCTGTTGTTTTTTAACTCGGGATGATAGGGGTGTACCGGCACCGGTCCGCACCACATATCCCAGTCCAGGCCCTCAGGCACCTTCTGGCCCGGAAGGGCATTTTCCCAGGGGCCGTTGAAATTAACACCAACAACTTTCGTGATATTGCCAATGTATCCGTTCCGGATCAGCATGCAAGCCCGATGGAATTTCGCCTCGGAGCGCTGCTGACTTCCGGTCTGAAACACCCTGTCGTATTTACGGGCAGCTTCCACCATCAGCCGGCCTTCGCGAACCGTCAGGGAGAGTGATTTCTCACAATAGATATCCTTGCCGGCCTGGGCGGCATGGATGGAATGCAGCGCATGCCAATGGTCTGTTGAGGCAATCACGACCCCGTCAATATCCTCACGATCCAACAGGTGCCGGTAATCCTGATACGCCTCGGCACCGAATTGATTTGCGACCTGGCGGCAACGATTCATATCGGCATCGGCCACAGCAGCAATGCGCACATCTTCGTACTGACTGAATTGGCTTTCCAGCATGCTCAGACCGCGGGATCCTACACCAATGGCACCAATTACAATGCGGTCACCGGGAGCCGTTCTTCCTTTTTTCGCAACTATTCCCGAGGGCAGAACGGCAGGAAACATGATGCCGGCTATACCTGCCGAGACACCGGTTTTAATAAAATCGCGTCTGCTGTTACTTTCTTTTTTCATTTTCTTTGAATTTGAGGATTCTGTCGTTTGTTGTACTTTCTTTAAAAAATTTGATGATATGGTTGGTTACTCAAAGTCGCCTTTGCTGGTACAGGACTTCAGGCAATCAATACTTTGAAATTCAATGTGATATCAGCCGGGGCATGCGTCATGTCAGCCAGGACACATGACAGATCAATTCCGGACCGGTTCAAGTACAATTCGTGGTGGCTCGGCGTAGTTTTTCCAGAACCGTTCAGCCTGTCCATCCTCCATAATGCCATCGTAAACAATCATGCGGTATTTGAATGCGTAGGTCTTCCCGGGTTTAATGACCAGATCCCGGTCCTGAGCAGGATTGAAATTGATAAACACATTCTCTGTCCCGCTGCTGGCCCCAACCGGCCAAATTCGCAGCTGCTCCGGGAAATTGAAGTTGGACGGATGAGTCATCATAAGTATTCCGGAAGTGCCCGTTGCATCACCGGACCGCTCCCTGGCTGATGAGGGTCCACGCACATCGATCCAGCGGGCACGGGTAGCATTGGCATCGCTTTTATCATATCCCTCGGAAGTTAAAATATGCGTATTGCCATCGTACCAGTCTTCGGTGGCACGCAAACTAAAACCCTGGTATCGATACTCCTTGATCGTAAGCGGTTCCGGAGTTGCTGCACTCAGAACGGAAGTAAAATCAACAATCCAGTAGGAATTTTCCGGATCCGCTTTCCAGACATCAACCATCCACTGTTCATTTAAAACGGTTTGGGTTCCTGTTGGACCCTTGATCAGAACATGATCATGCAACGCTTTGAATCCCCCAAAGATCATTCCATTTTGGCGTTCATAGGGCTGCCTGGCAATAACCGTACCCTGATTTTTTCGTAAATTCCAGAAATCGATCTCGCTGCCATCAAATTCCGTATGAGTCCAGGGATTCCAAATACCGTAATGGTGATAGTGGTCAGATGGCTGAATCCGTGTGAGCCTGGTACCTTCCGGTGTCCATAGCGGATGGATGAATCCACTGCGACGGAAAATCGGATCGACGCCTTCCGGGACATCTTTCAATGTATAGCGATAATTCAGAACCGGCTTGTCTCCTACGATAACGCGAATATCGTCTCCGTCATCCTGAAGAAATATATCCGGTGTTGCATCCACGGGTGTATCCGACGGTTCGATGCGCTGAAGAGAGAATGTGCGGACGGTTTGAGCCGGCGTCTCACCTTCAAGTATCCATGCCAGTCGATCCGGATTTCCAGGTTTGAGTTGAGCCGTTACCGGCTCGGAAATTCCCTCCGTGGTTTCCACAAGACGAAAGGAATCTTGTTGAATTCCCGGGACCAGGCCTTCCAGCGAGACTGTCAGCGGGGTGTCGGCATAGGTATTTGAACCCGCATGAACGGAAATTTTCGCAAGGGTATGCGGAGCAGCTTGTGCAACCATGCCCGGGAGAATAAACAGGAGGATAAAAAGCATGCTGCGGCATCCTTCGGCTATATCATGTAATTTTTTCATAAGTCAGTTGTCCGTTGGTCCATTTACTGAACTTTTACTCCAGCCTGTTGCTTGCGTAATCGTTTGCGCATAATGCACAACTTTTATAGATTATAATAAAGTTTGCATGGTTGGCATGCTAAAAAATCTTTTTGATAATCTCAAGCATGAAAAAAAAAGTAACCATTTCGGATATTGCCAGAGAGCTGAATACTACGGCATCAACGGTTTCCCGTGCTTTGAGTGATGACAGCAGAATCAGTAATGCGACTAAAATGCTGGTCTGGAAAAAGGTCAGGGAGTTACAATACCAGCCCAACAGTATTGCGTCGGCACTCAGAAAAGGAAAGAGTAATGTCATAGGTGTCATTGTACCTACTTCGGATCGTCAATTTTTTGCTTCTTTTATACGTGGTATTGAGGAAATAGTCAGGGATGAAGGTTACCGCCTGATCATTTGCCAATCGGATGAGCAATATCAAAAAGAGTGTGCCGGTATAGACTCGCTGCTGAATATTCGTGTTGATGGAATTATCGCTTCCGTAGCCAAAAATACCGTTGACTTCAGCCATTTTAAAAAGATTGAATTTCAGGGTGTTCCGCTTGTGCTTTTTGACAGGGTAGTTGAATCCATGAATGTTAACCTGGTCTACTCAGATGACTATTATGGAGCATATCGGGCTGTGACTCACCTGATTGAACAGGGTTGTCGACGCATTGCGCATTTTGCAGGCAAGCAGCATATCCATATTTATCAAAACCGCCTCAAAGGTTACCTGCAAGCGATTCGTGATCATCATCTTCCGGTTGATGATGAACTTATCATAGAAACGGATCTGATCCACGATACCTACCGAATTCTGGAAATCGGAAGAGTCCTGGCCAAAAAGCTTTCAGAAATGCCCGAGCGTCCTGATGCCATATTCTCTTCAAGTGACTTTGCAGCTATGGGTGCTCTCCAGTTTTTCAAGGAAAATAACATTGCTGTTCCCCATGAAATGGCCCTTGTGGGTTACAGCAATGATTTTTCCTCCTCGGTAATCGAACCCTCTCTTACAACGCTTGATCAGCACACCGCACAAATGGGTAACGAAGCTGCCCGGCACTTTTTG
>SKXL01000100.1 GCA_007128425.1 Balneolales bacterium | reverse complement strand
CGAGCTTGTAAAAGTCCCACGTTGGTACCGAATTAACTTCGTGTTCTCCCGTAGACTCCAGGGCATCTTTGAGCCATTTTCCATAGTTGAAAATTTCCAGCCCTTTCGTTGAAACCTGGAAAGGAGTTTCATAAAACGTCGGACCACTCAGGATAGCCCAATCCCCAATATAATAGACTTTAGACATGATTTCTTTACCTCATTATGTTGACAAGTTGCTGAGACGTGATTAAGTTATTATATAATATAATCTTAACGCACTTTTATTCTGGTTTTGCCGTTTGACCGTGTCTGCCCGATCTGTCAAATGCTTTCAGCATGACGGGTCCGGTGACTTCAACGGGACCGGTATATTTTTCAGAATCAATGGTCGGTTCGCTGCCATCAGTGGTATACCGTATATCCAGTCCGGGGTATTTAATGTTCGCTTTCAGGATATTGTTTTCGATAACAGCACCCGGTTTGGGAATTCGGTAATTAAACCCTCCATAGATCACGGAAAGGCGCGGCAGTTCTTTTTGTGCCAGTGTGTTGGCAAAAATATTCCAGTTGAACTGCATATCGGCTTCTCTTTCCGACCGATCCTCAATGGTTTCAAAAGACCGTTCTGCACTCCAGGCGCTTTCGGCAAACCCGGCAAGTCTGGGAAGCAGATAATATTCGATCATACCCGGTCCGCGCACACTTTCGCTCCACACCTGCGCCTGAAGACCCATGATGTTTTCCTTCGCTTCGGGCTGAAGTCTTTCCATATCCCTGAATTCCGTTTCAATGTCGATCGGATGGCCTCTTCTTGTCCGCAACGTAGTCAGATAAATATTGTATGTAGCGTATTGCCAGGCATCCCTGGTGTTGATGAATCCGGCGGAATAGTGCCCGGGATCCTCAGGATGATTATTGTAGGCCAGGTCAAAGTAGAAATTGGATCGATGGCACAATATTACAGGATATCCCATATTAGCCAAACGATAAGCCAGATCGCGCGCATCCCCCTGGTTCCTCCATATGTAGGTGATGATGTCACCACCGGCAAACTCCGGATTGGGCACAAATGCTCCGTTTTCATCACGTATTTGTGCAACTTCTTCCCATCCGCCCACTTTCAAGCCTCTTTCCTGAAGCATGCTGATAGCCCGAGCCGAGTAATAAGCCTGAAGATTGTGGGGGTCATCAATATCCGGTAACTGCTCAAGCAAATCAGCGGCCATGGGTGATTTTGCCCATGCTCCGACCGCCACTTCATCACCTCCGGTATGCAGCATGTTGAAAGGAGCATCGGCTTCGCGGTACATTTCAACCAGGCCGTCCAGCACTTTTCCATAGAAATTGTAGACCGACTCCCTGGCCACATTGACCACATTGTCCGTATAGCTTTGAGCGGATGTAAATTCCGACTCATCATCAGGATCAATCAGTCTGAATTCATTCGCGGCTTCTTCATCACCCAGCTCCATAAATCGCTCATAGCGGGCTTCCATCGACTTGATTGCCGCTCTTGCGTGAGCCGGCAGGTTAATCGACGGAATCACTTTGATATGTCGTTCTTTCGCGTATCTGAGCAGTTCTATAAACTCCTCCTGTGTATAATACCCGCTTCCGAACGTGCCTTCTGCATAGGGAAAAGGACCGGAGCCGTAGGATGGGTGAAGAGCAGGAGCATCAATGGTGGTATGCTGCCTCTGCCCGCCAACTTCCGTCAGCTCGGGCAGATTCCGGATCTCAACTCTCCAGCCTTCATCATCGGTCAGATAGAAATGGAGCGTGTTGATCTTGTAGAATGCCATAATATCGATGATCTTCTTCATCGTCGCTGTATCCTGGAAATTCCGAGCGACATCGACAAGAAGGCCGCGATAGGGAAAGCGGGGCGCATCCTCGATCGTCAACGTTTCCAGTCGGATTACATCGGATTCTCCCAGGATCACATCTACCGGCATCAGGGCTTTCAGTGATTGTATTCCATAAAAGACGCCGGCATTATCGTTACCGTTAATAACGATCCTGCTATCCGGGTGAATTTGCAGGCGATATCCTTCCTCATTGGTATCATTTAGGGAGAAATCGGTTTTTCCGAGCTGTATGAAACCGGTTCCCTCACCATCGCCCTGCACAACAGAAAACGTTCGTCCGGTGAGTGATTCCAGCATCTCGCCAAGATATTCCGCTTCGCCAATCAGTCCATCCTGATAGTAAATCGGCATGGACTCCGGCAGCTCTACCGTCACCCCGTCCGCTTCAATCCGGACAGGCGATGGAATAACACGGAGCAACTCCGCCGGATCCAGTTGCACCAAATCACTGCTCTCATTGTAACGAAACTCAGGTGTATTCAATGGAATCGGATCATTCCGGTGCCGCATCATCTGCTCCGGTCGAACAAATGGCTTTACCTCATAGTTATCTACGGTGATAATCTCTTTTTCGTTGCCATCGTCATCGTAAAATACGAAATAGAGCCCCATCGGCGCGTCCACCTCCTTGATCCACCATGCAGAAACTTCATACGTAACGGTAACCTTTTCGCCGTTTCCAAGCTCAAAGCCCGCCTGAGGTTCAATTTTAAACCAATCACCATTTATCCAGTTCACAACGGCAGGTAGTGTGCCTTCACTGGAAATCAATCGTCTTGCCGGCCGCTGGCTGTAGTACATGGCCCAGTTCCTGTCGGTAAACGTAAATCGGCTGTTATTTTCAATGATAAACTCTGCCCTGGCTTGTGCCCGATCGCTATAGGTGTTGCTGAGCAATTCCCAGCTGACCGAAACATCCCCGGAACCAGGTACTGATACCCGGCACCCGGTGACAAGAAACCAGCAAAAGAATACAGTTAAAAAACCGTATCTGTATTTTAAGAGTAATTTCTTAAACGACATTAGAGTAATTATTAATTGAATAATTAAGCAGAATAGCAGTATCAATAGCTATGAATAAAAAATCTGACTTTTCTGTTTCCGGTCGAGAAGCTTATTTTTACCCTGACATCCAGTGAGTGCAGTGATATTTTCAAATAGCCACAAAGCATATTTTAATATCTGGTATGAGTAGCTAATATATTGGGCTGCCAATCACATTATGCACGAAATATAATCTGCTTCATTTTGATCGACTACCCGCCCGCAATGCTGAACGGGCAGGTAATGAATCAAAGTGGTGTTAATCCTTGATGCAGCGAACAGAGGCTCCTAGCGCCCTGCTGCCGTTGATCATGCCGGCACTCCGGCTGCGGAAGTTTAGGCCCCGTTCATAGGTTCCGGACACGGAGCTTGACCGATAGTAGCCGTCGGAGTCGACAGTGATGAGCGAACCACTGCTGCTTCGACGGGCGCCCGCCATGGGCAGTTTCAGAGGAGAGTCGAACGCCCCGGCCGCATCGTTACTGCTCCAGCTAAGGCGCTCGGCATCCCATTCTGCCTCGGTTGGAAGCCGGTAGCCGTGAGGACAAGGGTTGTTGACCCCGTTTACCCCCTGCCAAAGATCATCGTTCTGCGGGTTGCGCCAATCATTATGAAAAAAAGGTTCCAGGATAAACTGACCATGCCCGGGCTGATCAGTACTGCTCAGTGTACCGGTCGTTAGAGAGTTGCGGCGTTGGTGCCCGTCGGCCTGTCGGCCCCACTGGTACAAATCGCCGTATGCCTGGCTGTCTGTACTTGACGTTGCAGCCCGG
>SKXL01000003.1 GCA_007128425.1 Balneolales bacterium | reverse complement strand
AATCCGACGACATGGGTGCCGGTTCATCCCTCACACTCACAATAGGTGCACTTGAGGAGATCCTGATGAACGTCGGTCTTCAGCAAGGCGACTTCCTCGACCTCAAGTGGACGGTTGTCGCACAGCATGAGAATGGTTTTCAGCACTCAGTTGACGAATTCACCGTTACCCTCGAGCTGGGTGACGTGTTCTTCGAAACGATTACAATTGCTGAGGCCCGCGAACGTGGAGAAGGTGCGATCGTGCAGGTGGAAGGTGTCATTACACGTGGCAAAGGCGCCTTTATTTACATGCAGGATGAAACCGCCGGACTTTCCATCCGCCAAACCAGTGGAGCAGTATTTGATTCACTTGCGTCGGGATACTTAAGCCCTGGCGATACGTTCCGTGTAACCGGTGAACTTTCCGCATTCGCCTCTCTCCTGCAAATCAATACCGTCGATTTAATGGAATGGGAGCGTGTGGAAGCCGGCGACGAGCTGCCCGCGCCGCATGTCATGACACTCGAGTATTTGCGTGACAACGGTTCCAACTATCAGGCGCAATTAGTCCAGGTAAGTGACATTTCGGTCATCACGGAACAAGTTGCGTTCACAGCTGCTACTTCCTACGACGTCAACGACGGAACGATTGAAGACGGCGAGATTGAGTTCCGTGTTCCAAATGCTTCCGATACCGAGGTAGTGGGTATGGAAATCCCGACCGGCGTCGTTAACTTTGTCGGTATAGTCGGTCAGTTCAGCTTTGATGATCCCGAAGTTGGATTCCAGCTCATGCTGATTGAAGAAAATGACATCTTCATCGAAGAAATCCACTGGGCCAACCTGCAGTGGCCACCCATGGGTGAGATTTCAGAAGGTGATGAGTACATCGTATATGCCCAGATCTACATTGAAGGCACAACCGATGTCTCTGATGAAGTATCCGAGGATATTCAGGCATGGATAGGTGTTAACAGCGAAAACGTTGCGCCTACTGAGGATGGATGGACCTGGATCGAGGCCGAATTCAATTCCGATCACTCAAGTAATAACCATGAATACATGGCCGACATTGGATCGGGGCTGACCCCAGGTACCTATTACTATCTGAGCCGGTTCCAACTGAAGAATTACGAATTTGTTTATGGCGGATTCTCCGGCGGTTTCTGGGATGGTGAAAACAATGTTTCCGGGCAGCTTACGGTTGCGGAACCCACCGATGCCGAACTTGCCGACATCCCGAGAGAATTCGGAATCGATCAGAACTATCCGAACCCGTTCAACCCGGCTACCAACATCCGCTATGCTGTGCCTGAAGCAGCACACGTAACTATTCGGGTGTACAATGTAACCGGTCAGCTGGTTGCTACTTTGGTTAATGAGTCGCGCGATCCTGGGTATCATAACGTAGCTTTTGACGGTACACATCTGGCAAGCGGCGTATATATTTATCGCATGCAAGCCGGCGACTTCGTAAAGACACAAAAGCTGATGCTCATCAAATAGGCTCAAAAGAGTTTAATTGTGTGACCATCGTCTCAGGGCTGTGTGTTTTGCATTAGGATACTGCAGCAGCGGCAGTATCCCAATGCACAGCCGGAAATAATAAAGGGTGCTTCTTCACGGAGGCACCTTTTTTTTTCTAATGAAATGTCCATGACCGGGCATGACCCCGGACACACATGTGCATGGTTGTAATCGTCATGGACATTCTATGTGACCTCTTGAAACAAAAATTTTAAACAGATGTAATATTACGTGAAGTACGCAAAAACAGGAATTTTCATGCAATCAGCAGCGTTCGAATGATCAACCAGCTGAAGCACGAGTGCGCTCATCACTGCCAGATTCTTACTGAAACACAATCGTCCGATTTTCAAACACCATAGTCCGGCGTTGCAGATGATACCAGATCGCCCGGGCCAGTACAATCTTTTCCAGATCCCGCCCATTCCTCACCAGATCCTCAACAGAATGCCGATGGTTGACATGGATCACATCCTGTTCAATAATTGGCCCTTCGTCCAGATCAGCCGTTACATAATGGCTGGTAGCACCGATCACTTTCACCCCGCGTTCAAAGGCGGAATGATACGGCCGCGCACCCGGAAAAGCCGGCAAAAAGGAGTGGTGAATATTAATGATCTTTCCCGGATACAAGGTCACAAATTCATCCGACAGAATCTGCATGTATCGCGCCAGCACCATCACGTTGATGCCATACGACTCCAGTAACTTTTTTTGTTCGGCTTCAACACCACTCTTGTTCTCCCTTGTCACCTTGAATTCATGATAATCGATTCCATACCGGTCAGCTACCTGTTTCATATCCGGATGATTGCTGATGATAAGCGGTATTTCGACATGCCATTCTCCGCTGTCGTACCGGGCCAGGATGTCCTGCAGGCAATGGCCGTGCTTTGAGACGAAAATGGCCATTTTGGGGCGCTCACGCCTGAAAAACAGCTGCCAGTTCATGTCAAACGGCTTGCCGATATGTCTCGCAAACTCATCTTCGATACGCTCATCGGTGATCAGAAAGCCATCCAGATCCCACTCCACGCGCATGAAGAATACCTGGCTCAGCTTGTCAACATGCTGATCGATCTCAAGGATGTTGCCGTTGTTATGAGCCAGGAAGCGGGTGACCGCTGCTACGAGACCTTTTTTGTCCGGACAATGAATCAGCATAATTGCTGAATTTCTGATAGCTGTCAGATTGTTTGAATTCATTTATTTTTTTAATGATACTCCTGGTAATTATTTCACTTCGGCCATTTCACAGTGAAAAAAAAGACCCTGCCAATAGCAGTTGCCCGACTTCACATTCGCATGGCTGCAAGAGCAGAAAATAAAGAAAGGTGATCACATAATCAGATTCAATCCGACCAGGCTTCAACATCGTCAAACAGTTCAGCAAAAGTGAGTTCATCGCCGTTTTTTGCCACAGCCACTTCGTACATAACCGGTTCATCGGTATTGCGGGAAATCAGGAGTGAAGCAAGCTTGTTGGTGACCTCACGCTGAATAAGCCGCTTGAGTGGTCGTGCACCAAATTGCGGATCGTATCCGCGGTCGGCGAGCCAGTCACGCACCGTATTGTCTACTTTAAGTGTAATCTGCTTTTTCTGAAGCATCCTGTCGACCCGTTGCAGCTGAATGTCCACAATAGAACGCAATTGCTCCTTGCCAAGCGGATGGAACACGATGATGTCATCAATCCGGTTCAGGAATTCCGGGCGGATAGTCTGCTTGAGCGCTTCGAGCAGACGGACCTGCAGTTTTTCCTGCTCATCAGCAGAAATATTGCCACCGGTTTCCTCGATTCTCTTGCGTATCTCATGCGATCCGATGTTGCTTGTCATGATTACAATGGTATTTGTGAAGTCTACCGTCACACCCTTGTTGTCGGTCAGCCGGCCATCATCCAGCACCTGCAACAGCACGTTGAAAACATCGGGATGCGCCTTTTCGATTTCGTCGAGCAGCACGACCGAATAGGGCTTCCGCCGGACGGCCTCCGTCAGCTGTCCGCCTTCATCATATCCGACATAGCCCGGAGGCGCACCAACCAGCCGGCTCACACTGTGGCGCTCCATGTATTCACTCATATCGATGCGAACCATGGCATGTTCATCATCAAAAAGATAATCGGCCAGCGAACGAGCCAGCTCCGTCTTGCCGACACCGGTGGAACCCAGAAATATGAACGAACCGATTGGTCGGGACACATCCTGCAGCCCGGCCCGCGATCGCCGGACCGCATTCGATACCGCATCTATGGCCTGATCCTGTCCGATCACTCGTTTGTGAAGCTCTTCCTCCATCGAAAGCAGCTTCATACGTTCGCTTTGGAGCATCTTCTGCACCGGAATACCGGTCCAGCGGGATACAATCTCGGCAATGTGATCCGCTTCCACCTCCTCCTTGAGCATAGGAGTGTCCTTTTGCATATCTGCGAGTTTCCCCTTGGTCGTCTCCAGCTCTTTTTCGAGGTTGTTGATGGTGCCGTAACGCAGCTCCGCCACCTTCTCATAGCGGCCTTCGCGTTCGGCCCTGTCAGCCTCATTTCTGGCCTCCTCTATGGATTGTTTCATACTTCGAATGCTCTGAATCAACTCCCGCTCGTTATTCCAGCGGGTTTTGAGCTCTTTATGTCTGTCATTCAAATCGGCGAGTTCACGGCCGATCTCATCGAGTTTGGCCGTATCTTTCTCTCGCTTGATCGCTTCCCGCTCAATTTCGAGCTGACGAATTTGCCGTTCGATATTATCCAGCTCCTCGGGCATGGAGTCGATTTCGATACGCAACCGGGCTGCGGCCTCGTCCATCAGGTCAATGGCTTTGTCAGGCAGAAAACGCGCTGAAATATACCGGTGTGACAGCTCGGAAGCAGCGATTAATGCCCCGTCGGTTATCCGTACACCATGATGCAGCTCATATTTCTCCTTTAGTCCGCGCATGATGGAAATGGTATCCTCAACCGACGGCTCTCCGACGTAAACAGTCTGCAACCTGCGCTCCAGCGCCTTGTCCTTTTCAACAAACTTCCGGTATTCAGTCAGTGTCGTGGCACCGATGGCACGCAGTTCACCCCGGGCGAGGCTGGGTTTGAGGATATTTGCCGCATCCATCGCACCCTCGGTTGCTCCGGCTCCCACAAGTGTGTGAATCTCGTCTATAAACAGGATGATTTCGCCTTCGGCATCAATCACTTCCTTGACGACGGCCTTCAGCCGTTCCTCGAACTCACCCCGGTATTTTGCACCGGCCACCAGCGCACCCATATCCAAAGCGATCACCCGCTTGGATTTCAACCCCTCGGGCACATCACCCTGCATGATCCGAAGAGCCAGCCCCTCGGCTATCGCCGTCTTACCGACACCGGGCTCTCCCACCAGCACCGGGTTGTTCTTGGTCCGACGCGTGAGGATCTGCATGACCCGGCGAATCTCCTGGTCGCGGCCGATCACCGGATCCAGCTTGTTTTTTTCGGCCAGCTCGTTGAGATCGCGGGCATATTTCTTCAGGGCCTGGTATCGCCCCTCGGCATTGGGATCATCCACTTTCTGGCTGCCACGCACATCCTGAAGGATATTCATCACATCGTCGCGCTTGACACCGAGTCCTTTCAGGAGCCTGGCCACTTCTCCGTCCGCGCTGATCAGGGCGATAAGCAGATGCTCGGAGCTGATGTATTCGTCGCCAAAATCCGAAGCCGATTTGGAAGCCTTGTCAAAAAGCGCCTTCGTATCGTTCGAAAGATACTGTCCGGATACCGTCGCTCCCTTCACGACCGGTGTCTTCTTGAGAATCTCCTCCAGGCCGGACTCAAGTTCACTGATTGAAATACCAATTTTCTTGAGAATGGTTACAGTGATATTGGAAGCGTCAGCAATGAGCGCCTGCATCAGGTGTGCAGGTTCCAAAGCCTGGTGACCACGTTCCGATGCGGTTTCCAGTGCCGCCTGGACCACCTCCTGTGCTTTCAGAGTAAATTTATTGAGATTCATAATTTTCCTTGATTCTAAAAAGTATTTCTTTTTGCTGTTTAAAAACGGGTTTTGTCCATACCGATGCGAATATCGTACCATCATTGCGCTATCTGCGGAATATGACGTAATGACAGACTTGACCGATACTTCACACCGGTCACATTTACTCTGGCAATACTGCCACTTGTGCACTGCTCCGCTTGCAAAAAACAACAGGCGAATGAAACCCTCCAGGAAAAAATTATGTGTCGCTGCGCAGATCAGCCAGTTCACCGAACAGCTTCTTCTCCTTCTCCGTCAGCTTCTCGGGCAACACCACCTGCAGGGTTACGAAAAGGTCTCCCTTTCTGTTTTCAGATTGAAATACCGGCATGCCATATCCCGCAAGTCGCATTACCTTTCCGGGTTGTGATTCCGGCGGAACTTTTATTTTGACATTACCGGTCATGGTTGGAACGGGGATGACGCCTCCAAGAACGGCCTGGTAAAGACTTATATCAGCAGTTGCGTACAAGTGGTCATCCTCGCGTGAGAATACATCATGAGGCTTGATGTTTACTTTTATGTAGAGGTCACCTGGCTCGCCACCGTGCAGACCACTATGACCGCGTCCTTTGAGTTTCAGGCGCCGGCCATGATATATTCCTTTGGGAATCTTGACCTTCATTTGATTTCTGTTCACCCTGACCGATTTTTCCGTACCGTGATATGCTTCCTCAAGTGTTATCTCGAGTTCGGCATGTATGTCCTTTCCTCTTTGTGATGCCGACCGGGTTTCATAACCGAACGGATGATCCTGAAATCCTGCAGCTCCCCGGCCCCGGTGTTGTCGAAACTGACCTCTGTTTATTCCACCGCCAAATATCTGCTCAAAAAAGTCGGAAAAATCTCCACCTCCAAAGATATCTTCAGTGGTCTGATAATGTGCCTGATGGCGGCCGCGGGCACCCTGGTTCTGTGCCCATTGCTGCCAGTTAAAGTCACCGCCCTGTCCGCCTGTTTGCTTGTATCTCTTCCAATCGGACCCCAGCTGGTCATAGAGCTTCCGGTTTTCTTCATTACCGAGCACTTCGTACGCCTCACTTATCTCCTTGAATTTTTTTGCAGCGGTTTCGTCATCCGGATTCACATCGGGATGATATTTTCGTGCATGTCTTCGATAGGCTTTTTTGATTTCATCCTTCGAAGCACCTTTTTTTATACCAAGCGTACTGTAGTAATCCTTGTAGTTCATATCAAACTTCAACCGGTTATCTGACATTATGGCACATATCGAGTCCTCACAAACTCAATAAAATGCTATTCAGTGATCATTTCCTTTGTTGTTACTCAAAGTGATAATAGAGCAAAAATCCTGCCATTTTTATTATTAGTCTGTATCAAAAAAAAGCTTCTGCCTGTTTCAGACAGAAGCTTTTTTTTGCAGATTAATTACAGCTGTTTGGTCAACAGCTGAGCTGATTATTCAGTCAGGATCTTTGCGGCTCAAATGCAATAAAGAACCGGTTGTTACCTCTGAGTATTTGAAGCAGAACAACATCGCCAGGTTCCAGTAGTGAAATGCCCTCATGAAACTCGGAGACAGAGGCGACCGGTCGCCGGTTGAGCGAGAGAATGACATCTCCCTGGCGCAATCCATTCTGGGCAGCGGAGCTGTTTCGGTCAATCTCCTCAACAATTACACCTTCAACATTTTGACGTATCCTGAGTCGCTCTTTCAGTTCAGCTGTCAACTCGGTAACCGTAAAGCCGATAATATCCCGAATGGTTTCTTGGTCCGCCGATGCTATCTCATCCGTTGGAAATTCACCGAGAGTAACCTTCACATCCAACTCTTCTCCATCGCGAACAATTGTGAGCGTCACTTCGGTTCCGGGTACCATTTCGGCAACTCTCCTGCGAAAGTCGGACGGTGACTGGATATTGCGTCCATTGAACTTCAAAATAACATCCTCGGATCGGATACCCGCCTCACTTGCCGGAGAATCTTCCACCACTTCGGTTACAATAATCCCTCGAGCCTGGGGAAGATCGAGTGCACGCGCCAGACTTTCATCAATCGGCTGGAAAGAAATTCCGACAAAACCACGAATAACACGACCTTTTTCAATGATGGACTGCATCACATTATGGGCCATATTGCTGGGTATGGCGAAACCAATTCCCTGGAATCCTCCGGACTGTGATGCAATAGCGGTATTTATTCCTACCAGTTCACCTCGCATGTTAACCAGAGGTCCACCGGAATTTCCACGGTTAATGGCGGCATCGGTCTGAATGAAATTCTCATACCCTTGACCACCCAGGATATTGAGATCCGATCGCCCCTTGGCGCTGACAATACCCTGTGTTACGGTATGTGCCAATGCCGCTCCAAGTGGGCTGCCAATTGCAAGCACCATTTCACCTACATGCAGTTCATCACTGTCGCCAAAACGCATGTACGGAAGATTTTCAGCATCCACTTTTAACACTGCTACATCCGTGCTAGGATCCGAACCAACGACAGTGGCCGGTAGCACCTTCTCATTGATCAATGTCACAGTGATGGTATCAACCTGGTTGATGACATGATGATTGGTGAGGATGTATCCATCAGCTGAAACAATGACACCTGACCCCAGTCCGCGCTGCTGGAATTCGCGCTCCTGCGGTCCCCGGTCTCGAAAAAAAGGATGATCGCGAAAGAATGGATCATCCCGAAAAGGAGCAAAAAAGTCAAACATGGAACCACCTGATCTGCGTGTTACCGTGCGTTCCGTGGAAACCATGACAACCGTTGGTTTTGTGACATCGGAGAGATTAACCAGGGCACTGTTGAAACGCGTAAGCAGATCCGATGATTCTTCCTTCAGTTCAGCGGGTGAATCACTGACTTCCGACCGGTAATCATAGGGGGTATCACCGGAGATACCTGCACCCATTGGAAACCGAATAATCAGAAAAACCAGAACGACAGTCAGTGCCGTTGCAAATTTCGAATAATGACTTTTCATGCTAAGCTCCTGAAACATAGAATTTAATTGATATTACGTTGAAACATCTTTGCACATTGAAAACTACCTGCTGCATGATTTTATTGTAAGATTAATCAAGTATCTTGGAAATTTCGCAAGGGAAAAAGCCTCTTCATCACCGAAAATTACAAACACAATTACCTGATAGATCATGGCAAACATGGAGCCCATACTTGACCAGCTAATCGATCAACTAACCCAGGATGAGAATTTCATACCTTCATCCCGTCAATCGGTTCTGGATTCACTGGTTCATGCGATTCGCAAAGAGCAAAAGACGCGAAAAGCGGTCAGACTGAATTTTATCTGTACCCACAATTCCCGGAGAAGTCAGATGGCCCAGATTTGGGCGCATGCAGCTGCCGTCGCGTTTCAGATCCCCCATGTAAAAACTTTTTCAGGAGGAACCCAAACCACTGCGTTTCATCTCAATGCCGTGCGTGCCATGCGAACCTTGGGTTTCAAGATTACCCTGTCAGATCAGCAGCCAGATCATATGAACCCTCGCTATGAGGTTTCTGTCGGAACCGGGTTACCTGTCCTTATCTGCTTTTCCAAGCAATTTGAACAGTCTCTGCCATCAGACACGCCCTTCATTGCTGTCATGACCTGTTCGGATGCCGATCAGAACTGCCCGATTGTGCCCGGTGCAATATCGCGAATTCCGTTGACTTTCGAAGATCCAAAAGCATTCGACGGCACTGAGAAAGCACAGCAGGAATATCTGAATACAGCAATAAATATTGGCCGTGAAATTATCAGTGTTTTCAGGCGCCTTTAAGACATCACACCAGCATCAACAATTCATCAGCATCAAAAACCCGACGCTGACCAAGCCTGCCATCGCCGGGTTTTTAGTAATTTTCGTTGTTTTATCCTGAGTGAACATTGACTTTTATTTCACTTTAATCTGCTTGTTCACCTGTTTTTCTTTCTTTTCGATTTCGATATTCAGAATTCCGTCTTCGAAACGCGCATCAATCTTATCTTGATTGATGTTGTTCGGCAACATCACTGAACGCTCGAAGTGTCCGAAACGCGTTTCACGCACGTGGTACTTTCTGTTTTTATCTTCGGTCTCCTCCTTCCGTTCTCCTGTAATAGTCAACCGGCGATCTTCAAGGTCGATATTGATCTCGTCCTTTCTCATACCGGGAAGGGTAAGCTGAATGTGATAGTGGCTGTCCGTTTCGGAAACATCCATACTCGGAACGTAGAGACGTCCGCTATCGCTGGCTACTACGTCATTGAAGAAGTCATCCAGCAGGTTGGAGAACGAACGTGGAACGGAGGGATAGTCCGGCGTTCTCATCGGGGTATATCTGGTGATAGTCATAGCTACCTCCTTTTTTTAATGGTTTGTTGGTATTGAGTTCTGGTTATTTTCATCGTTGCTTCACCCAATACAGATACAAACCCCGTACCAACCGGACATACTGTCAAATATTATCTGTAATACTGTTCAAATTACAGACTTCCTCCCACAAAATGGCAGGTATCCGAACTCCGTTCGATTATTTCTGTCATAAAGTCTGACAATTTTTCAGATTGCCCTCGGGCAGCTGCAGTCAACCAGGTGCAAATGGCAAATCATTTCCGACACTATCTGCCCTGCCAGGTCGCCTTCCACTCCTTGGTAATCAAAAATGCCATCTCCAGGCTTTGCTGGTAATTCAGGCGGGGGTCACAGAATGTTTTGTAATTGCGTTTGAGCCCTTCCGCACGGAGTCCGTTGGCACCGCCCACACATTCGGTCACATTGTCACCGGTCAATTCCAGATGTACTCCGCCCAGGAATGTACCTTCGTTGCGATGCACTTCAAAAGTCTGTTTGATCTCACTCAGAATGTCATTAAAACTTCTTGTCTTGATGTTTTCGTCTGTGGCATACGTATTACCATGCATTGGATCACAGCTCCAGATTACTTTCAAGCCGGCCTTGTTTACGGAGCGGATCAGCTCCGGAAGCATTGATGCAACATTGTCCTTGCCCATCCGGGTGATGAGCGTCACCTTTCCTTCGGTATTGTCCGGATTCAGCTTTTCGATCAGGCGGATGATATCATCCGCTTCAAATGGCGGACCCACCTTGATGCCAATGGGATTACGTATACCACGAAAATACTCGACATGTGCTCCATCGAGATCGCGGGTACGATTGCCCAGCCAGGGCATGTGCGTACTCAGATTGTACCAGCCCTTGTTGTGCGGAACCTGCTGGGTCTGTGCCGAGTCGTAATAAAGATTGAGGGCTTCATGCGATGTGTGAATGCGTACCTGTTTCATCGCATCAATGCTGTGGTTTGATATCGTCTCCACAAACCGCACTGCATTTGTGATCGACCTCACCATCGACTCATACTCCTTGTAGTACTTGTTTCGACGCATGAAATCAAGCTCCCAGTACTCGGGATGATTCAGGTTTGCAAACCCTTTGCCTTCTGTCAGGGACCGAATGAAGTTCAGTGTCAATGCCGAGAGCTTGTATCCCTCCAGAAGCCTTTTTGGATTGGATATGCGAGCGGCCTCATCCTGCTCAAATCTGTTGAACAGATCGCCCCGGTATGACGGGATTTCCTGACCGGCCACCTTCTCCAGGGCCTTTGACCGTGGCTTCGCGTACTGGCCTGCAATTCGTCCAACACGGATGACCGGAATATGCAGCTCATGGATCAAAATAAAACTCATCTGAAGCAGCACTTTCAACAGGTTCACCGTCTGCGGGGCGTTGCAATTATCAAATACTTCGGCGCAATCACCGCCCTGCAGCAAAAATGCCTTGCCACGTGATGCCATCGCGAGCTGATCGCGAAGATCTTCAATCTCCCATGAGTTAACCAGCGGGGGATAGCTTTTCAGCTCATTGTATACACTCTTCAGGAGTTTCTGATTCTTGTATTCCGGAAGCTGTTTGATCGGAAATGATTGCCATGAAGTCGGACTCCAGGGCTTGATACTCGTTTGTTCCACAGTCAGTTACATATGATTCGTAATAGAAAACATGCCGGTTACCTGATAACGTCACAAAAATGGTGTGAAGTGCATCCGTTTTTGGATAATGATGGACTCCGACAATCGACTCGATAACATTTAAGATATAAAAACTATATGAAATCGGCAGGAGGTAATAAAAGAAACCCCGGCGCCAACTCTTTCGACATGAAAGTGTCGACCCGGGGCCTTACCTGCTGCGGCTAATATTATGGATGATCGCTATTCTTTTTTCTTGTCGTCCTCGTCATCCACAACCTCGAATTCTGCATCGACAGTGTCGCTGTCTTCTTTTGAAGACCCGCTGCTCTCATCGGCTTTTTCACCGGCCTGACCGGCTTCACCACTATCAGCGCCTTGCTGGGCCTGTTGTGTAGCCTGATAGAGTTCCGAAGATGCGTCAGACCATGCCTTATTCAGCTCTTCCATGGCGGGTTCGAGCTCGTCCACATTTTCTTCCTTGTGGAGTTTCTCCAGCTTTTCAACAGCTTGTTGAATATTGGATTTATTCTGTTCGGAGAGTTTGTCCCCGTATTCCTCAAGTTGTTTTTTAGTCGAGAAGATGAGGCCGTCGGCCTTGTTCAGTACTTCCACTTTTTCACGCAGCTTCTTGTCCTCATCGGCATGCTCTTCAGCTGCTTTTTTCATATTTTCGATCTCTTCATCGGAGAGTCCGGAGCTGGCCTCAATGCGGATGCTCTGTTCCTTGCCGGTACCCTTATCCTTGGCACCGACACTCAGCACACCGTTGGCATCGATATCAAATGTGACTTCGATCTGCGGAACACCACGAGGTGCCGGTGGAATGCCATCCAGATGGAAGCGTCCGAGTGTACGGTTATCATTAGCCTTGACACGCTCTCCTTGCAGCACATGTATTTCCACACTGGACTGGTTGTCAGCAGCCGTGGAAAAGGTCTCTGTTTTGCTGGTTGGGATGGTGGTATTTGCTTCGATAAGCTTGGTCATAACACCGCCAAGAGTTTCAATACCCAGTGTAAGCGGATTGACATCCAGAAGCACAACGTCTTTCACATCACCGGAGAAGACACCGCCCTGGATAGCTGCCCCAATGGCTACCACCTCATCCGGGTTTACACCTTTGCTTGGCTCCTTCTCAAAAAACTCCTTTACTACTTCCTGAATTTTGGGGATCCTTGTTGATCCACCCACCAGAATTACCTGATCAATTTCCGATTTTTTGAGCTTGGCACCCTTTAATGCCTTTTCGCAAGGGGTGAGTGTCCGCTTCACGAGTTTTTCTACCAGTTGCTCGAATTTGGAGCGGGTCAGGTCAATGCTGAGATGTCGCGGACCGGAGTTATCGGCCGTAATAAACGGCAGGTTCACATTTGTCTTTTGTGAACTGGATAGCTCAACCTTTGCTTTCTCAGCTGCATCCCGAAGACGCTGAAGCGCCATGGGATCCTTCTTCAGATCTATTCCGTCACTTTTCCGGAACTCCTCCACGAGATAATCCAGAATGCGGGTGTCGAAGTCATCACCGCCAAGATGTGTATCGCCGTCGGTGGATTTCACTTCAAATACACCGTCACCCAGTTCAAGAATGGAGATATCAAACGTACCACCACCAAGGTCAAAGACCGCGATGGTCATGCTTTTATCCTTTTTGTCGAGACCGTATGCCAGCGATGCGGCAGTCGGCTCGTTGATGATTCGTTTGACATCCAGGCCGGCAATTTTTCCGGCTTCCTGTGTCGCCTTGCGCTGGGCATCGTTGAAGTATGCAGGGACAGTGATTACCGCCTCTGTCACTTTTTCACCCAGATACTCCTCTGCGGTCTGTTTCATTTTCTGGAGGACCATTGCAGAGATTTCCTGTGGTGCATAGGTCCGCTCGCCGATATCGACACGGGCCGTCCCATCGTCCGCTTTTACAATCTTGTATGAGATCGTCTTCTGCTCTTCTTTCACCTCATCATAAAAACGGCCCATGAATCTCTTGATAGACGAGATCGTTTTATCCGGGTTGGTAATGGCCTGACGTTTGGCAGGGGCTCCCACCAGACGCTCTCCGTCTTTCGAAAAGGCAACAACCGAGGGTGTGGTTCTTCCTCCTTCGGAATTCTGAATTACAACCGGCTCATTGCCTTCCATCACCGAAACGCAGGAGTTCGTTGTCCCAAGGTCTATTCCAATAATCTTTCCCATAACTGATGTTCTGTTTGTTTTTTATATTCCAATTAACATTCGTGAAGTAACAAATTCGAAGTAACAAATTCTATTACTTTTGCCCTACCATAAAGCAACAACAGTGCCAGAGCATGATAATGGTTCAAGATCTGCCGAATTGTCAGAGCAGCAGGGATGAGGCGGGCTAAATATGTGCCAGACTGTCCAGGTGAGACCAGAATTCAGGATAGGAAACCGCGGCCGCTTCAGCATTTTTAATTTCCGACACACCGTCGGACTTAAGGGACAGAATGGCAGCGGACATGGCAATTCTGTGATCATGGCAGCTGTCATGCTGAGCTGCACGGATCTTTCGCTTCGGATCGCCATAAATTGTCAGGCCGCCTGCATGCGCTTCCACTCGTACCCCACCCGCTTCCAGGACATTCTGGATGGCCGCAAGACGGTCGCTTTCCTTGAATCGCAATTCTTCGGCTCCGGTGATTCGGGATACACCGTCAGCAAAAGCCATCGCCACACACAACACTGGCAGTTCATCAATGGCATTGGGTATCTCTTCAGGGTGGATATCGGCGGGACTCAGTTTCGCAGATCTGACCCGCAACGTGGCTACAGGCTCCTTTCCGGCTTTTTTCATCATCTCCATCTCAATGTCAGCTCCCATTCGGCGAAGAATGTGGAGAGCGGCGCACCGGGTAGGATTCACACCTGATGAAGGCATAACAATTTCAGAATCTTCCAGGATAGAAGCTGCCACAAGCCAAAAGGCGGCTGCGGAGAAATCTCCCGGTATTTCAAGGTTCTGAGGCGGTATGGCAATTCCCCGGTTGCTGGAAATAATATGCTCTTTCCCTTTTCGCAGCACCGGCAATCCGAGCATGATTTCAGTATGATTCCGACATGCAACGGTTTCGATGACCCTGGTTGTCTTTTCCCCAAACAGACCGGCAAGCAGCACACACGATTTCAGTTGTGCACTGGCAACCGGAAGTCGATAGTCAATCGGTGTAAATGTTTTGTCACGCCGTATTTCAAGCGGCGGCCGATCACCCTGTGCTGCACGAATAAGAGCACCCATCTGTTCAAGCGGATCGATGATGCGTTTCATCGGCCGGTGAGAAAGCGATGCATCTCCAGCGAGTGTAGCCGGTATACCCGCGCCTGCCACAATTCCCGCCAGCATCCGCATAACAGTTCCCGAGTTGCCGCAGTCGATTATTTCTCCCGGCACACGCATTCCATCGCGTCCCGTGCCTTCGATCCTGATCCGTCTGTCGGCTGATTGTATTTTCGCTCCGAGTTGAGCAATACAGGAAAGTGCCGTCTGTGGATCCTCAGCTGCCGGATAATTTGTGATCAGTGACGATTCTTGCGAAAGCAACGCAAACAGTGCCGACCTCTGCGCTATGGACTTGTCAGCCGGTAAATGAATGGTCCCCTTTATCCTTTCAGGCGGCTTTATCTCTTTATTCATTATGCTGGTAATGCTGTTAAAGCCTTCTTGCGGCGGTTCGGGAAAATTCGGTATCCGGAAAACGTTCAATCACATCATGCAGCGTTTGACTGGCTCTGCCACTCTGCCCCATCAGCCGGTAGGATTCCGCAGTTGCAAGCATGGCACGCGCAACCCACTGATCATAGGCCTCATAAAGCGTACTGACCCGGGCATATGCCTCAATGGCCGATTCATGGTTTCTGCGCATTTGCTCCACATTTCCGAGATAGTACTGAGCCCTTGCACCATTCTCCAGCATGCTGGCATCAGCCACTTGCCTGAAGCGCTGTTCTGCATTCACAAGCTGTCCACGTTCAAGAGCCACCAGACCCTTTCCTATGAGAGACTGCTCATGATCACCACGGCGTTCCAACGCCCGATTGAAAGCATCTTCGGCCTGATTGATCCGTCCGGCTGCCAGATTGGCTTCTCCGAGTGCAGCCAGAGCTTCCACTTGCAGTCTGCCCTGACGCTCCACAAGCTGCTCAAGTGCTGTTATTGCCCGGTTTTGACGTCCCCGTTCAAGTTCGAGCCGGCCAATGTGCAGCAGCGCGGGATCCACCCGGTCGGATTGCGGATAATTTTCCGCAATCTCACGGTAAGAAGTGATGGCATTGTCTTTTTCACCCAACTGCTCATAGGCCTCTGCAATATTGTACCATGCCTCCGGTATCATGGACTCGCTGGTTGTAACACGAATGTAGTTGCGGAAAGAGTTGATGGCCTCCATGTAATCGCCGGCCTGCAGCAAATTCTCCGCTTGCCGGTATCGTAGCTGTTCGGCTGTACCTGTCTGGGGATGTTGGTTGAGAAACTCCTCAAGCACTTCGAGGCTGGTATCTTCCATCCCGGCGGCTATCTGTGCAAACTGGATTCCATTTACCGCATCTACAACCAGTTTGCTTTCGGGATACGTATCCATCACCCTGCGATAAGCCGCAATGGCCTCCTCATAGTTACCTGCATTGTAATAGGCGTCGCCAATTTGGTACTGACCACGAGCGGCCCACTCCGTGTTCGGATAGCGGTTGATTAGCTCATGAAACTCCGAGATGGCCTGATCGTAATTACCTGTTTGAAAAAAGATAAATCCGATATTGTATTGCGCCTGCTCCCTCAAACGACTGTATGGATAGATCCGAACCAGCCTGCGAAAATTTCGTACCGCCTCGAAGGATTCATTATTGCGAAAAAAACTGTTGGCCATCTGGAAAATGGCATAGTCACCGCCAGGATCCGCACCGACCGCTTTTTCATAATTCCGGATGGCATCCTCATAGCGTCTGAGCGCATAATAGGAATCACCGAGCCTTAACCGGGTATCAACATCGTAGGGAAACAGTGCCATGGGTGGAGGTTCATGATCTGAATCAAATCGCTCAAAATAGTGGATCGCACGCTCATACTGCCGGAGGTTGAAATGAGCCCATCCAAGCGAATACACGGCAGCTCCTGCAAATTTGTGGTCGGGATACCCATCAAGATAGAGCTCCAGCTGCCGAATCGCGTCACTCCAGCGCCGCTGATGGTAGTAGCTGTCGGCACTCCAGAAGAGAGCCTCGGCCGCCAGTTCGCCGGACGGCTGGTCACGGTACACGTCCTCAAAGGCGCGAGCGGCTTCCCGGTAGGCATGATTTTCATACAACACCCACGCCCGCTGAAACCGAGCCTGCCGTTTCATGTCAGGATCCACATCGACAGTTTGTTCGGCTATCTCAAAAGCCTGCACTGCCCGTGAAAATTCGTTATTGGCAAAATAGGCTTCACCCAGCAAAGAATACACTTTTCCGGGGTCCTCAAGATCCTGATCCCCGCGAACCAGGCGCTGAAGTACTTCAATTGCCAAATCAAACCGACCCAGCTCAAAAGCTGTCAGCCCCCATTCATAATAGACCTGTTCCACCCAAAAGCCTTCCGTGTATTGATCGCCGAATTTTTGGAATGCTTCCAAAGCCTGGTCATACCTGCCGCCCAGTTTGCGGTTGATGGCCTCGTAATAACGGGCCTTGCGGGCCAGTTCGTCACCACCCAAAGCCGCTTTCGCAAATGAATCGGCCGCCCAATGATACACCTGCTGCTTGTGATAGACCCAGCCAAGGCCATAATGTGCAGGTCGCGCCTGCATTTCGTCACGACTCTGATTGATGTACCTCCGATAATGTGTTGCTGCCTGGTCGAAATTGCCGAGGTAATTGTAGCTTTCAGCGATGAGCAGAATCGCTTTGAGCTGTGCTTCACCCTCCAGATAGGACAATTCCGCCCTGAGCGTCTGAATGGCATCTTCATAGCGCTCCTGGCGATAGTACATCTCACCGAGTGCTGTTCCGATCTGCCGGGTCTGAGGATGTGTTGGATAGCGCTTACGGAGTTCTTCGAATACCTCTGTAGAACGCTCAAAGTTTTCCATTTCAAGGTAAAGCTGGCCTCGGGAGTACATCGCTTTGGGCGCCCATCTTGAATCCGGATAGCGGTCAGCCAGTTGACCATATAGTGAGGATGATGTCGCCGTGCTGTCCATGGCACGAGCAGACTCCGCCATCCAGAACAAATGGCGGGACTTGTTTTCATCGCCGGTCTCTGTATGATACAGCCTGGCATACACCATCAATGCCTCTTCGAACTGGTTGTTTCTGTAGTTGCGAGCTGCCATGTCTTCCAGCAGTGCTATCGCATTTAATCCGGTCGGGTAGTTCTTCAGAAAGCGATTAGCGTAAATATCTGTCCTCGAGGTATCACGAGCAATATAGGAAAGCGTCTTGTAATAGAATGCCTGCTCCACCAGTACCGGATCAGGTTCGTTCTCTATGAATTTCTGCAGCTGCTCTGCAGCCTGATCGAATAACCCCTCGTAATAAAGCTTGACCCCGGTCTGATAGCGGTCATGGACAGGCTTGTGAGGAATGGATTGTGCCTCACTTAACGACACACCCCCAGTAACTCCTGTAATCAGGATTAGAATAATAACAATCCGGTAAAAGCCTTTCATTTCTGATTGATCTTAACGTTTCGAAAGGTGGAATATAGCAAATGGTGCAGAATAGTTCTGCCGAATAGTAACGGGAAACTGACGGATTTTATGCGAAAAGCGGATCAGATGTTCAGATAGTGCATCAGCTCATCAGCTCGTTGCTCATACCTTCGATCCTCCTGGTCGTCCGTACTGTGCTGATCGACAATATATTCATGCCGCTTGAGGGAGGCGACAATACGGCTGGGGTCTGTCAGGTTGAGTTTGATAGAGACGACATAGAATGGATGCCCGGATTGTGGCGATTCAACACTAATCCCCAATATGAGCCCGCCTTCCGCTTCAATGATCCGCACCAGTTTGGAAAGCGTAAAGTCACGCTCCTCGAAATGTATGGTGATCAGCGAACCGAACTCCGTAAAGTTCATCAGGCGGATAATTCTGTCGTGGAGGGAACGGCGCTCGACAACACCAAGGTAATTGCGACCATTCTCCAGTACCGGAATCACCGAAAGGTTGTGCTTCTCCATAAGCCTGACAATATCAAAAACATTCTGATCGGGACCAATGACAACCGATCTCTTCTCACGAATGGTCAGAACACTGTCCACAGTTACATGATGATGTTCGGCTGATGCCCGGGTAACCATGCCGATAAAACGATTGGTGGTCTGGTCAACCACAGGCAGCTCCACCTGGTCGCTCTCCACCATTGCCGCAAGCGCCTCGCGTGCGGTATCAATGGCCCTTAACGGCTTAATATGTGTATTGATGACTTCCCTGACCAGCATGGTCATTCTCCGTTTACATCTTTATGTACTATAGTCGATGCGTTGCTATTACGCAACAGTTCGTCCAGCTTGCCGGAATGTTTCTCATGAATCCGAATGGCAAGGTGAGCCGATTCATCATCGAATGTCTCTTTTTTCACTTCCGCCACATCATGAAGATAAGATACAATATGGTAGTTATATATAGGTACGACAATTTTTCGATATATATAGTTTCTTTCAACCTTTTTTTTGATTTCCGAATAAATTTCATCCAGACCAATCCCCCGAGTCGCCGAAACGAGTACCGAGCCGGGGTAATCCTGCCGGATTTCGGCCAGCTTCTCCGGTGATGAAACCAGGTCTATTTTATTAAAAACGAGTATTTCAGGTTTTTTGTCTGCCTGCAGCTCCTTTAACGTATCGTAAACTGTTTGGATGTATTCCTTTTTCATTGGCGAGGAAACATCGACCACATGGAGCATCAGATCCGCTTCACGGATTTCGTCGAGAGTGGATTTGAAGCTTTCTACAAGATTGTGAGGCAGCTTTCGAATAAAGCCGACCGTGTCGGAAAGCAGGACGTCTTCTTGCCCCACCCGAAATCTGCGAACGGTCGAATCCAGTGTTGCAAAAAGCCGGTCCTCAGTCAGCACGGATGTCTCGGTAATGGCATTCATCAGGGAGGATTTGCCGGCATTGGTATATCCCACGAGTGCTACCCGAAGCGAATCGGCCCGTCCCTGACGCTGCACTTTTCTCTGAAGATCCAGCTTTTCAAGTTTTTCTTTCAATGATGCTATGCGGCGCCCTATGATTCTGCGGTCAGTTTCAATCTGTGTTTCACCGGGTCCCTTTGTGCCGATTCCCCCTTTTGTACCTACTCCCCCTTTTTGACGGGAAAGGTGCGTCCAGAACCGGGTCAGTCTTGGCAGAAGGTACTGAAGCTGAGCCAGTTCAACCTGCGTCTTTGCTGCTGATGTCTTGGCCCGGGAAGCAAAAATATCCAGAATAAGGCCGCTTCGGTCGAGCACTTTCGATTCGGTGACACGTTCAATATTCCTGACCTGTGTGGGCGAAAGATCATCATCAAAAATGACCATATCTGCTGATGAAGCCTTGATCTTCTGTTTCACTTCGTGCAGCTTCCCCTTGCCGATATACGTGCTTACATCCGGACGTTTTCGGAGTTGCAGAATCCTGTCAACGGTCACACCACCTGCTGTATCGGTTAAAAGCTCAAGTTCTTCAAGATGCTCCTGCGCCAGCTCCCTGTCCGTCGAGTCCCCGTATATACCTACAAGTACTGCACGTTCTTTTTCTTCGATATTCGTCTTGAGTTCGCTGTTCAAGTATACCTGCCTTTCTGCGTTTTATCGGGTATTGAATTGTATGGTGGTGGCAATGTTATTTGAGCTGTTCTATGCCGGTGACTTCAGGTTCACCAAGGCTGAATCGCCTGCCCAGCTTATTCTGGATGATACTGCCAAAGGACAATTTTTTTCCAACGGGTACATCCAGCTCCAGGCGAATACTCCGTGAGTGTTCACCAGGCAGATGCTCGGGGTAAAAGAAAACGTATTTCAGTTGCTTGCCACTGTTTCTCTCAACATAATCCATGATCCGGGTCCATGCCACGGTTTGTGACGGATCGTTAATATTTTTTACGATGCCATGGTCGGTAATAAAGCGTTTGGACATCAGATAGCTGGTTACAAACCAGGTGATACCAATCCAGTTGTAGCAAACCATGGTAACGGTATGATGATAAAGCTGCTGGGTGTAGACCAGAAACGTAAGAGTAATAGTTGCAATAAGGAAAATGGTGGAAAAAAGTGGAAAACCGAACAACTTTCCTGCTCTCCAGCTAATTTCAATTTTACGCAACCGAAGCGCATTGGAAGCTGTTACCATCATTATCATGGTTGTTCCCAGCGTTACCAGTGCCAAAATCACAAGGTGAACCGTAGCTAACTGTATCATACACGAGCCCTCTTAGTCATCAGCTGTTTCTGTTCGATAAGTTACTGAAATAATACATTCCATCACCATAAAAGCAAGTGCGATCCAAATAAACCAGTTCCAAATTTCTCTTCCGAAACTGACGGCAGCCATTGCCGACCGAATTTCGGCGTCGCCATAACCGGCAATGCTGACCAGACCGGCCATGGGAAGTATATTCTCGAGAAGGTACTCTGTCTCTGAGAGAGATAACGAAGTAAAATCCGATTCCGATATATTCTGATTGATGGCAATTGCTGTTCTTTTTTCGTCCAATTGAAGCTCCAGCCATCCGGGTTCCCATTCAAACGCCGGATATCGGACACGAAGCCCTCTTGCACTGGCTGCCGTCTCCGGATGAATCTCCTCGCCGTTTAATCGCATCGTCACCTGGGCGCCGAGATGGGAAAAATAACGGTCAAATGGTGCTCCAAGAACATGCTCACGGACACCACCTTGCTCCCAGGCAACAACGTAAAGAATCATTCTGTAAACCAAAGGGGCATATATGGGTTTGATACTGAGGTTTGACCAGCCCGGACTGAACCCCATGGTTCCGATCATCACCATGCCATCACCGAAAGGATGCTCTGTAAAAAGCGGCTCACCCAGATTTGACTGCAGCAAGGGGGCCCCCGACTCCGCCTGATCGTAGCGCCAGTAATGAAAGATAGAGGGCATATCGATCCGCACATCATCTTCACCGCTGAAATCGAAAAGGTCATCGGCCAGAAGATGGCCGCGTTCCAGCGGTTGAAGCGACGCCACCTCTACAAATCTGCCATAAGCTCCCCGCATGCCGGAAAAACTGCCTGCGTTCAGCTGCTGCAGGAAACGGTTGTAATTCTCGATATTGCCCTGCTCTGATGGGATAAAAAGGATTCCTCGTCCCTGTTGTACAAACTGTCCCAGCTCGGCCTGAAGATAATCCGGCACTCTCCGAAGACTCTCAAGAATAAGGGCATCATAAGTTTCCAGGTCATGTTCCCTGAGATCGCTTATGTCGGTATAGGATGCGTTGATGCGGGTTCCGGTTTCACTGGCAGCCGCAAGTACGGGCCTCAGGTAGGATCGGCGCGTGCCGTCCTCCCCCCTGTCACTGATCAGCAGTACATTGCGACTCTCAGGCACTTCAATGGAAAAATAGCGTTTATGGTCAAAGGTATACGTTCCCCCTTCGAGAATAGCCATCCCGCGAATTATTCCCGCTGATTCCGGAATGACTTCAAAAAGCAGCTCCTTTTCCTCTCCTGGTTCAAGCGAAACATCATACTGACCAATTCGTTCACTATCAATTTCCAGACTTAAATAGGCATTGTGGACTGACTGACTACCATAGTTTCGCACCGAAACCGTAACGCCTGCCGGAATGCCCACACCCAGTACCTGTCCGGTCAGCTCAACGCCGGCGACACCAATATTCTGGAATGATTCGCTGCCCGCATGTATGAACGTTACCGGATGCCAGTCCCGGTCCGGCTTGTCTTCCAGAAATTGACCTTTCATCTTCTCAAGATGTGTCTTCCGGGCATCTGACAACCAGTAAATGCGCCCGCTGTCACCGGGTTCATCATCGAGCCGGTTTTGCAGGTACATCATTCTTTCAAAAGGAAAACCGCCTTTATTCACCGTCTCAAGCTGCTCCAGGTAACGAATCGCTTCGGGTTTCCTCATAAATCGTCCGGATGCCAGCTCACCGTGCGAAGGAACAATGAGAAACCGGGCCTCATCATCAGCCTGCTCCAGAATCTCTTTGGCGGCATTGCGGACCTGGTCCATGTATAGACCGGCTTCATCAATCTGCATCATGCTTGGCCCGTTATCGACAAGCATAGCAATGTGTTCATCGCCAGAGGATGCCCCCAGCCAACCGGCAATCTGAGATGGCAGAAACGGGCGTGCAAGGGCGGCTGCCAACATGGTAATGGCCATAACACGCATTGCAAGCAACAAATAGCGTTTCAGATTCAGCCTTCGTATTGTCGTTCTCTGCAACTCCTGAAAAAATGCCAGTGTAGAAAAAGCAATTTTTCGGGGCTTTCTGAAGTTGATTAAATGAATGATAACCGGAATGGCTGCTGCAGCAAGTGCCACCAACAAGAATGGATTTAAAAAACTCATTCAAAAAGTGATATTTTAATGTTGATTCTGACTTTAATTAAACGCAGTGCCTGTTAAGGTATTTCCCAAATCTTCCCTATGATAGCAAGATCCACCTACACATTTCGCTTTTTTTTCATACTCTTACTTGTCTTGTCAGGTTGTTCGGAACAAAGCGATGACAAATCATGGCTGTCTGCCATACCTGCCGAATCGCCGCTTGTGATACTGTATGATGATGCAAATCTTACATATGCTCTTGAGGATCGCCGTTTCATAATGATGGAGGAACTCTCGGATGTACAAATTAACACGGTGACCGATATGATCGAGCATGTATCCAACCCGGTTACACTGAAAGCTGTCGCACTGTACCCAACCGGTTCCCATCAGCTGCAGCCGGTCTTTATTATCGATGATCCCGGGAACGGTGTTAATGCCTTAGCCAGACACTTTCACAAGGAGTTTGCCGAAAACAGCTACAGGTTCCGGAATCAGGATATACGTATACTGCACCTTGACGGTCAGCGCCTGTTTGCCGCCCAAATAAAAGACTGGATATTCCTGAGCAAGAACAGTGTTGCCATTGAGAACAGCATCATGGCTTATTCCGGCGAACACCCTGGTATTTCTGTTCAAAAAAATGAAGTCGCTTCGGGAAGTTACCTGCTTAATACTCCAGAACTCGGCAACTGGCTCAACCAGCTTGGCGCACCCCGCTATCTGCCCAGGTTTTCGGGTATTTTCGAAGGTACCGGACCGACCATACTTTCACTGAGCAGAGATACGTATGATGATCCCCTTTTCGATGCCCGGCTGCGCGGTGACATCCCGCTTCATGAAGCCGAATTGTCCGGATTTGCCGGTTCTTTTGCATCCACACCGGCATCGTTCGACCTGGATCGCTACATCCCAACCGACGCCGCCTTCTTCACCATCTTCCACCAGGATCCCGGGGCCGCTGCTTTAGATGAGATGAGGCCGGCCGGCCGGCTGGACTCTCTGCTGTTGTCCGATAACCGAATGGCTGAAAATATCCGGCAGTCGCTGGATCCTGCAACCGCCTTCGTCGCATTCGAGGCCAGCGGGTTTCTCTCGGTTGGAGAACATATGTACCTGCGCCGGCTCAGCGATCCCTCCGATTTCAACAGCTTGCTGCGTGAACTTCAGCGCGATGGTTTTATCGAAGTCAGCAACGATGTTTACTACTTGAACAGTCCTGTGATGGGACAAATCCTGGGGGGACCGAATAGCCGTCTAACCGATTTTTATGTAATCCGTTCAGCCAATGCCGCCATCATCACAAAACGGTCCGGGTTGGCGCGCCGAATTGACCAGGACAGACGCAGACGGGCTGTCTACTATTACGATGATGCCTACATGGCTGTCAGGCAACGCCATCCGGATCAGGTAAGCGCGTGGATTTATACCCGGACATCGCCTCTCCTCAATTACCTTGAACCGATGCTCAATCCGTTGAATCATGCCCGGTTTCTGGGTTCTCTGCTCGACATTGGAGCGGTCAGTCTGGTACGTAATGGAGACAGCATGGCTCTCACCATGGATACGTATTTCAGTGAGGATCGCACCGAACCGGTGCGCGACGTATGGGCATTCGACCTCAGAGGGTCTCGAATTACCGGAAAACCTACACTCGCCAATATTGGCGGCGGATCACGGGATGAGCTGGTGATTGCCACTGAAAGCAATCATATTTACGGTATTGCCGCCGACGGGACCGGGTTCCTTGAAGTGAATACAGCCAATGACCGCCCACTCGGTTCACCCCTGGTCTACGACTGGTATGGTAACAACCAGCATGCCATTCTCATCGCCGCCGGAAATAAAATCTACGCCTGGAATACACGCGGAATCCCGCTTCCCAATTTTCCGGTTACGATGGATGAGCGCATCACAACGCCGCTTACCCTTGCTGATGTTGCCAGGGACGGCCGACCGGAGATGATCGTCACCACAGCCGACCGGAAAGTGCATGTTCTGGATCAGAGAGGACGCAATATCCAGGGTTGGCCCCGGGACATCAATATTCAGGCTTCACAACAACCGGTGTTTAATGAATTCGCCGATGAGCATACCCTTTGGATCACTGCCGGAAACGGGTTGTTCGGTTTTTCACCCCGCGGCAACCTGCGTGACGGGTACCCGGTTTTTATTGAATCCGACCTCGGACCGGTCACCTTTCACGGCCGGCACATTATTGCCGGCGCTGCAGATGGGCACCTCTATGCCATTGGTCGTGAACCTTTCTTTGCAGACTCACTTGTCGTTGCACCTGACAATAACACTTACTCCAACAGCCAACAAAATAATGGTCGGAACAACCGCAGCGATCTGATTGTACGCCGTGTCTATGTTGGAAATTCACCGATACTTAACGCACCCATTGTACAGACTCTGACTTTGGACCACGATGACGGTCAACGCATTCGTGAACGAATGATCGGGGTACAGAATCTGAATGGCAATCTTTTTCTGCTAAACGAAGGCGGTCAGCTCAGAATGACAAGGAATATGGGTCAGTCTTCCGCTTCTTATGCAAACATGCTGATAACCGATGTGAACGGCAACGGCAAACCGGACATGGTCGGTGTTTCCAATACCGGCAGAGTTTACGCATGGCAGGTGGAGTCCGGTGAACCGATCGGAGATATCCCGTCTGCATCCATGCGATATCCGATGGTGACCAATATTCTTGGAGCCGGCGAACGGGAGCTAATCGGACAAACCCGCGACGGCATGCGATGCTGGTCCTTTCGACGGCCATGAGACGCTGGTTTGTGAAAGCCCGTTCAACTTTTTAAAATCTGACTCAGAGCCTGTCCAATGTCATCGTAGCGAAAATCAAACCCGTTCTCGCGCAACCTTTCAGGTATGGCTCTGTGACTGTTTGTTATCATCGAAGCCGCGTCATTGCCGAGAACCAGGTTTAGTGCAAACTCCGGCACTCTGAACAAGGAGGGTCTTGAAATCACATCCCCGAGTGCCTTTGCAAATTCATTCATGGTGACAGGCTTCGGCGCAGTTGCATTAAATGGACCTGAAAAATCCTTATTCCGGATTGCAAATACCATGGATTCACATACATCGTCGATGTGTATCCATGGAAAGTATTGTGTTCCGGATCCAACTGACCCACCTATGAAAGCCTTGAAAACAGGCAGCAGGGTAGCCAGTGCTCCTCCGCCTCTTCCCAGTGTGACGCCCGTGCGTGAAAGGACCACCCGAATGCCCAGGCTCTCGGCGTCCAAAGCTGCATTCTCCCAGTCAGAGCACATCCTGGCGAGGAAATCGTTTCCAGCTCCTCTCTTTTCGGTAAGCTTCTCGGATCCGCAGTCACCATAGTATCCTACGGCCGAACCCGAAAGAAAGACATCCGGTTTCTTATCCAGTCGTTTCAATGCATCGACCAATGATCGGGTAGTCTGCATGCGGCTGTCGTAGAGCCTCTTTTTTACGCTGCTGGTCCACCGCTTGCCAAACAGGTTTTCACCGGCAAGGTTCACCACCACATCACACTCCTTCATGTGAAGCGACAAATCACTTTCCAGCGGTATAAACTGCACCCGGGTGTCGCGGCCATTGTCCCTGGCCTGTGCGGCATATTTATCCGGGTTCCTGGTTGCGATGGTAACCGAATCACCCTGTTCAAATAAAAGTTCGGAGAGATGCCTTCCAATAAATCCTGTGCCGCCTGTCAGAAAAACGTTCATAACGGTACTCCGTTGATCACATAGGACTACAATATGGATAGAACTACAATAAGGAAAAGTAATGCAGTGCACTAAAGTAAACTGCTGCGGCCGGGGCTGAAAACAGGACCGCATCAAAGCGGTCATACAGCCCGCCATGACCGGGCATAAGTCCAGAGGAATCCTTGATCCCCGACGCCCGCTTCAGCTTGCTTTCGGCCAGATCACCGGCCGGACCAAACAATCCCGTCAGAATAGCAAAGGGAATTGCGGTTTTCAGATCGAGAGGAAAGCCGGGTATATAGATCATACAGAGACTCAGCGCAAGAAAGCAGCCAAGAAAACCCCAGACAAATCCTTCAACCGTTTTTGCCGGACTGATTTTGGGGGCCAGGCGATGCCTTCCCATTGCCTTGCCGCCGGCAAAAGCAAAAATATCATTGGACCACACCATCAGAACAAGTGTGAACGCAAGGATAAAACCTGTCATATCATCGCCAAAATTTCTGAGCACAAGCAATCCGGAAAAAAGAGCGGGCACCATTATACCGACAGAGAGTGTGGTCAACAAATGCTTCCAGCCTTCGCTATGATCACGAAAGATTTCCGTCACCAGAATGAGCAACAAAACTGCAAGAATGATTATCCACGAAATTTCAGGATGCATAGCCATCATCATTATCGGAACACCCAGAAGCAACGCCATGATTTTCCGGGTGTGAAGGCTCTGTTTGGCCAGCATGTTTATGATTTCGAGCTGAATGATCATCGATATCAAAATCAGCATGACCGTGAAAAACCATCCTCCAAGCCATATAGCATAGAGAAATACCGGTGCAGCGATCAGTGAAGATAGAATTCGTTTTACTAACTCAGGCACCCGGTCACTCCCCTATTTATTCTGTTTATCGTCCTCCTCACCGGGATCCTTGTCTCCACGGGGAGCTTCTTCATCGGCTTCGTCATCCTCCGGTTCACCTTTGCCCTCATAGTCGATTTTGCCCTCTTTCCATTCTTCAAGTGCCTTTTTTGCATCAGCGGCCTGGTCAGTGGGTACATAGACAAATAGTGCAGAGAGATCTCCGAAATTCACAGTGTAGGCGCTGTCCTTTTTTGATAAAACTTCACAGGTCAATCCGTAATCCTGGAGAAATGCCTGAACAAGACGGGCTTCGCTTTCGATACTGGTTTCATAAACACAGGTCCAGTCATCCACATTATCCGGTTTTATTTTTTCACTAAACATAATTTACTCCCGCTTGGTTGTATGGTTGATGAATCGCAGCAACATGACAGTGACTCCTAAACTAATCAACACCAGCCACAAGGGCGGAAGTTCAGTTGCTGCCATTTGTTCCAACATGTATTCGGGATACATTGAGGCCAGGACAACGCTGCCTCCATTATTGACAAAGTGACCTGCCATGGCCGGCAACAGGCTGTCGGATTTCCAGACGATCCATGCCAGCAACATGCCGATAGCCGACAACGGAATGACCTGCGTCAGTCGAATATGGTAGACTCCGAAAAGCACGCCACCGATAATAATGGCTGCCCATATTCCCCAGGATTTCTCCAGCGCCCGTTGAAAATAGCCCCGAAACAACACTTCTTCACATACAGAGGGAACGAGGCCCACATGAATCAATGTAAGCAGAACGACATGGTCACCGGTCAGGAAATTTTTCAACATTTCGATCTGGCTCTCCTCAAAAGCGATATAGCCGTCACCAAACGGTATCTGTGCATTCATCCATGAGAGCAGCCAAACCAGAGGTTGAATGACAACAATCAGCAGTGCGGTCTGCAGTATGACCGGAACCGTTCTGCTGTCGGCCTGAAGGCGAAGGAACGTGGCACGTCGGCCTGTGGTAACCAAACCGGTGACCACCCATGTCGCCAAACCGAGAAAAAGGATCTGGCTCAGTGAATTGGCGATAAACAGCACATCAATATGCTCTATCAGCATGTCGGCATCAAATGCAAGCCGGCCATCAGATGACAACAACAGATAAACCACTGTAACAGCTGTTCCGACAAGCTGAAACATCAGAAAAGAGACGACGACCCAGACAAAGGCCAGCAACCACAGTGGAAACCCGTTTCGCTCGGCCCAGCTTTGCTCATGAAGGAAACCGGTCGGTGTGAACTCATCGGTTTCAGACTGCGGCTTGCCACTGCTGTCGGGTATATTCCCCCTATTTTCTCTGGATGGGTGATCAGACATAAAAAACGGTTATCATAATTTAAACGGATTATTCCGGGTCATTACAACTCCTCCTGCGGTGTCTTGCCCATAAATTTCGCGGCAATCAATCCGCTGAACAGATTCAGCAGACCATAGGTGACAAAACTGATCAGAAATCCCTGTATGATGCTTCCGGCAGAGTAGTAGTTCTGCATCTGGGTGTATGTGGCATCGATCATATCCTCTTTCTGTGCCTCCGGAAGCTGATCGGAAAGCTCGATGTTGGCAATCATGGCTGCCTGGAGGTTTTCGATGAAGGCACTGTCAAACAGCGGCCACAGCAGGGATAAAAACTGGGAGATGGCGCCCATTATGAGTCCGGCAACCAATCCAATTACGGCACCCTGACCGATCTTCATCTCAGGTCCGTACTCCCTGATATACATTTTTACGCCGAATACGCCACCGAACACGCCGATCAGACATCCGATGACCGAGGCCAGAATGGTTCCGCTCAGCAGATTGCCGGTTGGCTCTGAGTGAATGGTGATGTAGCTTCCAATGAGCGAGATGAGAAAGACAATGAATCCAAAAACCACTCCTGCCATGCCCGATGCATTCCAGATACTTTTATTTTGAACGGGTTCCATACGGGTTATCTCCTGGTTTATGTTTTCGTAGTACAATTAGTGAATAAATGAGCAGCGTTCCGGTTGCCATGCCCCAGAAGGTACCGGTGATCAACCTGACCTGGTCTGTGGAATGCCACAAATGAAACAGGTTGGCGGCACCGTCAAGAACGATTACCAAAGAAGCCAAAGCAAACACCCGCATAATATAAAGCTTTGCCTTAATCACAAAAGTGAAAATAAACGGGTGAATGATCATGGCGGCCAGGATTCCGGTATAGATACCGGTGCAACGGCTGCAAACCGCCAGCGGGATTCCGTTGATATACAGTGAGCGGGCAGGCTGCTGATGGCAAACCTGTGAAAACAGCGCTTTCTGCCAGCTTCCAAACCATTCCGGCAGTGTACTGTAGAACAGCGGCGGACTCCAAGCGGCAAATGCAAAAAAAAGGATTGATGGCAGCACGACAACGTAAAACAGCGGATGGAGCGCATATTTGGTCGATAGAAGTTGCTTTCCGTGCATCGAAAATTGCTCCTATAATTGAATGACCGGTTCGCTCATACCAGGTATCAGCGGTTGTCAACCAGGAGTGAAATGTCCATGGCACGGACCGAATGCGTCAGGGCTCCGGATGATATATAATCCACGCCGGTTTCAGCAATATCCCGAAGACGCTCCAGGGTGACGTTGCCGGATGCCTCCGTCTGAAACCTGCCATCAACCATCCGCACGGCCTCTTTCATCATTTCCAGCGACATATTATCCAGCATTACATAATCAACCCCTCCACTGGCAATGACTTGCCGGAGTTCATCCAGACCGGTCACCTCGATCTCAATGCCGACATTAAGGCCTTGCCGGTCGCGCCAGGCGATGCAGCTGCTGATCGACTTTTCGATACCCCCGGCCATACGGATATGATTCTCCTTGATCAGAAACCGGTCGTCGAGTCGCATCCGGTGGTTGGTCCCGCCACCGATCCGTACCGCCATTTTATCGAGAAAGCGGTGGCCCGGCACCGTTTTGCGTGTGTCCAGGATCCGGGTTTTGGCAGCCGAAAGCTCGCTGACATACCGCCGGGTTTGCGATGCAATGCCGCACATACGCTGTAAAAAGTTTAGCAGGGTTCGTTCGGCGCTGAGTATCGGTGCCAGCGGACCCTCAATGCGGGCGATAACCATTCCGGGAGTAAGCGGGTCGCCATCCTGCAGAACGGCAGAAAACGATACCTCATCGCTCACCAGATGTAAAATATAACCGGCCAGTTCAATGCCGGCCAGCACTCCATCCTCCCTTGAAACCAGTGTTGCCGAACCGGTTTCATGGCCGGTATGGATGGCATGCGTGGTGATGTCACCGGTTCCGATATCCTCATCAAGCGCCAGCTGCACAATGCGCTTGACCTCATCAGGCCATTGCCGCATAATCATTGAATTTTTTCAGAAACTGTTCGGGAGCCCTTATGGGCCTGCGTGTTTTCATATCCACAAAAACCAGCTCGACCTTGCCAATTACTGAGGATTGTGGCGCTCCGGCGGGTCGGATATCATACCAGGTAATCAGCCTGACGCCGGGTTTGTCAAAAATAACCAGCCGGCCATCCATCATTTCATCATACAAGATGGGTCGTTTGTAGCGGATTTCCACACTGGCTACGGGGAGCATCACGCCGTTCTGCTCCATTTCCGCGTATGGCAGACCGGCATCCCGGATGAACTCGGTTCGCATCACTTCAAAATATTCCAGATAACGGCTGTGATAGACCACACCCATTTTGTCCGTTTCACTGTATCGGCTCCGGAGCTGCATGGAATAGGTGAGGATGGCGGGACGGTCCGGGAACATTCACTTGCTTTTTGAGATATCGGTCCATGCTCCCATCTGCGAATATTTTTCAATTCGCTGGGTCTTCAGTTCCATTGGCTTCATTTTGCACAGCCGGTCGAGACTTTCTGTTAGTTGGTCGCGTATGGCTTTGGATGCGGCGGCATAGTCTCGGTGGGCTCCGCCGAGAGGTTCCTTGATAATACCGTCAATCACCTTGAGTTGCATCAAATCCTGGGCGCTGAGTTTGAGTGCCCGGGCTGCCTGCTCTTTGTAGTCCCAGTTTTTCCAAAGGATGGATGAGCAGGATTCGGGTGATATTACCGAGTACCACGTATTTTCCATCATATACACTTCATTGCCCATACCAATACCCAGCGCACCGCCGCTGGCGCCCTCGCCGATCACGACGGTGACGATGGGTACTTGCAGCAAAGCCATTTCCCTTAGATTGCGGGCAATAGCTTCGGCCTGACCGCGCTCTTCGGCCTCCAGGCCAGGAAAGGCACCCGGCGTGTCAAGCATGGTGATGACCGGAACTCCGAATTTCTCGGCAGATTTCATCATTCGCAACGCTTTGCGATAACCATCCGGGTTGGGCATTCCAAAATTCCGATACTTGCGACTTTTTGTATCACGCCCTTTCTGATGTCCGATCACCATCACCGAACGGCCGTCGAATGTAGCAAAGCCGCCCACTATCGCCTTGTCGTCACTGAAGCACCGATCTCCGTGGAGTTCAACAAAATTTTCCATGATGTTGTAGACATAGTCCAGCGTGTACGGACGGTCGGGATGACGCGCAAGCTGAACCCGCTGCCAATGGGTCAGGTTGGAGAAAATGGACGCACGCAACTCCTCAACACGGTTGCGAAGCCGCTCTATTTCAGGCAGAAGGACATTGTCGTCGGTAATATTCAATTCACTGAGCTCGGAAATTTTCTTTTCAAGCTCAATGATCGGTTTTTCGAAATCTAAGTAATTCATTCAGATGCAGTGCTAATATGTAAATTTTTGTGGTTTCCGCTTTGATTAACATTCGCCGAACTCCGGCGTACCACCACTTATGACCATATTTGTTCATGAACAGAAATTACAGTATGCCCAGGATACTGCGGATTTTGAGGACCCAAACCATCCAGACTGCTTCTCTAACGATCTTTTTTGACATTTTTGACACACCTTCTTTTCTCTCCCTGAAAATGATTGAGATCTCCTTCAGGGTAAATCCGGCTTTGAATGCACGGAAATGTACTTCTATCTGAAAAGAATAACCATTTGACTTGATCTTATTCAAGTCTATTTTTTCCAGCACTTTCCGGGATATGCACTTGAATCCTGCGGTGGTGTCCCTCACAGGCAGGCCCGTAATGAATCGGGCATACATATTGGCAGAGTAGGAAAGGATGAGACGGGAAAGCGGCCAGTTTATGATACTGATGCCTTCAATATACCGGGAACCTATGGCCACATCGCAGTTTCCCTGCCTTACTTCACTGATGAGCCGCGGCACATCGTCCGGATCATGGGAAAAATCAGCATCCATTTCGCAAACATAGAGATAGGAGCGCTCAAGTGCATAATGAAATCCGGCCACATAGGCGGTTCCCAGGCCAAGCTTCCCCTCGCGCTCAATGAGATGAATCCTGTTTCCGTATTTCTTCTGCAAACTTTTTACCTCCGCAGCCGTTCCGTCCGGGGATCCGTCATCCACTACAAGAACATCTACCCGTTCATTCAGACCGAGCAAATGGGGAATAAGTTTTACAATATTCTCGGCTTCATTGTATGTCGGTATGATAATCAGTGTTTCACTCAGTTGACTCATGCCTATTGTCCCTTTCCTTTAAGTACAGTCATAATGGTATTGATAAGAATTTTGAAATCCATTTTCAGTGAAATATTTTCAACATAGAACAGGTCGTATTTTGTCTTTTCCTTTACATCCTCAAGGTTTTCATCATACTTCCATTTTACTTGTGCCCAACCGGTTATGCCGGGTCTGACCCTCAGCCTTCTTGAATAAAGCGGTATATTCTTTTTAAACTGTTCGACAAAATACGGCCTTTCCGGGCGAGGCCCAACAAGACTCATATCGCCCTTGAGTACATTGTAGAATTGTGGAAGTTCATCAAGTCGTAATTTACGCAGCCAGTAACCGACAGGTGTGATTCTCGGGTCGTTGTCGGTAGCCCAGACCGGTCCGCTTTCCTTCTCGGCATCAATGAACATGGTCCGGAATTTATACATGGTGAATGGCCGGTCGTATTTTCCTACCCTCTTCTGTTTGAATACAGCCGGCCCGGGTGAAGTAAGGCGAATCAGCAGTGTGATGAGAAGCATCAGCGGGATAGCGGGAATCAGGATTATCAGCGACAGAACAATATCCATCAGCCGTTTGATGAATTTTTCCCAGGTGGGCATCGGGTCCGGTATGACGTCTATCAATGGCAATCCGAATATCTGATTGGTCTGATTGAGACCGGTAATCATCTGATGAAAATCTGGCAGAATCTTGACAAAAACATCGGGTATATCAATCTGGTCCAGAATTGAAATAAGGTAATCGCGTTCATCTTGTTCCAGAGCCACAATCACCTCCTGAACCTTGTTTTTCAACACCAGACTCTTGATATCCTCGACATTTCCAATGACCATCTCCTTGTCCACCTCTATCCTTTCGGGGTCTGCACCGTTCAGGCGCAGAAATCCTACGACATTCATTCCGGATGTGCGGTGACGGTTCAGGTTGTCATGTACAGATTTGGCGGCCGGACCGGTCCCTACTATAAATGCACGGTGCAATCCCTTGCCTTTTAATGCCCGGTGTTTCTGAATAGTACGCAGGATAAAGCGGCTTGTGGACACGCAGGTAAACACAATCAGCCAGTACATGAGCGTCACCCATTTGGCCTGGTGCAAATTGTCGGATGTCCACCCGAGTGAATCGATGAACAGCAAGAAGAATAGAATCAGTGTTCCGATGATAGTGATCTTTGCCACCCTGATCATTTCATCAAATCGGGAAATCAGGTAGAGATGGCGATACAGGCCGAAAATTCCGAAAATAGCGATCCAAAAAATGGAAATAACCAGGCCGGGAATAAACAGGCTATATGGTCCAATGGTGGCTGGTGCACTGCCCAACCCGAGTTCAAACCGGACATAATAAAAAATGTACCAGGCCAATATCAGAAAAATCAAATCACTGATGATGGTACTGATTATTTCCCTTGCCTTTTCCAATTCAATAATAAATTATATGCTGTAATTTTTTAAATCCCATTCGCCACGCAACGTCGACGGTGTGCAACGTTTTATTCTCAGCTCAGAGTGTGATGCAAACAAATTACGGAAAGAGTTACGGGTTAAATCGGCGACTTGTTATATTTGAGCTCTGTTTACAGCCATATTCCTGTTTACTGCAAGTAATCGTACAATATAACGTGTTCCAGCTCATAAAAGAAACGACGAAAGGTAAAGCACGGAGAGGGGAGATTCAAACGGATCACGGGACGATTCCCACCCCGATTTTCATGCCGGTCGGAACGGCGGGTTCCGTCAAAGCAATCGATACTCAAACGCTGACCGAAAAAATCAAGGCTCCTGTCATTCTGGGAAATACGTATCACCTATATCTTCGACCAGGTACGGACGTTATGCTGCAGGCCGGCGGACTACACGCCTTCATGAACTGGCCCGGAGCACTGCTTACCGACTCTGGCGGCTACCAGGTATTCTCGCTTTCCAAAATCCGCAAGCTGGAAGCTGACGGCGTTGTGTTCAAAAGTCACCTTGATGGTTCAAGCCACAAGTTCACTCCCGCACAGGTTATTGAAACGCAAAGAGTTTTCGGTTCGGATATTATGATGGTGCTCGACGAGTGCCCACCCTATCCGGCCACAGAAGAGTACGTTCGCAAATCACTGCAACTCACTCATCGTTGGGCAAAAGAGTCGATCTATGCGTTCAAAAACAGTCAGGAGCGTTACGGACACCAACAGTTTCTTTTCGGCATATGCCAGGGTGGTGTGTTTCCGGAACTTCGAGGCGAGTCCATCGAAACCCTTGGTGAGATGGACTTCGACGGCATGGCCATCGGTGGACTCAGTGTCGGTGAGCCGTCAGACAAAATGTATGAAATAACGGATATCAGCACGGATTT